>CAYUZB010000012.1:0-46004 GCA_964449565.1 uncultured Granulosicoccaceae bacterium | reverse complement strand
TTTGATTATTAATATCAATGAATTCGAGTCGTTTTTTCCTCTTAGAACGACTATTAGCCCTCCAAATCCGCACTTTCAGATCGTTACAAGGTGGTGGATTGCCCTCAAAATTTGGAGATTGAAAACCATAGTCGAGATAACTAATCGGCCAAAATCACGTTTATAAACTGCGGTTTAAGAGTCAAAATTAGCTTTTTTCTTACTGATAAACAAATCAAATCAACAGCTTACCGTGGTGCGACCCAATAACTACCGCTCTTTCAGGTAAGGAACGCCGACGGCTTTGGGGGCGATGGCTTTGCCGATGAAGCCGGCCAGGAGAACGACGGTCAGGATGTATGGCAGGGCCTGGATGGCTTGCACGGGGACTTCGCCGATGCCGGGAATTTTTACGCCTTGCAGTCGAATGGCGACAGCGTCCAGGAAACCGAACATCAAGCAGGCAAGTAAGGCTGGCAACGGGCGCCATTTGCCAAAGATCAAGGCAGCCAGAGCAATGTAGCCTTGACCCGCGGTCATCTCACGGACAAAGGCTGCATTCTGGGCGGTTGACAGATAGGCGCCTGCGATGCCGACGAGCCCCCCGCAAATAGCAACCGACGCGTAGCGAATGCCACTGACAGACAGACCAGCTGTATCGACCGCAAGCGGGTTTTCACCCACCGCGCGCAGACGCAGGCCGAAACGTGTTCGATAGACAATCCACCAGGTCGCGAACACGGCCGCGAAGGCCACATACACGAGGAAATTATGTCCGCTAATGACATCGCTGTAAAAGCGGCCAATCACCGGCACCTCACTAGCAGCTGACGCAAACGGCAGTTCAATCGGCAAAAACCGCGCGTCACTACCCAGCGAAGGTGTCTGCCCACCTTGTTTGAACCAGGCAATGCCCAGAACCACCGTCAAGCCAGAGGCAAGGATGTTGATCGCCAGGCCACTGACCACCTGATTTCCCCGGTGGGTAATACAGGCAAAGCCATGCACCAGTCCAAGAGCCACGCTGACCAGAATGCCAGCGGCCAAGGCCAACCAGGCACTACCGGTGACCGCCGCGACACTCCCTGCAGCAAAGGCGGCTGCGAGCATCTTGCCTTCAAGGCTGATATCAACAATGCCGGAACGCTCGGAAAACAACCCAGCCATCGCTGCCAATATCAACGGCGTCGAAACTCGCAAGGTGGCGTCCAGAATCGCAAACAATGTGGGTGTCCATTCCATCAGGCCGGCACCACATCATCAACAGGCTTGAACTTGAGATACAAACGCACCACAAAGGGGCGCAGCATCAAGGCTAGCGCACCTGAAAAAAGTATGATCAGTCCCTGAATCGCCACCACCATTTCGCGGGTGATCTTGGGAATCTCGAACGCGAGCTCAGCGCCCCCCTGATACAAGACTCCAAACAACAAGCTCGCCATGATAATGCCCACCGGATGGTTTCTACCCATCAGTGAAACAGCGATACCCGTAAATCCATAACCCGCCGTGAAGTTCAACAACAAGCGATGATGAACGCCCATTATTTCGTTCACTGCGACAAAACCTGCCAATGCCCCCGAGATACACATGGCACTGACAATAACTTTCTTTGGACGAATACCGGCATACACGGCAGCATCCTCACTGAAACCCGCGGTTCGCAATTCATAACCCCAGCGGGTTCGCCAGATGTACAACCAAACCAGCAGACAACACAATAACGCGAAGAACAGCGATAGATTCAATGGCGAGCGAGTGACCTCCATACCAAAGACGCCAAGAAATTCATGCATGAAAGGTAACCAGGAAGATTCATCGAACACGCGCGACTCGGGAGACATCTGACCTGGTTTGATCAAGACATTGACAAGCAGGTAAACCATCAAAGAAGCAGCAATGAAATTGAACATGATGGTCGTGATGACAATGTGGCTACCACGATACGCCTGTAGCCAGGCTGGAATGAAAGCCCAGGCAGCACCAAACAAGCCCGCGGCCATGATGCCGATGGGTATCAGCAAGATCGCTGGCAAATATCTATCCAGCAAAAGAAAAACCAGGCCGACACCGAGACCACCTATATAGGCTTGCCCTTCCCCACCTATGTTGAAAAGGCTTGCATGAAACGCAACTGCTACAGCCAAACCGGTAAATATGAAATTGGTGGTGTAGTACAAGGTATAACCGATCGCCTCGTCATAACCAAACGCACCAAAGATCATAATGCCAACGGCCTGGATGGGATTTACCCCGATCGCCAACATGATCAAACCCGCAAAGAACAATGCCATGATGATGTTGAGGATCGGGATGACAATCACCTCAAGCCACGCCGGTAATGGAATGCTGCTCGTAGCCAGACTCATGCAGCCGCATCCTTATGCGCATTAGCCATCATCAGACCCAACTCAGTCTTGTTAGCGTGACGACCCTCAACCTCACCGACAATTCTTCCTTCGAACATGACGATGATTCGATCAGACAAAGCCATGATCTCATCCAATTCGACCGATACCAGCAACACCGCACAACCTGAATCACGCATCGATACGATCTTCTCGTGAATAAGTTCGATCGCACCGATATCGACACCACGTGTGGGTTGGCCAACAAGCAGAACCTCTGGCCTCTTTTCAAGTTCGCGGGCGAGAATCAACTTCTGCTGATTACCACCCGAGAACGAAGCCGAACGAAGTCTGGGGTCGCCAGGACGCACATCGAAACCCTGCATTAGAGCAACGCAGGCCTTGCGAATGGCGCCGAACTGCATAAGCCCACGCCAGTTGAATTTCTGATCACGCTGATATCCCAGTACAGAAGACTCCGCCGCGGAAAATGCTTTGACCAAACCCAGCTTCAAACGATCCTCAGGCACATGATGCACGCTTATTCTACGCATGTCGGCAGGATCAAGCTGCACCTCTGCATTGGTAAGCTGCCCGTTTATTTCGAATTGCCCACTGGTCGGCGGAGTGATGCCCGAGAGCACTTCAAGCAATTTGCTCTGCCCGTTACCTGCAACACCTGCAATTCCAAGTATCTCGCCGCGGCGGACTTGCAAACTGACATTATCGAGTCGGGTCGCACCGAAACGATCAACGAGTCCCAGATTTTTCACATCAATTCCGGCGAGCGTGTCAGCGTCGAGTGCTTCTGTTCGATGGAAGTTTCGCGTGTCGAGCTTTCGCCCGACCATCAATTCGGCGAGCTCACTCATTGATGTATTCGCTGTCTCGCGATGGGCAACCATCTTGCCCAAGCGCAAGACAGAAACCGTATCGGTAATGTCCATGATCTCGCGCAATTTATGCGTGATGAGAATGACCGTGACACCGCGGTTCTTGAGCGCTTGCAATACTTTGAACAACTGATCAGCTTCTTGCGGTGTCAGGACACCTGTCGGCTCATCGAGAATTAGAATTTCCGCATGCCGATACAAAGCCTTGAGTATCTCAGTACGTTGTTGCTCGCCAACCGGGAGTTCAGAGACAAGCGTATCAACCTCTACCGATAACTGATACTCGTCGCTAAGTCTTTGCAGCTCGGCACGTGCTTTGGCAGCACTTCGGGCCAACAGCGCATGCCCTTCAGCGCCCAGCATGACGTTTTCCAGAACACTGAACGTATCAACCAGCATGAAGTGCTGGTGTACCATACCGATACCTACACTAATAGCATCGCGCGAGGAATTGATACTGACCTTGTCACCATTGATTATCACCTCACCGCTGTCCGCCTGGTAGAAGCCGTAGAGGATACTCATCAGCGTGGATTTGCCGGCTCCGTTCTCACCGACAATGCCGTGTATGGTTCCGCGGCGAACCGCGAGATCAATATCTTGATTCGCGCGAACCGCGCCAAACCGTTTAGAGATACCGCGAAGCTCTATCGCAAAGTCAGAGCTGACCTGGTTCGAACTATTTGATGCATTTGAGGGGGCATCCGGGAAAGCATCTGGCCTTCCCGGATCCGTCTTAGCATCTGTCATCAATCAAACGCCCAGGCTTACTGCTTTAACTGGCGTGACAATCAGTATGAGCAGGCATTGTCACTCATGTAGTCATGAACCGTAATTTTACCGGCCAGAATATCGTCTGAGGCCTGTTTCACCGCCGCTTTCATCTCGTCAGAGATCAAGGAAGCATTGTTTTCATCAAGCGCCCAACCAACACCTTCTTCCGCAAGCCCAAGCACCTTGAAGCCAGGCTCCCAGGTTCCATCCATCGCTTCTTTGTAGGCATTATAGGCAGCCACATCAACACGCTTGAGCATTGAAGTCAGCATGGTGCCCGGGTGTAAATAGTTCTGATTGGAATCCACACCAATGGCAAGTTTGCCGCCATCTTTCGCTGCCTGATAAACACCGACTCCCGTACCACCGGCTGCCGCATAGACAACATCGACACCACGATCAAATTGCCCTTTCGCCAATTCACTACCCCGCCCCGGATCATTCCATGCAGATGGCGTAGTGCCTGTCATGTTCTGTACAACATCTATAGTGGCACTGGCGTGTTTGGCTCCTTGCTCATAACCACAGGCAAAGCGTCGAATCAATGGAATATCCATTCCACCAACAAAACCGACCACACCGGTTTCGGATGCCATGGCCGCTAGTAATCCCACCAGAAAGGAACCCTCCTGCTCCTTGAACACGACTGACTGAACATTCGGCAGATCAACGACTCCGTCAATCAACGTGAATTTGACATCGGGAAATTCCTTTGCGACGGTTTCCATGGGGCCAGCCTGGGCGAAACCAACGCCGAGAATCGGATTGGCACCACGCTGAGCCATACGTCGAAGCGCTTGCTCTCGCTGAGTTTCGTTAGTGACCTCAAACTCGCGGTATTCGATTCCGGTCTCTTTCTTGAACCGTTCAACGCCGTCGTAGACTCCCTGGTTGAAGGATTTATCAAACTTACCGCCCATGTCAAAAACGACAGCTGGAGATATATCAGCTGCTGTGGCGGCAGAAGCTGCTAACAACAAGCCAGCAAAAACACCCGCACGTGAAATAGTCATAAAACAGTCCTCAAGTGGAAAGTGGTACCAGACTCAGGTCTTTTGAACAGGCGGAAATTCGCCTCGATTCGGACCCCGTTTCTCGAGTGTATCACGCAGCATCGCCAAGCCCAAAAAGCTCTCCACAACCACCTGGCCATGTTCAGAACTCGGAGAATTGTTGCGTTTCCCGACATCCCCAAGGGCACACGGACTCGGAATATACCTTACTGAATTTCCCTTGCTATTCAGCTATCAGCTTCCGCATCGGCTGCGGCTGTCAGGACCGTTGCGAGTTCACCAAAACTGTCCTTGTAATAATACGGCGATGTCTGATCAGGGCTTTGCGGATTTTCCTCATTGACGCCATAGTCGAGGCCTTTGCCGACCAGTACTTTGTACTTCTTGATGACACCCGGGCGCGTGGAACTCTCGCGCGTTGCTTCTTCCATAAAACCTATCGACAACAGCAACTTGTTAGCCTTGACGGCAGAGATCGACACATTATGCTGCTTTAGCAATTTTGTCAGTGATTCAACATCTTTACCTTTCACGCAGGATCCCCTTGTTGCTTTGCGTTTGACGCTTCGACACGAGCCTGTTCAGAATCTCGAAACGATTCAGCACTAGCCTGCGCCTCCAGAGGACTCAAGCCGACAAGCTCAAGCACATCTTCGCCGATCAACAGCGCAGTTTCAAATGTTTCCGGGTAGGCTCGGTCGACACCAGTTCGTAATAACCGTTCGTGAGCTGCCGGGTTTACCGCTCGCGATACAAGTGTCATGTGCGGATAATCACGCCTGACCCGTTGCACCAGCGCCTCCGCGCTCTCCGCATCATCGATCGCAATGACCATGACCGCCGCCTTGTCCGCCCCTGCTGAGGCTAGAAGATCGGGTCGCAACGCGTCGCCATAAAATCCGACAAATTCTTCAGCACGCAATTCGGCAAAGCGATCCGGATTGTGATCGATAACGGCAGCGCGATAACCATTGTCCTTCAGCAACCGCGCAATGACTCGACCCACCCGACCAAAACCGGCGACGATTACCTGAGAGTCAGCCGTCTGCCCTACGCCGAGACCTGTATCAGTTTGCTGGCGTGCGGGTAACGTGTCACGGCGGGCAGCGAAGAACAACAACACGGGTGTTGTCAGCATTGACAGTGCAATGATTAATACGATCTGCGAAGCGAGCTTGTCCGGCAACGCAAAATAGTTGACTGCAAGCACAACAATAACAAAAGACATCTCGCCACTTTGGGCGAGTACGGTAGCCAGCCAGATTCGTTGTCGACGCGGCACTGACGAGTAACGCAAGAGCTTTCTTAAAATCCACGCCTTGACAACGACCAGCAAGGCAACCAGCGCAAAGGTTTCCAGTGGCTTTCGAAAAAAGGTAGCGAAATCGATGGCCATGCCCGCGGAGATGAAAAACATTCCGACCAGCAAACCGCGAAAGGGGCGCGTAGCGATACGTATCGCGGAACCATACTCTGAACGAATCAACAATAACCCGGCAAGTAGTGCGCCTAGTTCAAGCGGTAAATCGAGCGCTTGTGTCAACAACAAAAGACCAATGACCAGCAGTAGCGCAAAGGCTGCAAACACTTCATCAAGACCGACACTAACAACATAGCGAAATGCATAGCGAAGCAAGTTATGTCCGAATACGCCAAACACCAACAGTACGAAACCGCCGGTAATAACTTTAGGTAAGGGACTTCCTTCGGTAGCAAATGATCCAACGCCCAACAACGGCAACAGAACAATCACTGGGACCGACAATAAAGTCTGGGTCAACAGAATCTGCTGCCCGGTCTCAGTCAACGGGGAGCCTGTTGGGTAACGCTCGTCAAACGCATGCTTGGCAACAGCACCTGAAGAAATAGACAGGGCTAATCCTGCAACCAGGGAATGGTTCCAAGGGTGACCGATCAGCAAACTGACCACGGTCACGGCCACTGTTGTCAATGCATATTGCCAAAGCCCGATAGAAGCAAAGTCATCAAGCAAACGACGAACCCTGATAGGCGTAGCCTGCAAAGCCAATAGCAGTAATAACAGCACTGTCGCGGTTTGCGAAAATAGCTCGATGTGTTCCGCGTCACGAATCAATGCAAGCCCCCAGGGACCGACGCAAATTCCCGCGAACAAAAATCCGAGCACTGGCCCCATACCAAGACGTTTGGCACCAGGGACGGCCAGCAAACCTGCCAGCAGATAAATAAAGATATTCAGCAACAGGCTACTGGTTTCACTCATGGGTGAATAGTAAGCGATCTACGCGGCAGGCATGCGGGAGATTCGATTCAGCTAACTGACTTGCTTGCCGCGATTGATGTCCATTGAGTCAGGAAACCGTCAAGCCAGGCAGTAATCGCCGCGTCATGAGCATAAGCGTCCCGCATCATCAGGCGACGATCCTCGTCGCTCAGCTGACCAGGTTTGCGTTTTTTGTTGCGTTCATGCCAGATTGCCAGCACATCAGGATTGACTTCCGGATGAAACTGCACTCCCAGCGTCGTATCACTCAGGGCAAACCCTTGATTGGGGAAATCATGACCGGTAGCGATGCGTCTGGATCCCGCAGGCAAGTCAAAACCCTCCGAGTGCCATTGCATGAATTTCAAGGGCGCCTGCAGAAAGTCACGCCCCTCCTCGGTCGGCAGCACATCGTAAAAGCCAATCTCTTTGCATTCCTTTTCGTGGGGACGAACCGTGGCACCCAACACGCGAGCCAGCATCTGTGCGCCGAGGCATATTCCAAAGAACGGCACATCATGTTTCAGGCATTGTTCAACGAAGGACAACTCTTGCTTGACCCAATCGTGTTCGGCACAATCATTGGCACTGTTGGCACCGCCAAAGACGATGATTCCGGCGTAACGTGAAGGATCGGGAAAAACATCACCGTTAACCGGATAACACCAGTCCAGATCGAAATCGCGGCGACCCATCCAACGGGTGCAACGATCGACGTTCCAGTGCTCCGAGTGCTTTACAAAAAGATATGGCCCGTTCGATGCCATGCTGAGTTAACCGTTTACCTTGCCATTATCATAACCGGCAAATTTTCTCTGATACGAGCACAGGAGGCAAATCCCGGGCCGGGATCGCGAATTGGATATCAGCGGACGCGGATATCGAACAGGCTCGATTCGGCCGTGTTGCCAGCTTCATCCTCCGCCTCAACCTGCAGATTTCTGACCCAGAGCCGACCCAAAGGACGCCCGGATATGACACCGGTAAGGCTATTGATGGAGACGCCAGCTGGCAAGGCTCCGCCGATTACCTGATAGCTCAGAATATCGCCGTCAGGATCGTTGAAAAGCGGACGAATGACAGCTATTTGCTGACCCAGCGTAATGCTCTGGTCGAATACGCTACCACTGACAAAAACTGGAGGCGAATTGTCGGGAACAAGGGACGCTGGAAAAATCTCGAGTGACACATTCGCCGCAACTGTCCGCCCGCCGTCACTTGCTGTCACGACAACTACGTAGCTTCCGACGTCCGTTGCATCCACTTCGCCTTCAAGAAAACCATCATTATCGAGTTCAAGATTGCCAGACGGCGGTAAAGTTGTTTCATCAACATCAAAAGAAAGATCAACGCCCTCAGGATCAATAAAGAACTGCGCTAAATCTATCTCGACGTCATCTCCAACCGTTGCACTGAACAAGGGTAGATCTTCGACCAGCTGAGGTGCCTGATTGCTGGCAACAATGCGTAGTGTCACTGTTGCAGTTGACGTCGACAGCCCATCTGTAATCTGATAATCGAATCGGTCGATGATGTCTGCCAGTATCGGATCGCCACCATATTCGTAGGAGAAACCGCCGTCATTCTGGAGCTGGAAAAAGGCAGCAAATTGTGGTTCTCGTACAGTTGTTGGCAGTACCGTAAGCTCAGGGTTGTTCGTCACGTCCACATCATCGGTGTCGTTACTCAGAAGATGTGGCGGATTCAGAGGGTCAACCGTCAGACGCGTACCTTCGACAACTACAAAGGTATCAGCGACCGCGACAGGCGGATCGTTCGTTGCAATCAGACAAAAATCAAATTCATTTTGACTGACAATCTCACCGCTCGTATCTGTCACGGTCAGTTCATGCCGCACGCCGACCGACGCTTGCAACGTCGGCACGCCAACCAAAAACTCGACCACATTGGGATCGCTCATCGCTTGCGGGACAAAGGACAGCGAACATTGATCAGAATCTGTGCAGGCGCTGTCGAGATTACTTGCGGCGAAAGCCTGTTGAAAACCTGCCACATTTGCGCAGACGTCCAGTGCCCCTTCGGCCAACGGAGAATCGGACCAGGAAAATTGCAGCGACTCACCATCTGCCACCACGTCGCGACTGGTCAGCACTCGCGCCGACGAGTTCTCCTCGATGGCAAGCACGCTACCTACAGCTACGTCATCAAGGAATACGGTAGTTTGCGGAGCTGAATCCAGCTGAGTTCCCGTCGAATCTACCCAGTCACAGGCGGAAACGGACAAAAGTAACGCCACGGATGACGCAAGACCTGTAAATTTTCTGTCGCGCATACCATCAAGTGTAGAACAGCGACGAGCAATTGACCGCCATGGCAGCGTGACGGCGAGGACAGACTTCCCTGTTCCGCGCGAACGACGGGTTTTATATGAGGCAGCCTCTGAATGCCAGAATTTAACTGGGATTCAGAAATCGCAAGTCATTGAACACACTGGACTACAGCCTTCAGGTCCGATGATGATCGATCAAGGTGTCAAGAAAATGATTGAGCACACGGGGAGCATCGACAGCCATGCAGACCTTTGTTGCCGGCAAGTCCTGCCAGTGCGGCAGCGCGTAGTGATAGCCTTTTCGATCAAGCGCCAGTTGGCCTATGGCCACACCTTCGCTGATAACCCGCGCGGGCCCAGCAACTGTCGAGAATGCGTCCGGCAAAAGAACACAGGCGATGGCTGCAGCATCATGCATTGCGCATTGGGGCTCTTCTCCCGCATCATGAGCGTCCGCCGCCGCTCCCGCCTCAGTATAGAAATCGACATAGAAACGACTGCTCAGTCGAATCAGTTGCCCAGTCTGGCCAGCGTCCGAGCCAAGTCGGTCTAGGTGACTATCGCCAATCATGATGCGATGCGTGACATCCAGACCGACAATGGTCGCCGGCCAGTCAGCAGCAAATACCGTATCCGCCGCATGTGGGTCATTGAGAAAATTGGCTTCGGCAACCGGCGACACATTACCCGGTTCGTCGACAGTGCCCCCCATGACAACGAGTTGCCGAAGCAAGCTGGGCAGTTGCGGTTCTCGACGCAAGGCCTCGGCGATATTGGTCAGAGGCCCCACCGCGACCAAGCTAATTTCACCAGGGGCCTGACGAGCTGATTCGATGATGAAATCTGCAGCATCCAGTGTTTCAATATTCGCATGTCTTGCCGCCGGGTTCAGCGCCGCAGCCTGAGCTGCGGGTACGTCAACCGTACTACCCGGGTACTGATTACCAATACCATCAGCGCCGTGCACAAAGTCGGCGGGTGGTTGCGGGGGACGAATACTCGGCACTGCTGCGCCTTTAGCCACTGCGACATCCAGCGCGCCCAGTTGATCGAGAATGAACATGGCATTGCGCGTAGCAAAATCAATATTGGTATTGCCGAAAACGGTGGTCAGACCGAGAAGCTGAATATCCGGGTGGCAGAAGGCATATGCGATCGCCATCGCATCATCGACACCAGGGTCTGTATCCAGGATGATTTTATGCATAGAATTCAGTTCCGGGCTCAACAGATGAGTCTATCAGCCAACCGAGTACGTACGGGTCACTACCGACTCGAAATACAATCTACTGATACCCTTATAAAGATGAGTCTTCAGATCCCATCGCCTTGCACCGGTGTATGCACCATCGATGAACAGACGCAAACCTGCAGCGGTTGCTACCGAAACATTGATGAAATCACGCGTTGGTCCAGATTGGACGATGATGAAAAACTGAGTATATTGTCAGCGCTGATCGACAGGCGCCGTGCGAAAGTTGAAACCCTTGACGATGCGCCTAGCAGATTCCCAACAGCGCCGGAAAATTCGACAGATCCTTGAGCTCTGCCTGAGGATTGCCCGGTAGCGCTTCCTGCGGCTGCGCATAACGATTGATCCAGGCGACCCGAAAGCCAAAATGCGCAGCACCAGCCGCATCCCAGGCGTTTGATGACTGAAAGCTGATCTGTTCTTTGTCGACACCCAGCGTGTCGACCGCCAATTGATAGACACGGGCATCGGGCTTGAATACGCCGACAGATTCGACCGACAATTGATGATCAATCAAAGCATCCAGTCCAGCACTGACTACGGCCGCTTTGATCATCGACGGGCTGCCATTGGTCAAAATGGCCGTCTGCATTCCGGAACGCTTGAGCAAGGTCAACACTTGTTTGACTTCAGCAAACGTATCAAGCGATAAATAGGCCTGCATCAGGCGATCATGAAATTGGCTTTTGTCCAGATTATTGGCAGCCAGGCTAACTGTCAAAGCATCAGAGGTAATTTGCCAAAAGTCACAGTGCTCTCCCATCAAGCTGCGTAACCAGGTGTATTCGAGTTGACGGGTTCGCCAGGCCATTGATAGCTCCGCGTAACGAGGACCAATTTCATCACGAAATTTACCGACCGCCGAATGCACGTCGAACAAGGTGCCATAGGCATCAAACACACAGGCCTTGATATCGGTAAAGTGTTGCTCTTTCATGTGTATCAGCTCCCCTGCTCTAATAACTGTTGTTCTGGCTGTTGTTCTGGCTGTTGTTCTGGCTGTTGTTCTGGTTGCTAGTCAGATTGCTATTATGGCCGCTGCGCCGGCGGTGGAATTGAATAAGTAGATGTTACATGCGCGACCGGCTCCGTGGCTTCGAGCGCAAGGAAATATCCGTCGCCCTTGCCCACCACTTCCCGATCATGCAAAGGCAAGTCACTATAAAGCGATACTTCGCCCACGGCGAGGCGTTTACCCAGTTTCAACAATCGCGCATGCCCGAGTACATCGCCTGGTGACGGGCGTCGTAAAAAATTGATTGACAGATTCGTGGTGACAGCCAGTTCAACGGGGCCGATTCGTGCCAGCACGGCCGCATACATGGCAGCATCGGCAAGGCCCATCATCAAGGGACCAGCGACGGTGCCGCCAGGGCGCAGAAACTCATCCCGGTATACCGATCGCATCCAGACACCACTGGCATTGAATTGTTCTATTTCAAGACCCATCATCGCGGCAAAAGGCAGGCGTTCAGCCATCAAGAGGGCAAAATCCGCTTCAGTGAGCTGAAGCTCCGAAGTCTGAGTGGAGCGAGTCATGCCTCGCAGAATAACAGGCATTCGGTAATTTTGAGTTTCAAAGCCGCGCTAAACTCCTTATATTGCTTTTGAAAGTACGCGAAATACTGGCATTACACGACCACTCAGCTCTCGGCGTAAGCATTCGCTCGGAGGCGATCGAAACAAGCAGGAGTTTTCATGACAACTGAATCACACCAGAGCACAGAACACGACGCAGAGAACTCAGTGTGTCTGCTCACGCATGAAGATGGCATCGCGACACTGACGCTTAATCGCCCTGCCCAATACAACGCATTGTCACATGAGATGCTCGATTCACTACAAACTGCACTCGACTCACTGAATGATGAGTGCCGGCTCGTAGTCATTGCTGCAAATGGCAAGGCCTTCTGCGCCGGACATGATCTCAAGGAAATGCGGGCAAACATCGACCAGGCGTGGCAGGCAGAGCTCTTTGCCAAGTGCAGTCACTTCATGAACACCTTGCTCAACATTCCACAACCGGTTATCGCCAAGGTTCAAGGTATTGCAACTGCGGCGGGGTGTCAGCTGGTTGCCAATTGTGATCTTGCCATAGCTGCTAGAAGTGCAAGATTCGCGGTATCAGGAATCAATATTGGCCTGTTCTGTAGCACGCCATCGGTACCACTATCGAGAAACATCCACCGCAAGCGTGCTTTCGAAATGTTGATGACCGGCGACTTCATCGATGCGATCACCGCGACAGAATGGGGTCTGATCAACAAGGCGGTTGACGACAAAGATCTGGACAAGGAAATTGCAATCTGGTGCGACAAAATAAAGGCTAAGTCAAAGGTTGCCGTGACTACGGGCAAGGCTCTTTTTTATAAACAGCTGGAACTACCGATCGAAGAGGCTTACAAAATTGCTGCGGATTCCATGGCCTGCAACATGATGGCAGAGGATGTATCAATCGGTATTGATGCGTTCAAGGAAAAACGAGAACCGTTGTGGAAACATCGCTAAGTTGAACAGCTGGGTACTGAGCTCTAGCGATCTACAGTACCTACATGCCAACAGCTTTAGGCAAGCGTAGTTGATTTTTCTTGTCGTTTACCCACGCTTGAAATTCCTCCGAACTCAAGGGATAGCTGATGAAATACCCCTGCACTTCATCGCAACCGACTTCACTCAGGATGTCGAACTGACTCTCGGACTCAACCCCTTCAGCAACCACCTGCATATCCAGATTATGCCCAAGCGTAACGATAGATGACACGATTGCCTTGCTGCTACTATTGCTATCAAGTTCTGCAACAAACGACGGATCAATCTTCAATCTATCCGCTGGCAATTTCGCCAGATTGCTCAAGGATGTAAATCCAGTTCCGAAGTCGTCAACCGACACCTGAATTCCAATTGCCTTTAGTTGATTCAAGCGATTGATACCACCATCAAGATCATCGATTAGCAGGCTCTCGGTTATTTCTATTTCCAGACAGTGAGGATCCAAACCGCTGACTTCGAGCGCATCGGAAATATCAGCTTCAACATCGCCGCGACTGAATTGAGTAGGTGAGCAGTTGACCGACATGACCGTTGGTTTCATGCCTGTATTTTTCCAGGCTTGTAATTGCTGGCAAGCTTCGCGGAATACCCAGCGCCCAAGCGGCAGGATGAGACCCGTCTCCTCAGCTAGTGGAATGAATTCAGCCGGGCTGATCGAACCACGGCTTGGATGATTCCAACGTACCAGCGCTTCAATCCCATTCAGTTCGCCAGTACTGACGCTAATCTTAGGCTGATACACCAGCGTCAATGCTTCAGATTCGATAGCGCGACGAAGGTCCCGCTCAAGCGAGAAACGCTCCATGGCACGCTCGTGAATACCGCTTGAGTAGAACTGATACCCATCGCGACCGGATTGTTTGGCGTGATACATGGCAATATCAGCGTTCTTCAATAACGTCTCGCAATCGACTCCATCAGCTGGGAATACACTTATTCCAATGGTAGTCGTGACGTTCATTTCACTTTTGGCAAGATGATAGGGTTTGCCAACAAATTCTGCGATGCGATCGGCAACACGTGCTGCATCTTCCGCACGATTGATATCACCGAGTAGCACAACAAATTCATCACCGCCGAGTCGAGCAACGGTAAAACGGTTTTCATCGTAACCTCTCTGATGAGGTCGAGCGATGGAATCGGAGTCACGTACCACATTCGTCAATCGCTCGGATACTTCCTGCAAAAGCTCATCGCCAATATCATGACCGTAGGTGTCATTAACCTGTTTGAAATGATCAAGATCCAGAAACAATACTGCAAATTTTGACTCATTGCGTTCCGCATTGCGCAACATTCTGGACATGCGCTCATTCAATTGAGCGCGGTTGGGAAGCCCAGTTACAACGTCATAGTATGCAAGGTTGTGCATCTGCTCCTGTGCCAGGACTCGATCTGTAATGTCCTGCACTGTGCCAAGCATATGCGTGCAAGCCTTGCTTCTATCGATCGTAAACGGCTCTGCTTCGAGGCGCATCCGGCGCATCTCAGCCGCATCTTCCAGTTTGACAGAAAACTCGACATTGAACGACTCGCCTTTGTCAATAGATTGCTCGGTAAGGATCTGTACCGACTGCCGATCATCTTCGTGGATGCGTTCAAGCAAGGCGCTCCAATATTGATTCGAATGGCTGTTGTTCAAATTGAACATCCGTCCGAATTCTTGCGACCAACTTAACTCCTTCGTCTGCAGATCAAGTTCCCAATTGCCTATGCGCGCCAGTTTTTGTGCGTAATCGAGCTTCGTCTGGCTTATTCGCAATTCGTTTGCAGTTTTCGTCGAACGCAACATGTATTGCACACGATGTGGCAACACAATGAAGTTGACAGGCTTTGCCAGAAAATCAGTTGCACCCTCGTCATAAGCTCGGGTGATGGAATCAAAATCATCGAGCCCGGTGATCATAAGTATCGGAATATGTTCACCTGCCGGCATTTTCCTGATCTCACGAATCGCTGAGAATCCATCCATCACAGGCATGACCGCGTCCATGATGATCAGATCAGGTGCCACTGCATGAAATTGTTCGATAGCCTGGCGCCCGTCTTCCGCGTGCACAATGTCAAAGCCGGCGTCTTCGAGCGCACCTTCAGCCATTATCAACGCAGCAGCATCATCGTCCACATGCAGTACAACCGGGCGCTCACGCATCGCACCAGGTGATAACATCTGCACAGCTTGGACGACCGAGTTGCTCATCAGGCGGCTTTCTGCCTCCTTAGATGCAACTCAGCAAGAGAGTTCTCGTACAACGTTGGTAAATCGACTGACAATGATGCGCACGTTGATTCATCATCATCGCGAGCAGCATGTTCGATATCGCGACAAAGCTCAGAGAGCTTCGCGGCACCGAGGTAGGCGCTACTCGATTTCAAGGAATGGGCTGAGGTTCTAACGAGCTCTAGATCACTCACTTCAAGAGCGCCGAGCAGGGATTCGATATTTTTCGGCGCATCCGTTTCAAACAAGCCTACAACCATGTCTAAAAGATTAGGCTTACCAGGCCGTTGTAAAGCTTCGATAGCTTCAAGCGCACGAATATTAATTAACTCTGTCATCTGATGCAGCTTCCTACAATCCATCAAAGCGCCAGCGATCACCGCTGCGCCATGCTGTTTGATCCTTGCCAAGTTGAGCGTATTGCGCTTTCAGTTCTTCCTTGATCACATCAAGACGGGTCAAGGCACAGCGCAAGGTTTCACGATCAACTGGTCGCAAGGTTTCAGGTTCGGCTCGGACTTGGGACTTGTCCCAGGCATGGACGGGCTCAACACCATCCATTATTTGATCTGCATCAAATATTTTTTGCCAGTCTTCCGGGGATACTTCATGCAGATCCTCAGAATGACCCAGCGCGGCAATCAAGCTGTCGGCATCGCCGTGCTTGAGTGCGCTCTGATCAGTCCAGTACACAAGCATCGCTGACATCGCAAAAGCGTAAAAAATTGCGAATGCAGTCCCTCCCGCCAACGATAGATGGGCCCAAATGACGAGCAGATATAGCCCCGCTGCCATCGAAATGCGCACCCAAGGAGAACTTTCCAATGTCGAATACTCCTAACTTGCCTGTTGCTCGTATCGACGTGTTCTTGAGCTTCTTGACGCACTACGCACAATAGTTTGCGCCAGTGCACTGCATGTGGGGGAAGTTTAGCCAGATCGGCTGTTTACACGATTTTCGATGTGCGCCAGTTCTCAATTTCAATATCACTGGCGCCGAGCCAGTCATGTAAAACCTCAACGGTGTGCTCTCCGACTTCAGGTCCTGGCCAACGCGTCACGGCTGGAGTCGCATCCAGTTTTGGATGAACTGCCGGCAAGCGGCGAGGTTTACCATTTACCATGACCGCTTCGAAAGCACCCCGGGCGATAAAGTGCGGATCTTCGGCGATCTCACGAATCGAATTGATTGGGCCAGCCGGCACATCAGTATTATCGAGCTGCTGTAACGCAATTTCCGCGTCAATGCCAGATGTCCAATCCTGAAGTGCGGCATCTATTTCCCGCTCGCAGCTGACTCGACCTACGTTGTCCTGCATACGTGGATCATTGGCTAGATCCGCACGTCCGATCAAATTCATCAATCGCTTGAAGATCGAGTCACCATTGCCACCGATGACAATAAAACGACCGTCGAGACATCGATAGGTATTAGTCGGCACGATACCGGTCAGCGTCGAGCCCGACGGCTCACGCACCACACCACGGCCATCGTATTCTGGATAAACACCTTCGAGCATGTTGAATATGCTTTCAACGATGGAGACGTCGACACTCTGCCCACCGCACCCTGCCTGTCGGTTGAACAGTGCCAGCATGGTACCCACCATTGCATGCATGCCTGCGAGCGTGTCACCGAGACTGAGATTGAGCCGTACCGGTGTTTCACCAGGGTAACCATTGACATACCTCAAACCGGCAACCCCCTCACATGCTGATGCGAAACCAGGCCGACTGGCGTACGGACCCGTTTGACCATAACCGGAGACTCGTGTGTAAATCAGTTCCGGGTTATCTTGGCGAATATCTTCTGGACCTAGCCCCCATGCCTCCATTCGTCCTGGGCGAAAATTCTCAATCACCACATCACTTGCACACATGAGTTGACGGGCGATTTCACGCCCCGCCGGGATGCCGAGATCCACTGTCACTGATTTCTTGTTGCGCGCAATACTGCGCCACCAGTAGGAGGTTCCCTCATCATCAAGTACGCGCCATTTGCGCAAGGGATCACCCCGGCCTGGCGGCTCGAGCTTGATCACTTCAGCGCCGAAGGCTGCCAGCATCTGACCGGCAAAAGGTCCGGCGATCAACTGACCCATCTCCAGCACCCGGACTCCACGCAGTACCTGATTGTCGTTGGCCGCTACATCATTCATAGTATGGTTTAACCGAAACTCTGATCACCCACATATATCATGACAATGATTGAATCGCGAAACATGCAACCGGGTGACGGCAGTGTGCCACTGCCGCCTAACGCGGCGAATTACACCCCATTGTCGCCGCTGAGTTTTCTAAGCCGGGCGGCGGAGGTCTATCCGGATCAACTTGCGGTTGTCCATTCCGATCAACACTTGAGCTGGCAGGATGTCCATACGCGCTGCAAAACCGCGGCGGCCCGATTACATGCATTAGGTATTGAAACCGGCGATGTGGTTGCCGTGATCGCACCTAACATTCCAGCCTTGTTTGAATTGCACTTCAGTGTGCCAATGTGCGGCGCTGTTCTTAACGCCATCAATACTCGACTAGAAGCAAAAACTATTAGCTATATACTTCAACATGGTGGCGCCAAGCTGATTTTTGTTGACCGCGATTCAACAGCGGTCGTTCAACACGCACTCGAAATGATAAAAGAAACCGCGAGCGATAGTGGTACACCAGCGACAACACCACCAATATTGATCTGCATTGACGATGGCGAAGCAACCGGTGATGCGATCAGCGATGTAACTTACGAGGAATTTGTCACTCAAGACCCGACATCGAACGCGAACCCCTCAAGCTTGCCTGCGATCGACCCAAACTGGCAGTGGCAACTACCCATTGACGAGTGGCAGTCAATATCTTTGAACTACACATCAGGAACAACCGGTAGTCCGAAAGGTGTTGTTTACCATCATCGCGGCGCCATGCTCAACGCCATGTCAAATATTACGGGCTGGAACATGCCGATGCATCCCGTATATCTTTGGACGTTACCGATGTTTCATTGCAACGGTTGGTGTTTCCCTTGGACATTGGCCGCAAATGCTGGCACCAGTATCTGCACCCGCAGAATTGATGCGGCAGTCATTTACGATGCGATTGAAACTCACGGTGTCACACATTTCTGTGGGGCACCGATCATTCTGAATTTCATTATCAATGCCGCAGAGAATGAAATCAAACCCATGCCACATACTGTCAAGGTCATGACCGCCGCCGCGCCACCGCCAGCAACTGTGCTATCAGCAGTCGAGAGACTTGGCTTTGACATCACACATGTTTATGGATTAACCGAGACCTATGGCCCAGCTGTTATCTGTGCGTGGAAATCAGATTGGAACGCACTGCCCGATGAGGAGCGTGCACGTTTGAAATCACGCCAGGGTGTGCGTTATCAAGTTCTGGAAGGTCTGGAAGTCATGGACCCTGAAACCATGAAGCCTGTACCGCGTGATGGCACTACCATTGGCGAGATCATGTTCCGCGGTAATATCGTGATGCGTGGTTATTTCCAAAACCAGGAAGCTAATGAGGAAGCCTTTCGGGGTGGTTGGTTTCACAGTGGCGATCTAGCCGTCATGGACGAGGATGGATACTTGCGAATTCTCGATCGCGCCAAAGACATCATCATATCCGGCGGCGAAAATATCTCATCCATCGAGATCGAAAACACATTGTATGCACACCCCGCTGTGCTTGATGCCGCAGTCGCCGCTAAAGCAGACGATCACTGGGGCGAGGTCCCCTGCGCCTTCGTCGAACTCAAAACTGGTAGCGAGCTCAGCGAACAAGAGCTGATCGATTGGTGCCGTGAACGTCTGGCTCACTTCAAGTGCCCGAAACACGTTGTATTTCGTGATTTGCCGAAAACATCGACCGGCAAGATTCAGAAATTTCAGTTACGTGAATGGACAAATCAGATCTAGATTCAGACCGACTATTCCTGAACGTAGGCTTATGTCAGCTAGCTGAAAACCGGCTCTTCATCAATCTATCCAACCACTTCATCAACAGACTATCGATGCCCTGTTGAACACCTAAATTGAATCGCGTCATCAGGCTTTTCTTTTCCTTGTAGCTGACCATAAGCACATCACATTCACTACAGGCATCGACCAGGTACTCGTCACTGGTGGACAGCTGATCGGCCAGATCCAGATCCAACACATCCTGACCAGACCAGATCTCGCCTGTAGCGACCTTCTCGATATCCAACGACGGTCGGCGCTCTCCTACATAGGCCTTGAACTGCTGATGTATACGTTCAATATCTTCAAGAAATTTCGTACGTGCCTCATCGGTATTTTCCCCAAACAGCGTCAGGGTTCGTTTGTACTTACCAGCGGTCAGCAATTCGAAGTCGATATTGAACTGCTTGAGAAGACGATGAAAGTTGGGAATCTGTGCGACCACGCCAATAGAGCCGAGCACGGCAAATGGGGCCGCCACAAGCTTGTCCGCAACACAGGCCATCATATAACCACCGCTGGCTGCCACTTTGTCGACGCAAATCGTCAACGGGATTTTTTTCTTGCGCAAGCGATCCAGTTGTGAAGCTGCCAGACCGTACGACGTCACCATACCGCCGCCGCTTTCAACCTTGACGACGACTTCATCATCGCTGGTGGCAGTTGTCAGAACAGCGGTGATTTCCCGGCGCAACTTCTCAACATCGCTGGCGCGGATATCCCCATCGAAATCGAGGACATAGACACGCTTACGAGTCGGTTCACTCAGGACGGTTTCACCCGAACCGCGCTGTTTTTTCGCACGTTTTGCGGCCGCTTTCGCTGCTTTCTTTTCGGCCTTTTCCGTCGCCTTCTTGTCCTTTAGCGCATGTTTTTGCTCAACGGGTTCGAGCATGGAAAAAGACAGCGCTTCGGCCATGTCATCCAGGCGCTCGTTATATTTGAGGATTTCAATATGCCCGTCCTTGTCTCCACCCGAGGGACGACGAGCTGCAGCAGATACGATAACCGTGACGATCGCGATAACCGCGATGACAAAGGTCAAGGTCTTGAGAAAAAATAATCCATAGTTGAAGAAAAATTCAGCCACAGGGTTCTCCGATAAAAATCATAGGTAGCGAAACAGACTAAGTTTGCCGATACGTATACGAATCAGACTCAGATAATGCTACCCGGTCTTCAAAGACCGGGGACGCGGATTTTTCATGACAAACCAGCATTGATGTACGCGGCTGTTACGTTGAAAATCTTTGTCAATTGACCAACGACTCCGATCCTCGATCTCGATGTCACCCGGATTCTGTGCAGTAGCCATGAGTTCAGCTTCATCAAGTTTGAATTTTCGAAAGTTGTTGGAAAATATCAAAACACCACCAGGCGCCAGTAAATCGAGACAAGCCCTGATCGCATCGACATGATGCTCCTGTACATTCCAGTCCTTTTCAACCGAGCTGGAATTCGAGAATGTGGGCGGGTCCAATAAAATCATATCAAATGGTTCATGGTTCTTGGCCGCGTCGCTATCGAGCCACCCCATCACATCCTGGCGAACCACTTGATGGCATTCAGGATCAGCGTTGTTATGGTCAAGGTTACGTTTAGCCCAATCACAATAGGTTTTCGACAAATCAACAGACACGCTACTGCAAGCGCCTCCCAATACCGCTGCGACCGTCGCAGTGGCAGTGTAGGCAAACAGGTTTAGAAAACGTCCGCCTTTGATTGTCTGCTGGATATGACGACGTACGGGTCTATGGTCCAGAAAAAGTCCGGTATCCAGATAATCCGTGAAATTGACTTCATAACGCGCGCCATATTCCTCAACCGTTGAAACAACCGACTGAGTACTATCACTTTTGGTGTACTGAGCAGTACCACCCTGACGTTCGCGCAAACGCAAGTGAACGTTCTGCGGCGGGATATCCAGAAGTGCTGGCAAGCAGTCCATGACGCCAGCAAGCCTGTCCGCCGCAACAGCGATATTGACCGTACGCGGGGCTTTGTATTCCTGAACCAGACAATGCTTGTCGTCAGCGTTGTAGATATCGATAGCCACAGAGAAATCGGGCAAATCAGCATCATACAAGCGATAGGCTTGAACATTGGATTGTTTCACCCAGCCCTTGAGTGAGCGAGCATTTTTCTTGACGCGATTGGAAAATGCGGTGACATCAATGGGAGTACCCTGCGGCGCTCGAGTCGAGGGAATATCTCCTCCGAGCAACAAACAATCTATTCCACCATTCTTGATCTCAAGTACAGGATTCAACTGCAGCGCCATTTGACGCCACGGTGCACTATCCGCGGTAAACACATGACACGACCAACCACCATAGTGACGACTCAGCGCCTGACCGAGTGAGGCGTAGAAATGATCGTCCGTTTGCAAACGTTCGCCATAAGGAGGATTGGTCAGCAGGAGCCCTTTTGATGAAGCTGATTTGTCGATTCCGCGCTTGAGTACATCGTGTTGCTGTATATCAATGCTTTCTCCAAGGTCAGCATGCGATACGTTCAATCGACACTCCTCCAGTACTGTCGGAGATTGATCACTTGCCACAATCTCGACATCAATGGGCCGTCTTGCCGCTTCAGCGTCATTACGCAATTTTTCCCATTGAGATTGATCATGTTCAAGCCAGGCAGTAAATCCAAAGTAGTCGCGTGACCAGGCGGGTGGAATATTTCCTGCGATCAGTGCAGCTTCAATGGCTAGCGTTCCGGAGCCGCACATGGGATCGACAAACGCCTCACCCTCTTGCAAACGACGCGGCCACTCAGCCAACATCAGGAGGCCAGCCGCCAGGTTTTCCTTCAAGGGCGCTCTCCCTCCCTCTCGTCGATACCCCCGTCGATGCAAACTGTCCCCCGACAGGTCCAGCGCTATACGCGCCTCATTCTTGAAGACGTATACGTTGACACGGATATCCGGCCGATCACGATCGACGTTGGGTCGATCACCACTGGCCTCACGGAATTGATCGACGATGGCATCCTTGACTTTCTGCGCGCCAAACTGTGTATGTGTAATGCTCGAATGGGCAGAAAAGAAGTCTACGGCTATTGTGTTGCTCGCCCGCAAATGCGCTGACCAGTCAACCTCACGAACACCCGCATAAAGCGATTCGGGCGTCTCAGCCGCCACTCGGTGCAGAGGCAAGAGCACCCGATTGGCGAGCCGTGACCACAGGCAAGCTCTGTAGGCATCTTCAACAGTACCGGTAAAACTGGCCCCTGCTCCTGCCCGCCGCACCCCGTTGAGGCCGATGGACGTCAGCTCATCTGCCAGAAGCGGTGCCAGACCAGACGCGCAGGTGGCATAGAATTGAATCATTAACAGGGCGGGAAATCGCTACAATGGCAGCAGTATATACGCGGACAATCGCCGCAGGACGGCGGAAGACAAAATGCCATGAAACTGACGAGCTACGGTGCGACTGAAGAAGTAACAGGCTCCTGCCATCTTCTGGAGGCAGGCGACACTAAAGTCCTGCTCGACTGTGGGCTGATCCAGGGGCGCAGAAAGGACGAACTACGTAACCACGATCCCTTCCCCTTCAATCCGGCCGAGCTGGACGCTGTTGTGCTCAGTCACGCGCACATCGATCACAGTGGCCGCTTGCCGATACTGATCAAGCAAGGTTTCAAGGGCCGAATCTACTCCCACCCCGCCAGTTGCGATCTCGTCAAAATCCTGTTGAAAGACTCAGCTCATCTGAACGCCCGTGATGTCGAACGCAAGAACAAGCGCCGCAAACGTGAAGGCAAACCACTGCTATCACCCTTGTACGAATCCAATGATGTTGAAAAGACGCTGAAGCGCCTTGAACCGATTCCATACCGAAAACCCATTGAAGTCGCGCAAGGTGTCACCGTGCAACTGTTCGACGCGGGACACATCATTGGTTCGGCGATGGTGGAACTCAAACTGAGCGAAGGTTCGGAGACACGCAAGGTCGTATTCAGTGGTGACCTGGGTCATCGTGGCTCACCAATACTTCGCGACTTTCACATGCTTGAAGATGCTGACCTGGTGTTAATGGAAAGTACATATGGCAATCGTGAGCATCGAGACTGGAAGGACACGCTGGCCGAAGTCAGTGACATTGCAAATACTGTCACCGCCACCCGCGGCAACATTCTGATCCCGGCGTTTGCCGTCGGGCGTAGCCAAATGATTCTCTACACCATGGCTCGCTATTTCAAGGAGTGGAATCTTGCACCGTGGAAGATCTTTCTCGACAGCCCCATGGCGATAGAAGCCAGTGAAGTTTATCTGAAACACATTGGGCTCTACGACGAGGAAGCAGCCGAATTCTATAAACAGAATGGCCCCTTGCTCGCCATGCCTAATCTTAAATTTTCACGCACGGCTGACGAGTCACGCGCCATCAATGCGATGCCATCAGGTGCCATCGTGGTTGCTGGCAGTGGTATGTGTAACGGCGGTCGCATACTGCATCATTTGAAACACAACCTTTGGCGACCAGACGCTCATGTGATCATTGCCGGTTATCAGTCACCGGGCACTCTGGGACGTCGACTTGTGGATGGCGACGAAACGGTCAAGCTCTGGCGTGAGCGAATCAAGGTGCGAGCCAGCATTCATACCGTTGGAGGTTTGTCAGCCCATGCCGATCAGGACGGCATGCTGACCTGGTACGGAAACTTCAAAAACCGCCCACCAGTTCTACTCGTACATGGCGAGAAGTCGTCAATGAAAGTACTGGCGAAAAAGCTACGAAAGGATTTTGGCGCTAAAGCCGCGGCGGCCAAACGCGGAAAAACCACCAATTTGTTAAAGCTTGAACGATTTGCTTAACCCGATGTTCAAACCCACGTTGAATTGACAAGCAGTACCGACAGCTAGAGTTTATTATTAACCTAAACATGACAAGCGAGACTTAAAGATGAGCACAGAACGCGAATCCATGGAGTTCGATGTGGTCGTCGTTGGCGCAGGCCCTGCAGGGCTTTCAACGGCATGCCGCTTGATGCAGATCGCTCAAGAAAAAGAGCAGGAAATCTCGGTTGTAGTACTGGAGAAAGGGTCCGAAGTCGGCGCTCATATTTTGTCTGGTGCAGTCGTTGAACCGCGCGCGCTTGAAGAACTGTTCCCGAACTGGAAAGAACAAGGAGCACCACTGAACACCGCAGTAACACGCGATGACATTCTGTTCTTTACCAGCGAGCAAAAATCATTACGCATGCCCGGATTCATGTCGCCAAAGACCATGCACAATCACGGTAACTACATTGCGAGTGTAGGTAACCTTACTCGCTGGCTTGGTGAACAGGCAGAGAGCCTTGGCGTCGAGATTTTTCCGGGCTTTGCTGCCGCGGAAATTCTTTATCATGAAGATGGACGCATCAGAGGCGTCGCCACCGGCGACATGGGGCTCGATGCTGAAGGCAATCCAAAAGAGGGGCACGAACGGGGCATGGAACTACACGCCCGTTACACCGTCTTTGCCGAAGGATGCCGCGGACATCTCGGCAAGGAACTGATAACAAAATTCAATCTTGATGAAGAAAAGGCGCCGCAACACTATGGCATCGGGTTGAAAGAGTTATGGCAGGTTGACCCCGACAAGCATGAACCGGGGGTCGTCGTACATGGTGCCGGTTGGCCATTGTCAGAGTCCAATAGTACTGGTGGCGGCTTCCTGTATCACCTCGACGACAACCAAGTTGTTGTTGGACTGATCATTGACCTTAATTATTCGAATCCTCATTTGAGCACCTTCGACGAATTTCAGCGCTTCAAGCAACACCCCACCATTCGCGGTGTACTCGAAGGTGGCGAGCGTGTCAGCTATGGTGCCCGTGCTATAGCCAAAGGCGGCCTTAACTCCCTGCCCCGCATGAGCATGCCAGGCGGTTTGCTAGTAGGTTGTGAAGCCGGAACACTGAATTTCGCCAAAATCAAAGGCACACATACGGCAATGAAATCCGGGATGATCGCTGCCGAAACAATCGCCACGGCACTCGCTGAAGAAAACAATGAAGGACGCGAACTAACCGAGTTCAACGACGCTTTTCTGTCGAGCTGGGCTGGCCAGGAACTACATGCTTCACGAAACTGGGGTGCAGCGCTACACAAGTTTGGCATGTACCTTGGAGGTGCCTACAATTTCATCGATCAGAATTTCTTTGGCGGTCGATTACCCTTCAAACTCAGTGACAATACGCCAGATCATGAATGTATGAAGCGTGCTGATGCCTGTTCACCCATCGAATACCCAAAACCTGATGGCGAGATCAGCTTTGACAAGCCGTCCTCAGTGTTTCTATCGAATACGAATCATGAAGACAATCAGCCGGTACACTTGCAGTTAACTGATTCTACTGTCCCTATCACCGTCAACTTGCCAAAATTTGCAGAGCCAGCGCAACGCTATTGCCCGGTCGGTGTCTATGAGGTCATAGTTGAAGACGACCTGCCACGCTTCCAGATCAATTCGCAAAATTGCATCCATTGCAAGACCTGCGATATCAAGGATCCAAGCCAGAACATTACATGGGTAGTACCCGAAGGTGGTGGCGGGCCCAACTACCCGAATATGTAGCGATAGGCTAAACGTATCGCATAAGCTAGCTTTATTACATGCCTTGCTTTGACGACACTAATGGTGCGTGATGTTTTTTGCACATGGCGAATGCCGAAGTCGACGCAGTAAGTCCGACTGACAAAATCAACTATCGCCTTTGCTATCCGAGTCGGAGGATTTTTTGCTGCGCTTTTTTGCGGCTGCCTTTTTCTTCGCTCGAGGTTTAGACGTTTTTGCGGGTGCAGCTTCAAGCTTTGGTGCAGGTGTATCGTGTTTGATTATAGGGGGATTAGCCGAGCTTTCTTTTACCGCTTTGACCGCCTTGGGCTTTCGACTCGTTCGAGCGGGCGCTGCAGCGACTGGGGCTACTGCGGGCGTTGCAACTGATGACGTCGCGTTAACTGCAGGCGTTGCAGCCGGAGCGGGCGTAGGCGGCGAAGCAGTAACCGTGGCCTGTGCATCATTTGCTGTAACGCCTGCTTCCTGCGTTGAGTTACGGTTTTGCGCGTTGCGGTTTCTATTCTGATTTTGATGCCGTCCCCGCCCTTGTGGATGCCGGTTACCACCAGAGCCCTGTGGTCGATTATTGTTGCGCCCCTGAGCAGACCGGTTACGATTCTGTCCCTGATTACGTCCATTACCTTGTTGAGGTGATCGATTACCAGACCGACCTTGCGCACGTGCTTGACGGTTTGCATTGGCTGGACGTCGTGATCGTCCACTCTGCCGCTGTTGTCCGCGACCACCTCGCGCCGTGTTACCACCAACGAGACTGCCGAAATCGTAGGGATCGAAACCGCCTAACAAATTGCTATCGGAAGGGAAACGGTTGTTGACATTGTAGTTATCTCTATTACCGAAGTCATCGTCTTCGTGTTCGATCGCTTGCTTTGACTCAGGCAAAGCCCTATTGCCGATGGCATCCATTTCCTCGGTAATATCATCGATGTCTATATCGTCATACAAACCGGGCGAACGACGATTGCCAATATCGTCTGCTACCTGGCGATTCGCTCTAGCTCGATTTGGGGAACGACCTTGCCGTTGTGATCGATGGCCATTACGCGAATCCGTGTTGCCATTGTTTCCGCCCTTATGGCGCGACTGCGAGTTGTTACCATCGCGGCGTTGCCCTTGCGGACGCCGCTGACGGTTGTTCTGATTTGCATTTTGCGGACGCGGCTTGCGTCTGTGCGGTCCATCGCTTCGAGGCTTGCGTGATGCATGTGTGTTCTGCGATACGGAATCGCCAGAGGCCGCTTTTTGCGGCTCGTCATTCGTCATACGAAAACAGTCTCGTCACTAATCATTACGAAAACAGTGTAGATGTCGTTGTTATGTCTTGCATCTGGTAACCCGACGCTCAAAGGGTTACGGACGCCCAATTTTTTCTCACACCTGTCGCGGAATCATCACACGTTGCGTCTATTGCCATTTCGGCCAAAACCCGGACCAAAGCCATCCAAGTTCAGGCCGTTATCCTAACGACCCGTGCGCTTAAGTCAAGTGTTTTCCAAAATCGAATACACTCTCTTGACAAAGTTGCGAATCAAGTTTCGGTATACGGCCGTCACGGAACAACGCCGATTCCTGAAAAAACCAATATTGGGCCACGCACGAAATGTACTAGCCATGCATTAAAATTATCAGCGCCGCCACACGCAGGATAGCGAAGCCCAATATCAAATGCATTGATAAATTCTTGTTACTTTCCCTATAGTAGCGTCCAAAACAATATAGTGTTTAAAACCCTTGAAAAAATTGAATTGCGGTCACATCATGACCACACCTGTTTGAGGAAGCTTCCATGTCAGATTTACGTTCTCAGCTAGCCCCAGGTTGGTCGTCAGTCAACATTGGCATAACAATCGTGTTGTTTTTGCTTGCCTGGCCACTCGCTATGATCATGATTGCGTACATTATATGGGGACGACAGTTAAATCTGGATTTCAGCCGCCCTGAAACAATTTCAGCATTCTCTGGCCGCATCGGCGACGCAATACAAGGCCTTAAACAAGGATGGTCCCAATCTTCCGGTAGCTATCAAAAAACCACAGGGTCCAACCATGGCGGCGTTCCAAACGGATATACCGAAAGAGAAGCGCTTGACGAAGAACGAGATTCGCTCCGTCGGGAACGAGAGAAATTTGACGAAGAGCGCCGTAAATTCGACGCACAGCGTTCCGTTAAACGTTAATCATCCAAGAACGTGCTTAAACACAAGCATTCTCTGACACCAAGTACCTACCCGAATTTAGCTCCCATGGTCACTGTCCACTGCCAGCAAGCCTGTAGAACAGTTCACATTATTTATTTTAGCTAACATCAGAAAAACGTTACAACTGGACAGATTTATTAATTTTTCACTTAAGAAACATAGCTTGTCACGAATTTTCTTCAAGCCTCCCGCTTCTGGCCGCTACATTGCTTACTAAATAGTAACCGAAAGTACAGCGAGCGCACGCAATTGCGTGATCTCACCAAGCGGTTAGGTAAATTTCGTAGAAAGTACTTTTGTGGCTCCCGATAACAATGGCGTGTTGTTTTGAGTCACGACATCGAAATGTAACTATCAGTTTCTCGCGAGGACGACGCGCCGACATTGAAACCGCCTGATTAATTTGTTGATTTCGATTATCTGAGTCAGGTAAAAATATGTATCGTCCGTCAGTCATCGCTTGTTGCTTGAACCTACTCGTCATTGGTAGCTTTCCAGCTTTCGCATCAGACGAACCGTTATGTCTCTACGTTTCCTCTTACCACAAAGGATATGCGTGGTCCGATGGTGTAGAGAATGGACTCAGACAAACCATAGATGGGCATTGTGAGCTTGTTCAGTTCGACATGGACACCAAGCGCAACAAAACCGCCGAGCACAAAAAGCAAGCCGGCGAAGATGCATACGAACTCATCAAAAAACTTGAACCAGATGTCGTTATCACTTCCGACGACAATGCAGCCAAGTTTCTTATCGTACCTTTTCTAAGAGACACACACATTCCAGTCGTATTTTCCGGCATCAACTGGACAGTAGAAGAATACGATTTTCCCGCCAGCAACGTTACTGGAATTGTGGAAATTGCGCCGATCAAACCCATGCTAAGCCAAGCGTTGAAAGTATCTAACAATCAAACTCGTGCAGCCTATCTTGGCGCATTTACCTTGTCAGAAATTAAAAACTTCAATCGTATCAACAAAGTTGCCGAGCAAATGGGTATCAGCATGGACAGCATACTCGCTGAAGATTTCGCTACGTGGAAGACAGGGTTGACACTGGCACAAGACTACGATTTCCTGATCATGGGCAGCCACTCTGGAATTAACAACTGGGATGAACAGGATGCAAAGAACTATGCATTACAGGAATCAAGAGTCGTCAGCTTGACCAATCACGATTGGATGATGCCGTATTCAATGATTGGTTACACCAAAATTCCGGAAGAACACGGCCAATGGGCCGCATCTTCGGCAGTTGCTATCCTATCAGGCACAAGAACTAGCGACATTCCATTGGTGACCAATCGAAAATTCGATACGTGGGTAAACAACAACTTGCTCGATGGCGCTAACATCCAACTCAGCGATCAGCTTCTTCGCAAAGCCAAGAAAGTCCAATAGCATTCAATTATGCGCCTTAGCATACTCACTGGATTCAGCCGAAGCGAGCGGATAGGCGGACTATTTCTGTGTGTGCTTGTGTCGTTCGCGGTAATGTATCTGGGCGTTGAATTCAACCAAGACAAGCAGTCTGAATCTGCCACTCAATCTTCGAGCAATGTAACACGCAGCATCGGAGGTAAAGTCGGCGAAGTGCGTACAATGATGTCCTCTTTAGTGGGTATGCACTATGCGTCGATCAGTATAAACAACGGTGAGTTACTCGGTTTTTCCGAGACGCTTCGCAAGCAGTCTCCTTACGTCAATGCGCTCGGACGTTATGCAGTTGTCAGCAGAAACGATCGTGACGCCTTTGAAGAGTCCATGAGCAATAACGGACTATTCAATTTTCACATTGTTGATATCAACGACACCGGGAAGTCAAATATAAGCGCTGAAGCAGCATCATATTATCCGGTATCGATGCTGGAACCTATGAGCCCATCGAATTTGCGCATGATCGGAGCGAACCTCGCCTCGGTACCGGCACTTGCCACAGAGCTCGATCGTATTTCCCGGAGCAACGAATCCCTGGTAACCACTCTTCCATCATCATGGCCCTGGGGTGGTCAACTTTACATGTTTTCTCCGGTCTACATGGGCAACCAACCGCCTGTGGACGAAGAAGAAAGACTTAAACATTTTGATGGCGGCTTCTGGATAGCAGCCAACTTCAATTCGACGCTTGACGAGAGCCTTGAAGATCTCCAAGGATTCAATATCCAAATCGAAATGATAACGCCACAAGGGTCGAATACATTACTCAATCGTACCTTTCAGGCGGCCGATAAAACTTATCTGACATCGATTTACAAACCAGTAACCATTAGCAATAAATGGCAGATTGACTCATCAGCTATCAAAGTCACGCTGACCAAACCTATCGGTTTTTCTCTGGAAACCTTAGCCGGAATACTGTGTGCGCTCATATCGGTGATATTCATCATATGTTTGATAGCATCTTTCGCCAATCACAGACGTATCGCTGAACGCAATCGTCAAATCGACAAGGACCTGGTATTTGCTGAACGCGAAAAAGCTGAAAGAACTCTAAATTCTATAAAGGACGCAATCGTTACCCTTGATATAAATCATCGTATAGTGCACTTGAATCCTGCCGCAACAGAATTGTTCGGTCGATCAACTGTAACGATGATTGGGCAAACCCTTCCCAGCATGTTCAGCTTCCGACCACTTGACAAAGAATTTGAGCGTCTACCACTCCATCGAATGCTAGATGATCTCGAACTCGGCGGAGCTCATGAAATCGATATCCAACCATTGGATTTCTTGACATTTGATACAATTTTACGCCTGTCAGTTGTGCAGACAAAAACCTTGGATGATAAGACAACAGGCCATATCCTGGTGTTTCGTGACATCAGTAACGAAAAACGTCTGACTCAAAAGCTTGAATTTCAGGCCAATCATGATTTCTTGACCGGTTGCACCAACCGGTATTTTTTTGAAAACAAGCTAGGGGAAATGATCCAGAGCCTGGCAAAAACCAATCAAAAACATGCGATCTGCTACATGGATCTCGATCAATTCAAAGTTGTGAATGACACTTGTGGCCATCGCGCTGGAGATCTACTACTGCAAGAGCTCAATGAAAATTTGCAGTCAATCAAAAGACCCTGCGATATCCTGTCACGACTTGGCGGAGATGAATTCGGACTCATCATAAGCAACACCGATCCCGTTAATGCGAAAAAGATCGCTGACAAAATTTACGCATTTTTTCAAAATTATATTTTTCACCATGAAGACAAAGCCTTTGCCGTACGAGCAAGCATTGGCGTTGTCTTCATCGATAAAAATAGCGGCACCTTGAGTGAAATTCTATCTGCTGCTGACATCGCTTGCTACGAGGCAAAAGATCGAGGCCGGAATGGAATCTGTATCTACTCTGAAGACAATGAAACCATCAGCGAGCGGTCCAACGAACTGAATTGGTTGCCTCATTTGCAGAAATCCCTTTCCAATGATTCCTTTCAGTTATACGTACAGTCTGTCGCTTCGATTGGTGTCAATCACCCCAATTCACCTGTAACTCACTATGAATTTTTACTGCGCATGGTGCAGGAAGATGGTACAGAAATAACGCCATGGCAATTCATACAAGCTGCTGAACGATATGACCTAATGTATGATATCGACAAATGGGTTATCAAAAACGCTATTGGCATTGTTAAAGATTTACCAGATGAAATCTCTGAAAAATATTCGTTCTCAATAAATCTCTCTGGCCAATCATGTGCTAATCCAAATTTAATTGAATTCATCCAGGAACAATTTTCGGCTCATCAGGTTGACCCATCAAATTTCTGGTTTGAACTCACGGAAACTGCTGCGATATCGCATTTTTCAGTCGCTTATGATTTATTCGTCAATATTCGATCACTGGGTGCCAAGGTTGCGCTGGACGATTTTGGTTCGGGTTTAAGTTCGTTCGGTTACCTTAAAAATCTGCCAGTAGATGTCATCAAGATTGACGGGCAGTTTGTCAAGGATATTGCAACCGATAAAATCAATCTGGAAATGGTAAGAGCCATACACCATGTCGGCAGATCAATGGGCATCGAAACCGTGGCCGAGTTCGTTGAAACACCAGAAGCTATCGAGGAATTAATCAATATCGGCGTTAACTATGCCCAAGGCTATCATATCAGTCGACCTTGCCCAGTCCATATCGCTTTTGATACTCCGCTCGTAAAAAAGGCCGCTTGAATCAAGCCGAACAAACGCGCTATTGCGAATAGTCAAGTTCAATATTCCGGGCAGTTATATCTACAACTCTCGGGCAAATATATCTACACCTCTGTAGCGGGGGAAGTTTGATGCCAGACACGTATCAAATGTCGCCCTCCTACCCTTTCACTATCCTCAAACGCTTCACGCCCATGTACGACTGTGTAGTTGTTTACATACTGGAACTGCCCTGTTTCAAGTAGGAAACGAATGCTATTCTGACGATCAAGATATTTCGCCACAATTGCGAGTGCCTGACTGGTTTCTTCGTCCATTTTTTCACCCTTCAGATCGTACCCATCTCGAACATACGACTCGTACCAACGAGATAGGAAACCATTCTCGTTACTGACAAACAATGGATTCATCGCGAAGGGTTGATCAGATCTACCATGCTCACCTTGGCGATCCCAAGGATGACTCTCACTGAGTTTTTGAATTGCAGCACGCTCATCTCCGTTGAACATGGCATCGTAAGCTGCCATGATACTGGTGATTCGACTGAACCCGCCGAGTTCTGCGCTACGGATGCAATACAATCCTATATAGCGGGCAGGCGCACTGACCCAGCCTCCATCAGTATGATAGTTCTGGCGAAGATTGGTGATCGACCTTCTTACCTTCTCACCAGTCTCAACCTTCTTATCCATCACGTCATAGAGCTTGACGCCTTCGAAATTCTGCTCCATCAACGGCGCAATCAGCGAGGACAGGTACCCACATAACTTACGGTTTTCTTCGACGCTGTAGCGCTCAGCTGGTATACGGTCTATTAGTACCGCACCGCACCCGAACTCAAGTTGATGACGCACCTGCCTCGCGAGTTCGTCGGTTTGTGGGATGGCTGCTCGTACCGCTTCGGACAAGTCAGAGCCCGCCCCGGCTTTAACTACACGATCAAACTCATCGATACAGGCATCGGGAAGCTTCAATATGATATCGCCCAATTCTGGCTGCTTGTCCAACCAGAATTTCTTGTGCTCCGCGTACAGTGCAGGCGCCAGAACAGCCTCACTTTGCTCGGTTCTGCTATTCGCCACAATTGTATTCATCATAATCTCTCTTCACGTAACGTTTAATAATCGGTATCCACTGAAAACCAGCAGTAGACTAATAAAATATTTGAAGGTGTTATTACTTATCTCTGTATGAACACGCCCTCCTACCAGTAACCCTATTGCGGCTGCAGGCAACAACACAATGAGAGCGATAAAGAGTTCCTTGTTCAGCATTCCGATCAGCAGAAACCCGATAAGTCGAATACTGCCATCGATAAAAAAATAGCTTGCAAAACTGGCTCTTGTCTCTGTCTTGCCAAGACCTCGTAACGATAAGTAAATCATGTAGAAGGGCCCACCTGTACCAAAGATGGTTCCAACCAAGCCACCGAGCAGACCTGCCGGGAAAGCCCAAATCCGCGAGCCCCGCAGATCAGGCAAAGGCAGGATCTGATAGACAGCAAAAATTAATACGAAAACGCCTAGAGCCTGTTTTAAAGCAAACGGATCTATCGATGAAAAGAGATACAAGGCGATAACACATCCAAGCAAGGTGAATGGCAGAAGAGGCGTGAGCTCGGACCACTTGATCGCATTTCGATTCTTGACACCTTGTGCTGCTGAACCGAGGTAATCCAGCAAAACAACTATTGGCACGACCAGCGACAGCGGGTGAAATATGGCGAGTAGCGGAATCGCGATCAAGCCTGATCCAAATCCAGCAATTCCACGAACCAGATACGCGACAAACAGTATCAATGTGGTCCAGACAAAAGTCACGTCAAACAATGGCAAGAACTATGGCCTCTTAGCTAACACTGAATAAACGCAATACCGCAATATCACCAAGTGCAATGCGAGCATTGCCCTCTGACAGCAGATTGCATTTGACGAGTTGGCAACTCGTCAATGAGGCCAAACGAAGCAGTATCCTAGCGTAGAGGACGCCTCAGTCGAAACAACAAATGTAACACCTTATGTTTTCAAACAATCTCCCGCTTATCTACCCCTCTAAATCGGTAGGTTGACATATGTGATCTGTCTCGCGCCCACACGCAACAGTGAGAAGTCAACACGGATTCCATGTGAGTAATGTATCAATAGTGTTGTAATATCGTCACGCATTGTGCGCCTCCGCCGTTAAGCCGTATACCACATAAAAGCTATCAAGCAAGAATAGCGAGGTATCTGACAATGTTCTTCTCAGCAAGTAAGCCTGTAGCTCCCTTAAAGCAGGTTTTGATTGGCGCTTTTATCTCCATCGGATTGAGCATCTCCAGCTCTGCGGCTGGCGACAGCAACGATGCATCTGACTCCAACGTCAAAATAAACCTCGATGAACTCGCGATAGTCGCTGATCATCAGCAGTTCGCTGATCGTGCAGCCACCAACTTTCTTGATGGCATCATCGAGAGTTTTCAAGAGGCCGAAAGCGCTAATCACATCGAACAGGATTTCGTCAACCTTGCCAAGCAAATCGCCGAACGCGTGTTCACCAGCGATCGCATTAAGGCTTCGATATATACTCATTTGCAACAAGAACTCAATCCGTCAGATTACGCCCCCCTGATCGCCTTGCATCGCTCGGATCTCAGAAAACGCGAACAGACTGCAGAGAAATCAGCCCGTATCCGACTCGAATCACCCGAGGGTGATGATATCTTTGAGGCGTATGTGGCGATCTATCAAGCATCAACTCAGTTTGCCGCAAGAAGCGAATTGATCAAAGACTTGCATGAGTCACTGAACGTAAGCGAATTGACGGCGCAACTACTAACCGACACACAAATAGCTAACCTGATTGGCCTTTCCTATTCTCAGCCATTAGAATCTCGCGCCGACCTTGATGACGTCATTGCCAGCATTCGGGCTCAGCAGCCTACTATTGAAAAAATGCTGGAAACGCAAATTGCCAATTATCGGGCATATATCTACCGTGGATTCAATACCGAAGACATCAAAGCGTTGACCAAGCTTTACTCGACAGATGAGTACACGCGATACTTTGCCACCGTCATGCAAGGGCTACGAGCTGCTTTAACCGAAATGTCGATTGAGTTCGGCGACAAGCTGGGTTCTGCAGCAGCCCTGGCCGAATCTTCGCAGGAGTTATAAAGGCGACGCTCGTTATCAGGTCATCGATTGGGGTTCGCACGCATCGTGTCTGGCAACCAGGTAGCGAGCTCAGGTACAGCAATAAGCACAAATACCATCAACACCATGATCAGAAACATCGGTAGCGCGGCTTTCGCTATATAGCCCATTTCATGCTCGGTCATACCCTGAAGCACAAACAAGTTGAATCCAATAGGTGGCGTGATTTGCGCCATCTCAACGGCAACCACGACAAAAATGCCAAACCAGATGACATCGATTCCCGCCTGCCTGATCATCGGCTCTACCACCGCCATGGTCAAAACCACTGATGAAATGCCATCGAGAAAGCACCCTAGAACGATGTAGAACACAAGCAGTGCCATCAATAGCTCAAACTGGGATAGATTTAGCTCTGCGATGAAATCGGCAAGCGCTCTTGGCAATCCGGTAAATCCCATTGACAGTGATAGGAAAGCCGCACCAGCCAAAATCAACGCAATCATGGCGGATGTTCGGGTCGCACCCATAAGACTTGTAGTAAACGTGGACCAGGAGAGAGAACCCTGAGTCAGAGCTAGCAGCAGTGCACCAATAACCCCAAATGCAGCGGCCTCAGTCGCCGTGGCTACACCGGCATACATGGACCCGATGACAAGCATGATCAGCAGCACAACCGGTATCAGGAAACGGCTGTTCTTGACCTTTTCACCAAAGCTCATGACCGGCTCTGGGTCAGGATTGAAATTCTTAGATACTCGGGACACGATAGCAACATAAGCCATGAACATCAGGGCCAGCACCAACCCAGGCAAGACACCTGCGAGAAAAAGTTTGCGAATGGATTCATTGATCGTAACGCCATAGACAATCAATGTGAGCGACGGAGGAATCATCAGTCCCAACGTTGCTGCACCGGCCAGCGTACCGATAACCATGCTTTCCGGGTACTTCCTTCGCCTGAGTTCCGGTATGGACATCTTGCCAACAGTTGTCAGGGTGGCAGCGGAAGACCCTGACACTGCAGCAAACACCGCACAACCCACAACATTGGTATGTACCAGACCGCCCGGCAAACGTGCCATCCAGGGTGACAGACCACGAAACATATCCTCTGACAGACGGGTCCGATAGAGTATTTCGCCCATCCAGATAAATAGCGGCAAGGCAGTAAGCGTCCATGATGATGATGCGGTCCAGATCGTTGTGACCATCGCATCCCCCGGTGGACGTCCCGTAAAGAGCTCCATACCGACGTAAGCAACACCAAGCAATGCCAAGCCTACCCAGACCCCGGCTCCGAGCAACGTAAAAAGAACAAACAGGAAAATACCTATGGCCGCAAATTCTTGCATCGTAGCTCCTGGTCCGATTAGTTAATGATGCTCGAGCACATTTGATTGGATGGCATGTTGCTTCAACACCAGCAATCGAATCAGGTTGTCCCAAAAGCAAACAGCCAGCAGGACGGCACCGATCGACATGCCCAATTGCGGTATCCATATGGGCGTCGCATCCTGTCCTTGACTGATGTCATTGAATTTGTGCGACCAGATATTGGCCCGAATGGCGTACCACGCAAGATAGCTTGAAGCGGCCGAACCGACGAGAAAACAAAAGACTTCAAGCCAATACTTGCGAGTGCCTAATGCGTTTAACAAAATGCTGACTCGGATATGCGCCCCTCGATTCAGCGCGTGTGCAAAGGCGAGAAACGAAGCGGCTGCCATGCAATAGCCTGCGTAGTTGGGTGCACCACTAAAGGTCGTCGAGGTCCAGCGCGCCAGCATTTGCGCCACGATCAGAACCAGGATAGCAATCAGGAACAAGGAGGCCAGCACACCACCTGCAGTGTACAAGCCATCCAGAAAACGACATAGACGACGATAGGCTGTCACTTCACTCCTCCGGATACAACAACACCGCCTTTCAGCGGTGTTGCTTTTCGTGGCATGAAAACCGGACAGTCACATGGGGTAAAAAAGTGGCTGTCAGACTTTCAATCTGGACAAGAGTCTGACCGATAACGTGGCCATGAATTTGACCATGAATCGTGATCAGCACTCACTGACAATGACTTACTCCGCGTAGGCTTTAAGGATGGCTTGGCCATCTTCGCCTGCCGCCTCAATCCATTCATCAGACATGGTCTTGCCAATAACTTTCAGTTCAGACACAAGACCATCGCCGGCGGGCCCAACCTTCATACCGCCAGCAGCAAGTCCCGCCATAGTGAAGCCTGTGTATTCCTTCGACCGCCAGGTACCTGCGTACTCAGCCAGCTCGGCACATGCACGTATCACATTTTGATTAACTTCACTGGTCTTGCCCCAGACATCCTTGTTGACCATGACATAGTTACGCGGCAACCAAGCATTTACTTCATAGAAGTGAGTCAGGCTTTCCCATACTTTACGGTCATATCCTGTCGCACCAGAAGAGACCATTGACTCCGCGACACCGGTCGCAAACGCCTGCGAAATTTCCGCCGCTTCTATCTGCACAGGTGCCATCCCGGTTAATTCAGCAAGACGCGCGGTAGCGTTGTTATAAGAACGAAACTTGATGCCCTTCATATCCGCGACAGAGTTGACTTCTTTTTTGAAGTACAAGCCTTGTGGGGGCCAGGGCACCGCGTACAACAAGACCAGATTTTGCTCATCCAACAACTTCTCCATCGTCGGCTTGGCTGCACTCCATAATTTATCCGCATCATCAAACGATGTAGCCAGAAAAGGTACGGAATCAAAACCAAACACGGCATTTTCATTTTGATGTCCCGACATCAAACGCTCACCAATCGGCGCTTGACCCGTTTGAATGGCGCGTTTGATATCTCCGCCCTTGAAGAGCGAGCCAGAAGGATGGGTGACGATTTCTATGTCGCCGCCCGTACCCGTGGTAACGCATTTGGCGAATTCAGCGCCTGTCACGGAGTGAAAATTTGAACCGGAATAAGCCATCGGCATATCCCATTTTTCCGCCTGTGCAGTCCCGGCGATACACAGCCCGGTAGTTGCAACAGCAGCCATTACCAAAGTTGATACTTTCATGATGCGCATTGAACCCCACTCCCAATTGACTTTTTGATGGTACCAAGAGAAAAACATCCTACCTGCTCGATTTCAAGAATGCCAACTTTTTTCAGCAGCTCGCGATTAATCCACACCTGATGGTATAGGCCGCAGGACAATGAACCACCCGACTTCAGAAGGTGCTATTCATGCCGAATGCTAGCGATACTCATGCTGCGTACCTTGTCTAGATCAATCTCAACACCAAGCCCTGGCAAAGATGGCACTACTACCTCACCTTCGGCAATCGGAAACGGCTCGGCGAGCAAGTCTTCCTCAAGATAGAAGCGTGCCTGATAAAACTCGCAGCCAAGCGTAATGGCAGGGGTTGCCGCAATCATATGGGTTCCTGCGAGGTGAGCAAGCCCGGTTTCGAACATGTCGCCGCCATAGACAGCAAGACCGGCAGCTTCGGCTATTCCGGCGACACATTGGCTGGCTTTCAACCCACCCGATTTCATGATCTTGACCGATACGCCGTCGCAAATTTTTTCTCGTACTGCACGTACCATATCGGTCGGCGTAAAAATACTCTCGTCCGCAAGCAATGGCGTATCGATAGCCGAGCGAAGCGATGTCATGCAGTCCCAATGTCTCGCTGCTACTGGCTGCTCTATAAAGTCCACCTGCATGGAATCAATATCGCGTACATAGCGCAAGGCCTCAGAAGGAAGCAAGCCTTGGTTATAATCAACGCGCAAGGAGAATTCAGGAAAATGTTTTTGAAAATACTCGATACGCATGATGTCATGAGCATGACCGTGAGTACCAGCTTTGAATTTCACAATTCGAATTCCATGCGCCTGAAGTTGTTCTGTCAGCGCAATATCAGCATTGAAATCCGGATTGGCGATTGAGCACGACAACGGAATAGTTTTCCTGACCGCACCCCCAAGCAACGTGCTGACCGGCACACCGAAGTATTTTCCAGCGAGATCAAGCAAGGCAGCTTCCAAGGCAGCTTTGGCATCGGAACAATCAACAACAACACGCGAGGCAACTTGCATGATGGCAGCATGATCAGCCACACTCGCTCCCAGGACATAGGGTTTGAAATAGCGGTCAAACGCGGCGAGACTGGCTTCAGCTGTGCCGTTGAATACTGGCCAAGGTGAAGCTTCACCAAACCCACACAAACCTGAGCTTGAGGTCAGGCGAACCACTACGACATCAATATGATCGACTACGCTACCTATCCCGTGGTCACGCCGTGACTTGACCGGACACTGACAATGCCACACATCTATGGCAACGATTTTCTCATCATCAAGCTTTTCATCGTTCATAAGCTTTAGCGAGTGAATCTCATTGGATTGAATGGCGCTATATTATCCTCAAATGAATCGCCCGTTATCAGATCACTGATCATACGTCCTGTCTTGGGACCACCTGTCAAACCAATATGATGATGGCCAAGTGCCATGTACACCCCAGAAGAGCCGATCTCACCAATGAACGGCAAACTGTCCGCCGGTGCCGGTCGATGGCCAAGCCACTCCTGCGTGTCCGAATACGTCAAGTCCGGAAACGTTTTCTTTACCTGATTCATGAGTAGTTCGAGTGGTGCTTGAGATGGCCCCGCGTCAAGGCCTCCGAGCTCAACGATACCTGCGCAACGCATTCCGTCATGCATGGGTGTGGCGACAAATTTTCCAGTGGTCACCATCGTCGGTGAATTGACCATGGCAGATGGATTCTTGAAAATTACGTGATACCCGCGCTCTGACTCCAGCGGTATGTTTACTCCGAGTTTTCTTCCAAGCTCGGCTGACCAGACACCGGTTGCCAATACAAGCTCTGTGCACTCGATAGTGCCGCCGCTGGTGTGTACGGCCGAGACCTTTCCATCGATATGTTCGAAGTCCACTACTTCGGCCTGGCGAATGTTTCCACCCAGTCCCTTGAAAACATCAGCTAGCGTTTTCACATATTGCCCTGGACTCCTGACATATCCGTGATCCTTACAAACGGCGAGCAGATTGATATCGGAACCCAATAGTGGTTCCTTTTCATGCACTGCTGGACCGGTCACGAGTTCCGGAATGAAACCCGCTCGCCGACGTAAATCCCAGACATAGCTGTCCGCTTCGAAACTCTCCTTTGAAAGATAGGCAAACTGATAGTCTGATGGCACAAGCCAACTATCAGCCGCTGTATTGCCAGCAAGCGCCTGATGTTGTTCCACCGAATCTGCAACGATTGTGGTGAGTCCTTCGGCAATTCGCGGCGTGTCGGTATCGTTGGCATAACCTAAATACTGTTTCAACCAAGGTGCAAGCCGAGGCAGATATGACCAACGCATGAACAAGGGAAAGTTCTTGTCCAACAAGTAGCCTGGGGCTTTTGAAATCAAACCAGGCACAGTAACTGGCACCATCGCACAGGCAGCAAGTATCCCGGCATTTCCATGCGATGTCCCTTCTCCGGGCGCAAGGCGATCGAGTAAGGTGACGTTTCGTCCGGCACGCGCCAGCCAGATCGCGGCAGACACGCCGACAATTCCCGCCCCTACCACCACAATATGTTGCTTGATGTTCGCGTCCGACATGTCAGCTGACCTTAGCCCATCCAGCGCCGCACCGGCGCATTTGCTTCTTCCAATGGCTGAGACACAACATCAACCAGCGTTGGCCCTTTATGAGCGACTGCCTTTTTCAACACATCAACGAGCGCGGCAGGATCCTCTACACGCCAGGATGTCACACCATACGCCTGAGCAATGGTTGCATGGTCCACGCCGTTGAAGTCAACATTGTAATAGCGACGATCGCAGTCATCGCGCTGACTGGCTTTGATCCAACCAAACGATGCGTTAGAAAATACAATGAAAGTGATATTCGCGCCTACACGTGCAACCGTCTCAAGCTCCCCCGCCGTAAAGCCAAAGGAGCCATCCCCCATCAGAGCAACAACCTTGCTGTCAGGACGCCCAAACCACGCGCCAAGTGATGCACTTAATGAATATCCCAAGGCTCCATGCGCACGATTCGTGATGAAGTAACGACCCGCCAGAGACTGCCGATAATAGGCAGAGAAATACGGGCATGACGTACCTGGATCAGACACAATGGTCGCGTTATCGGGCAACACTTGCATCATTGATGCGATAACACGTTCGGGTCTAATTGGCTTGTCCAGACTATTCGCAAACCTGTCAAACTCCTCAAACTTGCGTGCCTTGATATCGGCAATGCGTACAGCCGCACCAAAATTCACGGCAGGGCTTGCCGCTCGGCTCGCCACTTTATTGAGCGCTTTGAGCGACAGCGCAAGATCACCCACCACACCGACTTCGGTTGGATAGTTTGCGCCAATGACCATCGGATCGGTGTCGAAGTGAACGATTCGGGTTCCGGTTTTCGGTGCTTCCCAACGGGCGGTTGTCGTAGAACCTGCGCGACATCCCATGAATACGACAAGGTCAGCACTCTCCATGAGTTCCCAGGTATGGTCGGTACCACCATTGGAACCCACTACGCCCAAACATTGCGGATGCACATCACTGAGACTTCCCTGCCCGGATATTGATGTGGCCACAGGAATGTCAAGCAGTGATGCGAAGCGATCAAGTTCATCCATCGCGCCTGCTATAACTACTCCACCACCACAAATGATGATCGGTCTTTTGGCAGAAACAATAGCTTCATACGCTGCATTAACAGAATCACTATCCGGACCCGTTCGATAGGCGGGGTAGCTTGTCAGCGCCGGATCGGCCCAGATGTCTTCCGGCAATACAGCGTCATACTGGATGTCGTACGGCAGCCCAAGATGGGCACTACCAGTGCGAGATGTGGTCATGGCACGAAACGCCGCTCTAACCATACGAGGTATATGATCCGCCCGCTTGATGACGGTGTTCCACTTCGTCAACGGCTGCATCAACATGTCCTGATCAACCTCGGTCAACGGATATTTGCCGTAACTTGCGACAGAAATATCAGTTGTGATACCAAGCACCGCACACGAAGACTCATTCGCTTCGATCAGACCTGGCAAGATATACGTCGCACCACCACCCGAAGGTCCCTCACAAACCCCAGGACGTGCGGTAACACGCGAATAGCCATCAGCCATATAGCTCGCACTACGTTCATCTCGCGTCAAAACATGGGTAATATCATGCTTGAGTGTACGCATAGCATCGTAGAACGGTAGGGTTGTATCCCCACAGAGACCAAAGATATGCTGCACCCCTTGAGCTTCAAGCATTCTGACCATTGCCTCAGCGCCGGTCATTACATTCGTCCCCTGCGTCATTAGCGTTTTTTGTATATCAGTTGCGTGACAAGGCGTCGAGAGTAACCGAGCCAGTGCTCAATCACCAAGGAAACCTTGAGAATGTCAGTATTTCGCGGCGGAAAAACGGTGTACGGCGCCAGTGTCGGCATCCTCATGCTGGAAACTCGATTCCCGCGGATTCCGGGAGACATGGGCAATGCCTTGAGTTGGCCTTTTCCGGTGCACTATCGCGTTGTGCGTGGTGCAACGCCCAACAGAGTTGTGCTTCAAGATGCCCGCGAACTGACATCGGAATTTATCGATGCTGCGCGCGAGCTGGTTGCGATGGGCGCTGACGGCATTACCACCAATTGCGGTTTTCTTGCGCTTGTACAGGACGAGTTGGCCTCCGCCACGGGCGTACCAGTCGCCAGCTCATCATTGATGCAAGTGCCATTTGTGCAGTCTATTCTGCCACCCGGGAAACGCGTGGGAATCTTGACCATATCTAAGTCAAGTCTGAGCGAAGCGCATCTCACCTCATCAGGCGTACCACTGGATACGCCGATCGTCGGCACTAACCCCAAAGGTGCTTTCGCAACTGGCATCCTGAATGATCAGGAAAGCCTTAACTTTGCTGACTGCCGAGCGGATAACTTGTCAGCGGCTTCCGAACTCTGTGCACAAAACCCTGACGTTGGAGCCATCGTGCTTGAGTGTACAAACATGGTTCCCTACGCCGCTGATATCCGACAGATCACTGGACTACCTGTGTTTTCGATCCATAGCTTCATCAGCTGGTTCCAGGCGGGCCTGATGCCTCGTCGATTTGAATCAGTGCTGGACGATGGACGTGCCAAATAATGCACAATTTGATCAATTCAACCCGCTAGGCAAACAAGCTCATAGCGTCGCAACAGATCAGTTGTACAAGCGAGTTTTTCCAGTAATTACAATATCTTGAATCGTTTGCCAAGGATGCGATATCAGTTCTGACAAAAAGTCAACTGTGGAAATGAGTAGTGCGAAAATTTCGGGCAGGTACGGTACAGTACGATACCTAGGTATCACGGCGACAATTTACAGTCGTTTGGAAGAACAAATGCTAGCTGCACGAGTCATCGCGACAGTAGCGTTCAAGTCAAAATCAGAGGCCGACTACCCGATGGATCTATCGGTAAATCAACAAATGGACAGATCGGAAAACACGGAGGCACAGATCCCGGCGAACAAGATAGGCGCGGTTGACGCCAAACGTACAGAGGAGCAGTTGCAGCGGATTCTTGCCTCCGATGAATTTTCCTCGTCCCCAAGGCTCTGCGTATTTCTCAAATACGTGGTCGCAGAAACGATTGCGGGCCGCGGATCCGATCTCAAGGCTTATACCATTGCCACCAATGCCTACGGCAAACCTGCTTCATTTAAAACTCGCGATCCCTATATCCGAAATATCGCCAGAGCCGTTCGTAGCGCTATCCAAAAGTACTATCTCAAGGAGGGCCTGATCGATTCAGTGGTTATCGATATTCCAACGGGGCGATACGAACCCAGAATCAGCTATCAGTCGGCAAAACCCGTCGAAGAAAATGTGCTGCTCCCAAAGACTACCGCCGCACATACTCAACCTGCCCCGAACAACAAACTGAAGCCGACAATCGGCGTTATTCCTTTTGCTATACAGGGCGAACAAAAGGAAAACCCAATTGGCGAAATTCTGGCCGATAGCATTATCACCGGAATATCAGTCAGCAACGAATTGAATGTAATTTCGCGCCTGTCTACCACTATTTTTCGCAATCGGGATATCAGCACTGCCAGCATAGGAACACATCTGAATGCAGACTACCTTGTCTGCGGTTCATACACACTCAATGGCAAGAAACTCAGCTTGAACGTTGAACTGTGTACGGCCAAAGACGGCCTTGTGGTGTGGGCTGATCGTCTGGAACGAACTATGGATAACATTCAATTCCTTGAATTTGAACTTGCAGAGGAATTGATCGACAAGATTAGCGATCACATTATTGGCAATGAAATCAAGCGCGCACTGACAGGAACAGCTTCATCTCTGGAAACATACTCGTTGATGATCTCTGCTATCAGACTGATTCATAGAGAATCCCGGAATGACTTCGCTCGTGCACGGAAGATGTTGCAAACGGTTATTGAGCGGCATGCCAGTTCGTCAGCACCATATGCCTGGCTAGCCAAATGGCATGTGCTGGAGTTCAACCGTGGCTGGAACACCAATCAACAAGCGGTTGCTGAAAATGCCATCTGGTGTACTCAGAGAGCATTGGACATGGATTCGCACTGTTCCCTTGCATTGACTATCGACGGATTTGTACACACGAATATTCTTAAAGACCTCGAGACCGGCAACGATCGCTACGAACAGGCGCTGACACTGAATCCAAACGAATCACTAGCCTGGCTATTGAAAGGTACTCTGAATGCATTCAAGGGTGCAGGAGAGATAGCACTTGACGAAACAAGCAAGGCCCGACATTTGTCCCCGCTCGATCCGCTCAAATACTACTACGAGTCCCTGTCAGCGACAGCCGCTTTGGCCGCCGAGAAATATGAACTTGCAATAGAACTCGCAAAGTCCTCGCTTAGAATCAATCGTATGCATACATCGACGTTACGTGCATTGGCAATTGCTCAATCGGAGCTGGGACAAATGGACGACGCCAAAGTAACTATCTCTCGGATTCTGAAACTGGACCCGACGTTAACCGTACGTAACTATCTGGAACGCTCACCAAGCCGTGACTACCAGATCGGCGAAAAATGGTCAAAAGCACTGGGGCGTGCCGGGCTGCCCAATTAGCTATTCAAGCTCAACTGTCTCAGCCAGGGCTGCCTCCGAGTTCTCTGACGCCGACACAGTCGACTCCGCTTTCGCATCCGCCGACTCGACAGTTCGCTGTCGATTACGCTTTCTCGCCTCTGCCGCATACCGCCCAATGTTGCTGGGCCGTTCTGTTGAAATACTGCGAAGTGTATTTCTGATCCCACTCCAAACTCGTTCAGTAGCTGCGCTCTCGCCAATCTCATTCAGATCAATAACCTCACTTTTTTGCCCGGCATTGTAAGACTCCTTCTTGACCATCTGGAGCTGGAACAATGGTTGA
>CAYUZB010000011.1:0-63025 GCA_964449565.1 uncultured Granulosicoccaceae bacterium | reverse complement strand
ACATCACCTTGCTGGTGGATGTCGGGACCAATGCCGAAATTGTTCTGGGTAACAGTAAACGTCTGCTGGCCTGTTCAAGCCCAACGGGGCCAGCCTTTGAAGGCGCACAGATCAGCGGTGGTCAACGGGCGGCCCCTGGCGCGATTGAACGTGTTCGCATCGATCCGGAGACATTAGAGCCGCGCTTCAGTGTCATTGGTTCTGACACCTGGTCCAACGAAGAGACTTTCGCAACTGATACTGCAACTACCGGCGTCACGGGAATTTGCGGCTCTGGCATCATCGAAGTTGTTGCAGAAATGTTTCTCGTCGGTATCATCGACGGCGACGGCGTCGTGCAAGGTGAACTCGCAACCAAGTCACCGCGTCTTGTTGCCGATGATCGAACCTTCTCTTACGTCTTGCATGAAGGTGATGTCAACATTCGTATTACGCAAAACGACATTCGACAAATTCAATTGGCGAAAGCCGCACTGTATGCAGGTGTACGTCTATTGATGGATCGACTTGATATCGACCAGGTCCAACGCATTCGACTTGCTGGTGCATTCGGTAGTCATATTGATGTCAAATACGCGATGGTGCTTGGTCTTATACCTGACTGTAATCTTGATGAAGTGAGCTCAGCTGGAAACGCCGCTGGCACGGGTGCTCGTATCGCTCTGCTCGATAAATCATCTCGACAACAGATAGAACAAACAGTGCGTCGCATTGAAAAAGTAGAGACGGCCGTCGAACCACAATTTCAAGCGCACTTTGTCGAGGCCATGGCATTCCCACACAAGATCGCGGCCTTTCCCGAGCTCGCCAAGGTTGTCGATCTGCCCCCGCCATTGATTCCCAAGGTCGCTCGGCGAAGACGGCGCAAGCGCCCAGACTGACGACACGAGTCACAAAAAATACCGGAGCACAAGGCAATCACGTTCTTTGGTGGCCGAACGGCGAAAAACAAATGTGCCGAGAATCGACGACTTAGTCCTTGTAGTGATATAAATAACCCTGTCGCTCCAAATAGTACAGAGGAATCATTCATGACACACAAGCACCGTGCGCCTATCAGTCGCCGTCGTTTTCTGGCAGGCACCGCTGCCGCAGGCGCCGCCATAGGCATTTCACTGAAGTTACCCAAAGGTGCCTTTGCCGCTGACGGCAAAGTCAATTTCTACAACTGGGACACCTATATCGGTGAAACCACCATCGAGGATTTCGAAAAGGAATCAGGCATTGAAGTCCAGTACGATCTGTTTGCAGACAACGATGAATTGTTTGCCAAGATGCGTGGAGGCAACCCTGGCTACGATCTGATCGTACCAACCAATGACTACATTGAACGAATGCTGGTTGCAGACATGTTATTGCCACTGGATCATTCAAAGATTCCCAATATGGCCAATATTGATCCTAACTTTTTGGATCCAGCATTCGATCCAGGTCGCAAGTACAGCATGCCATATATGTGGGGAACCATTGGTATTGGTTATCGCAAATCAGCTGTCGATGGTGTACCAGATTCCTGGGCCGATGTGTTGACATCCGACAAGTACGCGGGTCGTATTGCACTAATGAGCGAACCACAGACAGTCATGCAGATGGCCTTGAAAGCAATGGGCAAATCTCTCAACGACTGGAGCGATGAAAACATCGCTGCCGCTGAGCAGATGATCAAGGACCAGAAAGATAACATCGTCGCATTCGCACCTGACAATGGTCAGGACTTGTTGCTCGCCGGTGAAGTTGATCTCGCCATGGAATGGAATGGTGACATCCTGCAAGCCATGGACGAAGATGATGACATCGGCTATATCGTTCCTAAAGAAGGTGGCTTGCTTTGGGAAGATGCGCTGTGCATTCCTAAAGGCGGGCAGAACTTCGAAAATGCCCATGTGTTGATCAACTACATCCTGGACGGACAAGTCGGTGCTAGTATCGCCGATTACGTTTACTACGCGACGCCAAACAAGGCGGCCAAGGAACTGATGAGTGCAGAGTACACAGAAAACCCTGCGATCTTCCCGCCGGACTCAACGACTGCCATCAGCGAAGTATCCATCTACCCTGGTCAGGAAGTTACGCAAAAGATTGACGAAGCCTGGACTCGCATCAAGGCTAGCTGATTATCGTATTGATTGTTTCAACTCTTTGCACCGCTTGTTTATCTCTTTGACAAGCGGTGCTTTTGAGAACCTATCGCTTTGACCACTGAGAGTGTCCGTCATAAGTTGCCAGTATTTCTGGCCTTTGGTTTACCATCGTTCATCTGGCTCTTGTTGTTTTTTGTTGTACCGTTGGGCATCGTCTGGCTATATAGCTTTGGCGAAAACATTTCCCTGACAGAAATCAAAACGACCTGGACACTCGATAACTACAAACGTATGTTGTCGCCTGAGATCTTGGTACTCGGTTGGCGATCACTCTGGCTCGCCTTTGTTTCAACAATTATCTGTTTGCTAGTCGGATTTCCGATGGCACTGGTCATAGCAACTGCATCAAATTGGGCCAAGCCCTGGCTGCTACTGCTCATCATGTTGCCATTCTGGACCAACCTCCTGATCCGTACCTATGCCCTGTTGAATATTCTCGGTACACGTGGTCGCTTGAATGATCTACTGCATTGGCTTTATGACAAATTCGATGCGCTACTGTCTTTCATTGGTCTTGGCAATCTTGGTTTGCTTGGCGCAGGATTTACGCCGTTCAAGTTTCTTGGCACACCCTTCGGTGTTATCTATGGGATTGTCTATGTGTCATTACCTTTCGCGATCCTGCCAATTTATTCATCGTTGGAACGCATGGACAAAAGCTTGCTCGAAGCCAGTGTCGATCTCGGCGGTGGACAATGGCAAACGCTCCGCCGAGTCCTGATACCTATTGCGATGCCTGGCATAATCACGGGTGCCGTCATCACCTTCATACCTGCCCTTGGTCAGTTCCTGACACCCGATCTTCTTGGACGCGGTCAGGTAGACATGATTGCGAACGTCATCGAGCGACAATTCAAAAAGGCCAATGACTGGCCGTTTGGTTCTGCAATATCACTAACATTGCTGTACCTGACTTTCATACTGTTGGCGATACGCTCGTTCGCCGATGCTGCCCGATCAAACTCCCGCAGTCGCCAATATGGCTGATCGTATGAAAAAATCACCTGCTGGGCCTTTTGACTACAGCCGAAAATGGCCACTCCGTCTGGTGTTCATATTGGGCACGGTGTTTCTTTACGCGCCGATTATCGTGTTGGTCATATTCTCGTTCAACAATTCCAGACGTGGTGGTAACGTCATCTGGAAAGGCTTTACGACGAAATACTACAGCAAGGCATTTGGCAATGAGGAGCTACTGATAGCCTTTGGCAATTCGCTGACCATTGCCGTGGCCTCAACCATCATCAGCGTCATTCTAGGCACGCTGGTCGCGATCATTCTGTGGCGATTTCGCTTTCCACTCAAACCGATTTACGAAGGCCTTGTGGCCTTGCCGATTGTGATCCCGGAAATCTGTATGGGCGTCTCTCTCGCCATATTTTTCTCCGCGATGGGCTGGATGAACACCGGAGATTCGCACTGGCCGTTCAATCTGACCAATATCATCATTGCACATATAACCTTCTCTTTCCCGTTTGCAGCGATGGTCATACGTACGCGCCTGCAAAATTTCAACCGAGAGATGGAGGAAGCAGCACGTGATCTGGGTGCAACCGAATTTCAGGTATTCAAAGACATCCTGATACCTCATATGAAACCCGGTCTAATCGCCGCTGCACTACTGGCTTTCACATTATCACTTGATGACTTTGTCATCACGTTTTTTACTTCGGGACCGAACACGGTGACGTTTCCGGTCAAGATCTACTCGATGGTGCGCTTCTCCGTCACCCCCGAAATCAATGCAGCATCCACCGTACTGATCCTTATGACGCTCGTGCTCACTTACATTGCGTTACGCTACCAACGACTGTCCAGTGACTCCTGAGGTGATACACCATGTCTGAAGCGATTGTGTCCATTCAGGGAGTCTCCAAACACTTTGGTGCTATACGCGCACTGGATGATATATCCATAGATATCAAACCCGGTGAAATTTTCGCCTTGCTCGGTCCATCAGGCTGTGGCAAGTCGACACTGCTGCGTGTTATCTCTGGCTTCGAAGTACCGACTGACGGTCGCCTGATAATCGATGGACAAGATATGTCGAAGACACCACCAAACAAACGCCCGGTTAATATGGTGTTTCAATCCTACGCGGTGTTCCCGCATATGTCGGTTGCTGACAACGTTGCTTATGGCCTCAAGATGGACAAAGTACCACGTGGTGAAATCGACGAACGGGTCGATAACGCCCTGAAGCAAGTTCATCTTGAAGCATTCAAAACACGCATGCCAGATCAACTGTCTGGCGGTCAACGTCAACGGGTCGCGCTAGCCAGAGCCCTGGTAAAAAAACCGCGTGTACTTTTGCTTGACGAGCCGTTGTCAGCACTCGATGCAAAACTACGTGATGCGATGCGCCTGGAACTGGTAAAACTCCAGGAGACGGTTGGCATTACCTTTATTATCGTCACACATGATCAATCCGAAGCTCTGGCCATGGCCGATAGAGTTGCCGTACTGGACGGTGGGCAACTAAAACAAATTGCGACACCTGAGGCGCTGTATCAGCAACCTGCTGACGCTTTCGTTGCTGATTTCATCGGGAAATTTCATGCGTTTGATGTAACCAGCATGACCGATGAAAATACTCCATCGTCGCGAGGCTCTGTGGAAACTTCTACTTCCACTCCTGCTTCTGCGCCCGCGTCTACCATCACGGTTGAGGCAGCAGGTCTTGGTCAGATTCATTGCAAACTCCTGGACCACCTGAGCTTATCCAGCAATGCCGAAGATCATGTCGTTGGGATTCGCCCGGAAAACATCAAGGTGAGTGTCGAAAACATACCCGCGGATCACGTCTCCGTATCAGGCAAACTTGGCGATATAGCTTTTCAAGGGCAGTTTTCGATCATCGAAATTATCCTTGATGATGGCAACTCTTTGTCGGCTGTGGCGGATAACGAACACGCTGCCCACATACAACAACAAGCTACCACTAACAACATCGTTGCACATTGGGAACATCAGAACATGATGTTGCTACCAAAACGCCAGACTAATCCATGAAAACGGACCGAGATTCAGTAGCACCAGATTTTATCGACGTTCTGATCGTAGACTGGCAGGGAAAACTGCGCGGCAAGCGCTTGCCTGGTGCGTTTGCGGATAAAATTTCAAATGGAAAATCCCGCCTGCCATTGTCAACTCAAGCACAAGATATCTGGAACGATGATCGCGACGAAATCATCGAGCTGAGTCTGACTATCGGAGACCCCGATGGTCTGTGTATTCCAGGCGATAATAAAATCATGCGTCAACCGTGGAATCCAGCTCACGCACAGGTACTGACCAGCTTGCATGAACTCGATGGGCAGACCAGTGAATATGATGTCCGTGGTGTTCTGATACGTGAACTCGAACGCTGGTCGGCTCTGCAGTGGATGCCAACGGTTGCCGTAGAACTCGAGTTCTACCTGTTCGATGCCAGTACGCGCACTAGCGGCGTCCCACGCGTTCCGCAGCAATTGTCATTGGCTGGCAAGCCTCAGGATCTGCAACTTTATGACTTGAGGGTTATGGATCAAGTGTCCAGCTTTCTCGACAAGGTAACGTCCTATAGCGAATCACTAAACATACCAGCACAGGCAGCGTTAGCCGAGTTTGGTCCCGGCCAGTTTGAAATCAATCTTGAGCATCGCAGCAACCCCTTGCAGGCAGCTGACGATGCCATCATTTTCAAACAGCTTGTCGATCGTGCCGCTCGTGACAGTGGGCTGTATGCGAGTTTCATGGCCAAACCCTACGCCGAACACGGTGGTTCTGGACAACATGTGCATGTCAGCGTTATCGACGAAAAAGGCGACAATATATTTGATCAGGAAGACCAACCCACTCGACTGTTACAGGCTGTATCTGGATGCCTGGAACATATGGAAGATTGTTTGTTGATGTTTGCCCCGCACGGTAATTCCTACCGACGACTATTACCCGAGAGCTTTGCGCCAAATCGGCTCGACTGGGGATACGACCATCGAGGTGTCGCCGTAAGACTGCCAGAGACTCAAGGCAGGAATGCACGGCTTGAGCATCGAGTCGCTGGTGCCGACGCAAACCCCTATCTCGTATTAACAAGTATTCTCGGCTGTGTGCGTCATGGCCTGCAGGCCGCTAAACAACCTGCGTCGAAACCCTTGATGCCAGGCGATATACCAGCAGCAACTCGTTTGACACACGACTGGTTGACCGCGATCGATGCCGCTCGTCATTCAAGCCTTCTTTTGGAACTCCTGGGTTCACGCTTTGTTGAAAAATTCACTGCCATCAAGGAACAGGAGGCAATCTGGTTCAATGGTCAAGTCAATGCCGTGGACTGGAACACTTATCTGACCCGGGTCTGAGCATGTCAGACGAACGCATCAACAACTACTACACCGCGACCCTTAACGACAGAAGACAATACGCACCACTTGATGGCGATGATCAAGCCGACATTGCTATTGTTGGTGGCGGTCTGACGGGTGTCGCAACTGCTCTGGAATTGGCGGAACGTGGTAAGTCGGTCATCCTCCTTGAATCGAATCGACTCGGCTGGGGAGCATCAGGTCGAAACGGTGGACAGGTTACCGGCAGTCTGTCTGGTGATGAGGCCATGTTCCGGCAACTTCAGCGCCAAGAGGGTTCTGATGCGGTAAATTTTATTCGGCACTTGCGTTGGCATGGGCATGACATCATCAAGCAACGAGTCGCCAAGTATGCCATTGAGTGTGATCTTAAATTCGGTCATTTGTATACCGCATGGTCAAAACAAGATGTACCGAACTTGAAACGCATTCTTGATGATGCCTGCGATGCCGGGCTGGAGAACGAAGTACGCTGGCTTGACACGGATGAGGTTCATGAGCGACTGGCAACACCCTTGTATCATGGCGGCATTTTGAACAACCGTAACATGCACCTGCACTCGTTGAACCTCTGTGTCGGTGAAGCGCGAGCAGCAGATAGTCTAGGCGTACGTATTCATGAACATACTTCAGTCACTGACATACAGCCAGGAAATCAAGTACGAGTAAAAACATCATCTGGTACCGTTAGCGCCGGCGCAGTTGTTCTCGCGGGTAATGCCTATCATCGACTGATGTCAAAAAAACTCGGCGGCAAGTTGTTTCCAGCCGTACTTGGCAACATGACTACCGCCCCACTCGGCGATGCACTCGCCGCACGAATAAACCGGGATGATCTGGCGGTCTACGATAGCCGCATGATCCTCGACTACTATCGGCTGACGGCCGACAAACGACTCATGTTTGGCGGCGGCACCAACTATTCCAATCGATCAATCAAGGATGTAGCTGGCGCGCTTGAACCGGCCCTGCACAGAACCTTTCCTGAACTGAAGGAAGTGCCTATCGACTACGCCTGGACAGGCACCGCTGGCATCGTCATCAATCGTATTCCAATGATTGGTAAAGCCGCCACCAACGTTTACTACGCCCAGGGGTATTCCGGTCACGGCATTGCCACATCGCATATTGTTGCAGAAATCATGGCTGACGCGCTGAACGGCACAATGGATCGCTTCGATACGTTTGAATCGTTCGAGCATATACGTCTGCCCGTTGGTAAAACGATGGGCAATGGTCTACTAGCACTCGGAATGCTTTGGTACCGTCTCAAGGAAAAGCTGAACTAGATAACAATTTGCATTGTGCTGAAATCTCGATCAGTCCCGGAAATAAACAGCGTCATGTCTCAGTAAACAACATCGCCAAAGCTTCACTTCCCACACATGGGAATGTTGCAATACAATTGGGGACATGAATACCTATATCGAGGCACAGTGGTCCGGCACTGAGCGTAGAGAAGGCGCCGAGCGTCGCACTTACTCACTGCAAACTCTGCGTCAATGCGTATCGGCGCCACGCCGGACAAAGGGGCGACGTACCACGGACCGACGCTATCCGATCGTCGATCACTTTGACTCCGGCATACTACTACTGGCCGTCTTGCTGATGGGCCTGTCAATCGCCGACTCCATATTCACCCTCACACTGATAGGGCGCGGCGGTAGCGAGCTGAACCCGATCATGAACTGGTTCCTCGGCCACAGTGTGTGGGCGTTCATTATCGTCAAGATGATACTGACCGGTATTCCCGCAGTATTGCTTGTCGCGACTGGAAACGTGTTGCTATACAAGCGTTGGCGAGCGCGATCGATTCTCGGGGCCATGGTCGGGATGTATGCCGGCCTGATCGTCTACGAACTGGCATTACTGTCGCTCGGTTAATTTCCTCGTCACCGCTAAACCGGCAGTTCAGCCACCCGAACCCCCCTTTTAAGCGTTAAAAAAAGCTGTTTCAGGGCGCTTTTGTTTTAGATTTCATGGCCTTGCCGGGGTCCGACCCCAAGAGGCCAGCGGCGCGGCGGCGTTCGTCGCGGGGGGGTAAGGAGAAGGTATCGCGATAGCATTTGGAGAAGTGTGGTGCGGAGATGAAACCGCAAGCCAGGGCTATGTCAACGATGGGCATACTCGTTTGCAGCAGGAGCTGACGCGCACGTTCCAATCTGAGCTCCAGGTAGTAACGTGTCGGTACACAATGCAGGTAACGCTGGAAGAGCCGCTCCAACTGACGGCGCGACAGGCCAACATGATGAGATAGCTCATCGAGTGTCATCGGTTCTTCGATATTCGCTTCCATCAAGGATACGGCTTCGGCAAGCTTCGGCTGACTTGAACCGATGCGCTGTGTCAACGGAACACGTTGGCGATCGTTCTGGTCGCGTATGCGTTCACACATGAACTGTTCTGATATGCGGGTAGCAAGGTCACTGCCGTGCCGATTACGGATTTCGCACAGCATCATGTCAAGCGGCGCCGTACCACCAGCACAGGTATAGCGCCGGTTGTCTATCTCGAACAATTCAGGTGATATCACCAATTGGGGAAACTCTTCTCGAGTCGCCGCAAGATTTTCCCAATGGATCGTACTCCGCGATTCGTTGAGAAGCTCCGCGCGGGCCAAAACGTAGGTCCCCGTACAGATGCCGCCAAGCACACTACCCTGTTTGTCGAGTTGCCGTAACCATTGCATGCCGGGCTCATCGTGAACCTGGTGCACATTGTTCCCGGCACAGACAAATACAGCATCGTAACGCTCACGCGAATCCGTGCCGTACTGAACCGCAAAGGGTAGACTGTTACTGGCGGTGACAGGCTCACCATCGGAGGAAATCAGTCTCCATTGATAAAGCTCCTTGCCAGTCAACTGATTGGCCATTCGCAACGGCTCAATGGCGCTCGAAAACGCCATCATCGAGAATTGCGGCACCAGATAGAAGCCGATACGCGTTGTCGCTTCACCCGATCCGATCACGATAGGACTTGCCGCTTTGACTTGCACATGATGGAGTTAAGCCATTAGTAGTTGGCGTCGGGAAATGACGCTTTACGCTCTTTTATATAATTAAGTAGTGCTTCGTCAATAGCAGGATCAATTGCCGGGGCCTGATAGTCGGCCAAAGCCGACTTCCATTTGATGTTGGCACGCTTCGCCGCATCCATCGAGCCATCATCCTCCCACTGCTCAAAACTGTTGTTGTCAGCGATTTCCGAGCGCCAGAAGGCGCTCTGGAAGTTCTCCTGAGTATGGGTGCAACCCAGAAAATGGTTGCCAGGACCCACCTCGCGCAAGGCGTTAAGCGCCTGGCCGTTATCACTCATGTCGACCCCTTTAAGAAATACCGGCAACATGCTGGCCTGATCAGCATCGAGTATGAACTTCTCATAGCCCATGACAAGCCCCCCCTCCAGCCAACCAGCCGTATGCAGCATGAAATTGACTCCTGCAAGCCCCGCTGCCTGCAAGGTCGTCGCCGATTCGTAGGCGGCCTGAGCGTCCGGAATCTTCGAGCCGCACAGACCGCCACCACTTCGGTACGGAACCCCGAGTCGGCGCGCCAGCGCAGCGGTAATGTACATGACCTGAGTCGGCTCCGGTGAACCGAAGGTCGGTGCTCCTGACTGCATCGATATGGAACTGGCAAAGGTACCGAATACAACCGGCGCTCCGGGTCTTACGAGTTGCACAAAAGCCATTCCGGCAAGCGCTTCAGCCAGAATTTGTGCACAGGTGCCAGCGACTGTCACCGGTGACATCGCCCCTGCCAGAATAAAGGGCGAGACGACGCAGGCTTGGTTGGCTTGAGCATAGACTCTTGCTGCACCCAACATCGTCGCATCAAACGTCATCGGTGAATTCGCATTGATCAGGTTGATGATGACGGTTTTTTCCTTACCTGTAGCGGGGTCAAGGAAGTCATCACCGAACAGTATGCGGGCCATGGCAACGGTGTCTTCGGCACGTTCAGGGGCCGTAACCGAACCCATAAAGGCTTTATCCGAATAACGCATGTGCGCGTAAACCATGTCAAAGTGCCGCTTGTTGACCGGCAAATCCACGGGCTCACAAACTGTGCCCCCGGAATGATGCATGGCGGGACTCAGGTAGGCCAGTTTGACAAAGTTTTCAAAGTCCTCGATGGTCGCGTAACGCCGCCCCTTGTCAAGATCACGCACGAACGGTGGACCATAAGCGGGGACCAGAACCGTGTTTTTTCCCCCGATCTCAACCGAGTTGGCCGGGTTACGCGCGTGCTGTGTGAACTGCGAAGGCGCACTGTCCTGAATCAGCTTCCGGCACAAACCCCGTGGAAAGCGAACACGTTCACCCTGCACGTCAGCACCCGCCTCTTTCCACATCTGAAGCGCATCGGGATCATCTCGAAAGTCGATGCCTATTTCCGAAAGAATCGTCTCGGCATTGCTTTCTATCGTAACCAAGCCTTCTTCATCAAGAATATCGAAGTATGGGAGCTTGCGTTTGATATAAGGCTCGCGGGCAATACCGGCACTGGCTCGTGCACGTTTAGCTTCACGACCACTGCCGCGACGACCACGTCGCTGTGGGGTTGGGTTAGTCATGTGGCTGCCTCAAGAAGGTTGCCCCATCATGGCGTCAGGTCTGTCTGGTGATTTTGTGCTGAACGACTCCTGCATAACACCGGGCGACCAAACAGGCGCAGAATCGGCTACGCGCCCACGTTTTGCACGATTGCATCCCAACTCACAGCAGATAAAGGAACGTCAGACAAGCGATCGGCAATGGCGCACAAACAGAGCCTGCTCCTTGGTCTGGATACGCCGACGGTTGCCTTCGCGAACCAACTTGATGGCAGTCTCCGGATCTATTCCGAATTCGACCAAAATTCTCGCCGCAATCATGCCAGTACGACCGAGGCCCGCATAGCAATGAATGATGATTCGTTCGCCAATGCGCAAAGCGTGACGAATTCGCTCGCCTTCGACTGCCCACTGGTCTTCGAATTCCTGGGTGGGAATGTCCATATCCATAATGGGCAATTGCAACCACCACATGCCAGCGTCCTGCACGGCCTTTGGCAGATGTTCCACCTTCAACATCTTCAATTCATGGGGTTCAACAAGACATAGAACCCCGTTAGCACCCCACTCGCTAATCGCGTCGATGTCGGACTGAAACTGGCGTTTCGAGGCGGTCGGGTATTGCTCGATTCGCGTACCCGGACACCCAACCAGTCCCATGCAGCCGACTGTTCCCGGCACCGCAACCGTGTCGATAGGATTCGGCTCTGGTGGCTTACCAATTCCTAAAATCATTTTTCTTTACTTCCTGTCAGCGTCGGCTCGGAAAATCTGATCGGCAAGTCTAGCCGAATTGAACCGTCATAAAGCGATATTGTTCCAGCGGCGTTCTGCACGATTCCATTCCCAGCTCTCATGCTACGATTCCATGATGGAAAACAAGCTACAACAACTACTCGACAAGCACCCGCTTCTTCTTGCTGATGGCGCAACAGGCACCAACCTGTTTGCGGTCGGCTTGCAAACAGGTGATGCACCGGAATTATGGAATATAGACCACCCGGACCGGATTCGGCAGTTGCATAAATCATTTGTCGACGCGGGCTCTGACATTATCCTGACCAATTCGTTTGGCGGCACTCACTACCGTCTGGCGCTGCACAAGGCGGCTGACCGGGTATACGAACTGAATCGCGAGGCAGCGAAGCTTGCGCGTCTCGAAGCTGACGCAGGCGATCGCGACGTCGTGGTCGCCGGGTCAATGGGCCCGACAGGGGAGATTCTCGAACCCAGCGGCCCGGTCAGCATCGAGCAAGCTCGCGCAGCCTTTCGCGAACAGGCACAAGCGTTGGCTGAAGGTGGCGTTGATGTTTTGTGGATTGAAACCATTTCCTCAACTGAAGAAATAACGGCCGCCATTCTCGGAGCGGCCGATGTTGGCCTACCTGTCGTATGTACCGCCAGTATCGATACCAACGGCCGAACCATGATGGGCCTGACAGCCGAGGATATTCTGAAGATCAGTACCGAGCTAGACACCCATGTATCGGCCGTGGGCACGAACTGTGGGGTTGGCGCGTCGGAAGTCGTTGCAGCGGTGTGCAATTTTAAAACAGCAGGCCAGTCGCTCGGTATGGTACCGGTCATCGTTGCCAAGGCAAACTGCGGTATTCCTGAGTACATTGATGGCGAGATCGTCTATAGCGGTACGCCAGAACTGATGGCACGATACGTTGAATTGGCAGCCAACGCTGGCGCAAAAATTATCGGTGGTTGCTGCGGAACACAGCCAGCTCATATCAAGTCAATGCGTAAAGCGATTGACGATTGGACACCATCAAACAGCCCCACTGTGGAAGACATCATCGACAGTCTTGGTGACATTTCACAGGGCGCAAAAGCTCAGCTTGCGGGTGACTTGAGTCTTGCCGGTGGTTCTGCCTCGGGTCGCGGTAGCCGAGCGTCTCGACGCAAGCGCTCACGAAACGCTGCGCGAAATGTTGATTAAAATCTGGTTCTGAAATAATGTTGACCAAGAACCTGGCTCCCAATCTCGTTGCCCTGGCCCTGATTGCTGCAAGCTTTGTCACCCCGCCCCCTTATCAGGCGGTGATGCTAAACACGGGGCTTTTCGCCTTATCAGGAGCGCTGACCAACTGGCTCGCCGTACACATGTTGTTCGAGCGCATACCGGGTCTTTACGGATCCGGTGTAATTACTCTGCACTTTGAAGAATTCAAAGATGGCATCGTGCGCCTTGTCCATGAAGAACTGTTCAATCCAGACAAAGTCAATGCGCTGTTACAAGGCAAAAGTAAATCAAGCACGAACAGCGAAGAATCACTGACCCAGGGTATGGATCTGGAGCCCTTGCTAAAGACCGTCGATCTCGATTCAGCCTACGATCAACTGGTGGCGACAATCCTTGACTCATCATTTGGCTCCATGCTGGCAATGGTCGGCGGCGAAGCAGCCTTGCAACCCTTGCGTGAACCTTTCAAGCGTCGGATGGAGTCTTTTCTCAGCGATGCGGCCAAATCACCACGTTTTCAAGCAGCTGTTCAGGCGCAACTGTCCGGAGTCGCAAGCAGTGACAGATTTATCGCGAGACTGGATCAATTGCTCCGCGCAAGACTCGATGAGATGACACCGGAGATGGTGCGCGACATCATGCAACGCATGATTCGCAGACATTTGGGCTGGCTGGTGGTGTGGGGAGGTATTTTCGGCGGGCTGATCGGGTTTGTTACGGCGATTACCGGGATTGTCTGAACGACGGCAAATCGATAATCGCTCAGGTTTTACCGCGTGCGCGCAAAGGCACGCCATCAAACTCGATGCCCTCCCAGCCGGTTTTCATGAATTGACGAATATTGGGATGACTGTCACCGTCCGGGGTCTTCAGCACATCAGAGCGATAAAATGCGCCAAACAAGGCGAGCGTTTGTTCTGGCCCAAGATCGTGCAAACGAGCAAAAGAAAAAATCTTGCATGAGCCGGTGTTCTGACCCGCCTCGTTGTACAGTTCATGATTACGGAAACCGGTAGGAATGAACGTATAGCGCTGGTTGATCAATGCGATCACATCTGGAAATTCAATGGTTTCCGGATGCGATTCAAGACGATTCAGAAAAAGTTCAAGTTCCATGGGTATACATGCCATCTTTTCAGTTTATGGTAGCAGTTCATCATGAATAGCTCATTGTCACTTTATTGCGAAAGAATCAACAACGCCGCAGAACCCGTCAATGTAATTTCCAACCTGGGGTTTATGGTTGTCAGCCTGACGCTGATCTATCTCCTCTGGCGTCACAAAAATCAATCGTCCAAGCCGCCAACCGTATCACGTATGTTGTGGATAGTAAGCCTGCTGCCACTACTAATTGGTCTGGGTAGCGCCGCCTATCACTACTCGCCTTCAAACCTCACGCTATTTCTGGATCTTGCGCCTATCGGATTATTTGCCGCAGGGTCCTTGTTTCTCAGCTTGCAACACATAGCTGGTTACAGCCGAACACAAGCAGGCAATTATTTGAAAATATGGATGCTGGCTACCGCGATCGCCGCACCCTGGCCGGGCTACTTCTTTGGCTCGCTTATTTATGTGCCGACCTCAATAGCCTTGTTGCTGGTTGCAACAAAGACCAGAGACCACCTGATCCTGATCGCATCGATATTATTTTTTCTTGCGCTACTTATGCGTAGTCTCGACCTACCCTCGTGCGACATTCTGACGACCGGCACACATCCCTTTTGGCATCTGCTCGCAGCAATCGTCAGCATGCTGATTCTAATGGCACTTCAGCGCGCTATGCAGACTCAGCCTTGTAATCAATCGCATCAACCGCTGCAATCGCGCACAAATTGACAATACCGCGCACGGTGGTTGATTCAGTAACAACATGTGCAGGCTTTTTGAGCCCCATCAACATCGGCCCAACAGGCAAGCCCTCACCCATGACCTTCACCATGTTGTAAGTGATATTGGCTGCATCAAGGTTTGGCATGACGAGAAGATTTGCCCCGTCTTTGTAAGCGGCATTGGGGAAAATGGTATTTCGTGTCTCCTCGGATAATGCCGCATCAGCATTCATTTCGCCTTCAACCGCGAGATCAGGAAATGTTGTCGATATTATTTCGCGTGCACGACGCATTTTTTTCGCTGAATGGTTATCGCGACTGCCAAAATTTGAATGCGAAAGCAATCCGACTTTTGGTTCCATGCCGAAACGCTCGACAATTTTTGCTGCCATACCAGCAGTCTCGGCGATTTCTTCAGCAGTTGGCTCGAGCGTGATGTGTGTATCTGTTAAAAAGACTGTGCCGGTATCGAGAATCATCAGTATCACGGCGGAAATTTCGGAAACATCTTCACGTTTACCAATAATGCTGGAAAGATATTTGATATGGCGCGCGTAAGCGCCTTGTGTACCGCACACCATAGAATCCGCTTCACCCAGACTGACCATCAAAGCCCCAAGTGCGGTGGTGCGTGTGCGTATCACGTTGGCGGCATATTCAGGAGAGACTCCTTGCCTTTCCATCAAACGATGATAGGTGTCGACATGCCGGTCGAAGTTCGGATTGCTCGCCGGGTCCAATACGGTAAAGCCGTTGCCTATTTTCAGACGCAGGCCCATTTCCTCGATTCTGCTACTGATCGTGTCAAGCCGACCCAACAACACTGGATGACAGATACCATCATCCACCAGAATCTGAACAGCATTTAGTACACGTATAGATTCGCCTTCCGCGAGTACGACACGTTGCAAATCCCGTTGCGCCCGCTCGAACACAGGTTTCATGACAAGTCCAGAACGAAAAATGAAATCGCGCAGCTTTCTATTATAAGCATCGAAATCTTCTATCGGGCGGGTGGCAACACCGCTGTCCATGGCAGCTTTTGCCACACGCGGAGGTATTTCCATCATCAAGCGAGGATCAAACGGCTTGGGAATCAGGTAGTCCCGACCAAAGCGAAAGGGTTTACCACCATAAGCTGCCGAAACCACATCAGATGCTTCCTTGGTAGCGATATCCGCGATGGCCTCAACCGCCGCCGCCTGCATTTCGCCATTGATTTCAGTTGCACCAACATCAAGCGCACCACGAAACAAAAACGGAAAGCAAAGTACGTTGTTGACTTGATTCGGGTAATCGGATCGACCGGTTGCAACGATGGCATCGTCACGCACGCTATGTACCAGATCCGGACTGATTTCCGGGTCAGGATTAGCCAGTGCCAGAATAAAAGGAGATGCTGCCATACGCTTTACTTGATCGCCATTGATAACGTTTGGCGCTGACAGACCGAGAAAGACATCAACTCCATCTATTGCATCGTCAAGCGTGCGCGCTGATGTATTACGCGCATAGACGGCTTTGTATGGGTCCATGTTGTCGTTACGACCCTCATAGAGCACGCCATGTATATCACAGACTGTGATGTTCTCTTTTTTGAGCCCCATGAAAACCAGAAGGTTCAGGCAGGCAAGAGCCGCAGCCCCGGCCCCTGAACAAACCAGTTTGACGTCCTCAAGGTTCTTCTTTGCAACCAGCAAACCGTTTCTGATGGCTGCCGCCACAACAATAGCCGTACCGTGCTGATCGTCATGGAAGACTGGGATATTCATGCTCTCACGCAGTCGCTTTTCAATCTCGAAGCACTCTGGCGCTTTTATATCCTCAAGGTTGATGCCGCCAAACGTCGGTTCGAGTAGTTTGACTGCATTGCAGAAAGCATCGGGATCAGTTGTATCGAGTTCCAGATCGAAGCAATCGACATTTGCGAATTTCTTGAACAGAACCGCCTTGCCTTCCATCACGGGCTTGGAGGCAAGCGCACCGATATTACCAAGACCAAGAACTGCCGTACCGTTGGAAATGACGCCCACAAGATTGCTGCGTGCCGTGTAGTTTGCAGCCTGTAATGAATCCTTTTCGATTTCAGTGCAAGCTACCGCAACACCTGGTGAGTAAGCTAAGGCAAGGTCACGTTGATTGACCATACGCTTGGTAGCATTGATTTCAAGCTTCCCCGGTATCGGGTAGCGATGGTACTCAAGCGCTGCCTTTGCCAATGATTCCTGTGTTGGCTCTTCTCGTGCCGATTCAAGTTCTGAGTTATCACTCATGATATCGCTCATATTTTCAGCTTCTCGGAACTCATCAAGCCATCCCCTACGGCTCGATTGAAAGCACTGCACACAGACATCAAGGACGCAGACACGATATTGCTGTTTAGTGCCGCCCCATAACGTGTTTCACCACGCCCAGCCTGTATCTCAAAATAGCAGGCGGATTGCGCATCAGCACCAACACCCGTTGCATGCTGATGGTAGTCAACGACACGAAAGTCAACATCAAAGGTTTGCTTCAATGCAGATACAAATGCATCAATCGGCCCATTGCCTTTTCCGGTTATTTCTCGTTCGACACCGTTGATAGATACAACTGCTGTCAAACTGCGTACCGATTCATCATCGTCATCGCCAACACTTGTATGACGAACAAAAGATACTGGCGTTCGAGCCTCCAGAAAGGTGTTGTCAAAGGCACGACGAATCGCTGTTGAATCTACCTCCTTGCCACTCTCTTCACTGATCTGCTGAACAACCTGACTGAATTCCATTTGCATGCGCCTTGGCAATTCAAGCCCATGGTCGCGTTCAAGTATAAAAGCCACCCCTCCTTTCCCGGACTGACTATTGACTCTGATTACCGCTTCATAAGTACGCCCAAGATCTGCAGGATCGATCGGTAAATAAGGCACTTCCCACAGCGGTGAATTGCTTTTTCGCATCGCCGCAAAGCCCTTTTTGATCGCATCCTGATGTGAGCCTGAGAACGCCGTGAATACCAGTTCGCCCGCGTATGGATGACGTGGGTGAACGGGTAGTTGATTGCAATGTTCAACGGTTCGCATGACTTCATAGATATCCGAGAAATCCAGTTTCGGATCTACACCCTGACTGTACAGGTTCAGGGCCAGAGTCACGATATCGACATTACCGGTGCGCTCGCCGTTTCCAAACAAGGTTCCTTCAACACGATCTGCCCCGGCAATCAAACCAAGCTCGGTTGCCGCCACAGCGCAGCCTCGATCGTTGTGCGGGTGGAGACTCAAGGCAATAGAATCGCGTTTACTCAAGTGTCTGCTCATCCATTCAATCTGATCCGCATGCACATTCGGGGTCGACATTTCTACCGTTGCAGGCAGATTCAGAATGACGGGCCGTTCTGGTGTCGGTTGCCAGATGTCGGTGACTGCATCACAAACCTCGACCGCGTAGTCAAGTTCAGTCCCGGTAAAACTCTCCGGCGAATATTCGAACAACCAATCAGTGTCTGTCTGCTTCGCAGCATATTCCGCGACAATCTCCGCACCGTCTGTAGCGATCTTCTTGATGCCGTCACGATCCAGATTAAAAACCACTCGTCGCTGCAAAGTCGATGTCGAATTGTACAAATGCATGATTGCTCGTGGTGCACCTTCGAGCGCTTTGAATGAACGTTCAATCAACTCGCGTCGCGATTGGGTCAACACCTGTAGTGTCACGTCTTCAGGAACATGATTCCCTTCAATGAGTAATCTGACGAAGTCGAAATCGGTTTGAGAGGCAGCTGGAAATCCAATTTCGATCTCCTTAAAGCCGATGTCGAGGAGCAATTTGAACATGCGCATCTTGCGCTCACTGCCCATCGGCTCGATCAGCGCCTGATTTCCATCGCGCAAATCCACGCTACACCAGCGAGGTGCTTTCTCGATCACTTTGCCGGGCCATTGGCGATCGTTCAAAGGAACTTGCGGATAGGCTTGGTACTTGGAGGTAATGTCGGTCAACATGGTGAAGTGTCCTGTTGCGTTAAGAGATACATGCGCAAGCAAGCTCAGCCGCCAATCCGGGTGCGCTGTCGCCCGGACGGCGGCTTCGAAGTCGACGGATTAAAGCAATAAGGTTGATCATGACGGCTCGTTGTTTGTGGGGCTTGTACGGGGCCCGAATCCGAAATTCCCGGTGACCCGGGGCAATAGACAAATACCCGGCCCTCCCTAGGAGGCCGGGTGCATAAGCTCAAGGGCTAGTGCTAACGAGGTCATGAATGCAGAATAATCCGGTGTTGCCGTGTGGTCAAGCTTCGGGGTCCTCGGGGGAGTAAGGTGATTGCGTCTCCTGCGAAAGCAGTGGGCGAATCAGTTTCTCAAGGCCGTTCGCCTTGATTTCGTAGATCAAGGCGAGCTGCTGACCGAGTTTTCCTGCCGGGAACCCCTCGCCCTTGAACCAGACAACATAGGGCTCTGGCAAATCGATCAATCGCGTGCCTTTGAAGCGACCGAAAGGCATCTGCATGCGGGCCGCAGCGAGCACTTCTTCGGACAAGGCCTGCGTATCAAGGCTCACGATCGACCTCGGTCGGATTCGTTTGCGGACCACCGGACATACGCAAGTTTCGTGTACGAAGGACTGGTTGGCGTACCGACGCCACCAACTCTCGCCAGATAAACAACAGCCCAGACAAGACAATCACGACGACTCCAAACAATGTTTGTTGATCGATTGACTCATTGAATATCAATGAACCGTAAATCAGCGCCCATATTATTTGACTATATTGCATGGGCGCAACAAATTGCGCTTCAGTGGTCCGATAGGCCTGAATCATCATCCATTGCCCAATAACGCTGAGAATACCAATGCCAGCGAGCTTCAACAATTCAAAACCAGGAACGGGGACATAGACAAACATGGTCAACACACCACTGACCACGATGTTGGTCAACATCGGAAAGAGTATCAAGGTCAGACCATGCTCACGTGCACCGATCTTGCGCGTGACGACAGAGGTACACGCTACACACAAGGCACCGGTGAGCGCGATACCATGATCAATTGACAGGTTTGAGCCATCAGGCGCCAACACGATATAAACACCGCCCATGCCAAGCAGAACAGCAGCGCCGCGAATCAACTTGATGCGCTCACCGAGAACAGGAATAGCCAGCAAGGTGATGAGAATTGGCGCGGAAAACAATAGCGAGTAGGCTTCCGCCAATGGCAAGTGTGTGAAAGAATAAAAACCACACAAAAGACCAACAACCGTAAAAAAACAACGCAAGGCAACCAGAAACGGTAATCGCGGGCGCAGAGATCGTTCAGTTTTCTCAATACCAACCAAAAAGGTGAAAGGTACGAAACTAAATAGAACGACGAAAAAAGCTACCTGAAAGACGGGCACATCTTGCACGCTCTTTATCAATGCGTCATGCATGGAAAACGTCGCGAATCCGACCAACGCCAACCCCACACCCTTTAGCAATGTGCTGCCTGTCGATTCCGCGCTCATTCGAAGATGTGTGATATTAATAAGGGAACTTGGAGAATTCTATCAGAGGTACAACGTGCGGCTGATCATTCCTATCATCATTGTTTTGTTTGGCGCAGGTATTGGCTTGCTCGTCAACTCCATTCTTAATGGGCGAGAAGATGTAAGCGATGTACCACCTTATCTCAGCATGATCGCTGGAGGCCTCGGTGCGTTTGTTGGCATGTTTGTGCGCGATATCTTCGGCATCACCCTATTTGACAGCCTCGTAGACACGGGCATTGCGTCATTGGTGGGCGCCGCGGTATTCGCGGCTTTCACCCACTTGGTACTCAGAATACGACGCTAATTGATCCAAAGCTCAAGCACCAAACAAGCACGCGGCCAAATTCAAGGCCTGGAAATTCAGGCCAATAGTGAGGGTATGGCCTGCCGAGTACGGTATGAGTCCCAGAGCTTGCTACTCGCCCACCGTACACAAATCTGGCGTCGATCAACTAGCGTTGAACGGTTTGGGCATCGACCAATTTTTCAAAGAACCCCGGCAAGTTCATAGTCACCAAAAAATTCATTCAGGCGAGCAACAATCCAGCGAAGGCTTACCGGCTTTTCCAATGACTCCATGTTGACCTCTGACTTGATCCAGTCCAACTGTTCGGGCACAGCGTCATCTGAGGCGGTGCTAACGATGACAAAGATCAGTATCGAGTCACCATGCCGAGATCGCACGGTTTTGCATAAATGCCGTGCGCTCATTTTCGGCATATCCGAATCAGTGATCAGAGCATGATAGTCCTGCTCGCGTAGCATCGACAAGGCTACATCACCTGACAATGCAGTATCGACATCATAGCCATTTCGCTCCAGACTCAATTTCATGACTCTGAGAACATGAGCTTCATCATCAACGAGCAAAATTCGTTTCATTTGCGGCACACTGGATACCGCCTGCTCGGTCCAGCTATCGGGGGAGCCTTGCGAAACACCTGCTTGTGCGTTAATGACCATAGCTGCGAAGAAGGCGTGATATTCGCCTTTTTATAGTTGTCTATTGAATTAGCGGTTGTATGCGTCCTCCTCTTGATGCGCACTGCCCGAGAACGTACCTGGCACACGCTTCACAGCTCATTTTTGTCAGCCAGTTTGAATATACCGACAAAAACCGAGAGCCTCTTCACAGTACGCCTCAGCTCCGAGCTCAACTGCCGATAGCAAACAAATGATGGCGATCAATACAACACTGCGAACACTTCGTACGACCACCGCATTGTTATCAGCTCTTCACATCAGCGCCTGCGGCGTAGGTGGCGCGGGCGGCGACGAAAGCGAAAACGCGGACTTGTCGGAATCCCAGCTCGCGTCCGCTCAATGCAGCATTGAGTCGATGCGTAGTTGGGCATACGACAACATGAAAAGCTACTATTTGTTCGCCGATCAAGTTAGCCCAAATGTCCAATTGTCTGACTACGACAGTGCAGAGGAATTGGTAACGGCACTACGCGTGCAACCATTTGATCGTTTCAGTAATATTCAGGATCAGTCAACACAGGCTGCTTTTTTCAACGAGGGTGAAAACTTCGGATTCGGTTGGCGTCTGATCTTTAATACAGAGGGTGAAATCGTTGTAAGTTTCATCGAGCCTGGTTCACCACTTGATCTTGCTGGCATTCAAAGAGGTGATGTGCTTGTCTCGCTTGACGGTTACTCAACCGAAGAATATCTCGCCTTACCCACCGAGACACGCCTCAACATTCTTGGCACTGGCACCGCCATCACCAGTCCGACACTGGGATTCAGAAAATCAAATGGCTTCATACAAGAACAGGTGGTGACCAAAGCCACGTTCTCGATGCAGACTGTTACCAACGTCAAGGCAATTGATCACGCAGGAACACGTGTGGGATACCTTAGCTTTTATCAGTTTGTTGAAACATCAAAGACAGAGTTGGCCAATGCGTTTGCAACTCTAGCCAACGAAAGCATTACCGAGCTGGTCCTGGATCTGAGATTCAACGGCGGCGGACGCATTAGCGTCGCCAATGAGTTGGCCAGCTATATAGTCGGCGACAATGGAACAGACCAGGTGTTCTCGTCCATCATCTTCAACGATGCCAATAGCGACAACAATTCCAGCGCCGTGTTCGAACCGGTTAGTAATGCTCTGAACTTGTCTCGTGTCTATGTATTGGCTGGCCCTGGTACCTGTTCAGCATCTGAAATGGTCATCAATGGTTTGTCTCCATTTGTCGAAGTCGTGATCGTTGGTGAGTCGACTTGTGGAAAACCGTACGGGACTCGAGCAGTCAACCGATGTGGCAAATCGATGAACGCCGTTGAAGTGGAGTTTCAGAACGCGAATGGTTTCGGCGGCTACTACGAAGGCTTCGATGCCGACTGCTCGGTTAGCGACTCTTTTTCCGCAGCACTTGGTAGCAGTAGTGAATCGCTGTTTGCCACCGCACTAGATCACATCAGCACGGGTAGCTGTAATGTGCTGGCCACTGGACCTGCAAGCCGTAACTCCGTGTTCGACTCTCCGAAATTGCCTGACGAGTTGAAGCCACCGGTCATATCAGACAAACTTTGAGTTATCCTGCGGGTATTGGCTTAGTGAACATACCCGATGAGCACCCTTTACCTCGTTCGACACGGTCAGGCCTCTGCCGGCACTGACAACTATGATCGTCTGTCTCCACTCGGGCGCCAACAGGCAAGCTTGCTTGGCCAATGGTGGCAAAAACAGGGATTCACTCCAGAACTGGTCTGTAACGGCTCACTCGAACGCCAACGAGATACTGCTCAACTGGCGACCGAAGGGCTAAACGATGGCATTCGACGAGACGAGCACGCCGATCTTGACGAATACAATCATCGTCAGGTCGATACCCACTATGGCGAGGGTGCTCAAAGCGACAATCCCGAATCACTGACCTTCGACGATTATGTCGGCATCATGACTCGCTGGCGAAGCGCACAGTCCCACCCCGAATCGGTTGAATCATGGGAATCATTCAGCAATCGCGGCTGGCAGGCGATCAAAAACCTGTGCGCCAAACATAATGATTCAGAACACCTGGCTTTTTTTACCTCAGGTGGCGTAATTGCCACGGTCATATCTCGGGTATTGGATCTGGAATTTCATCACACGATTGACGCCATCTGGCGAATTCGAAACGCATCAATCACTACACTGCACTTTGATGGTGAGAATGCTCGCTTGATTGATTTCAATACAGTCCCACATCTACAGGAGCATGGTGATTCTTCACTGATCACATTGATCTAAGACGAGATCACTTCAAGCTCACTAACCGGACACATACTTATGAACACACTTGCTGATATTGATAAAGCTTATTCGCTACATCCGTTCACACATCTTTCAAATCATCAGAAGAACGATCCATTCATCATTGAACGGGGGGAAGGAATCTATGTCTGGGATGACAAGGGAAACAAGTTAATCGAAGGTATGTCGGGACTTTGGTGCACATCACTTGGCTTCAGTGAGACACGGCTAATTGATGCTGCAAGTCGTCAGTTTGCTGAACTCCCCTTCTCGCACTTGTTCACGCATCGCTCGACAAAACCCGCCATCGAACTGTCGCAAAAGCTCGTTGAGTTGGCGCCTGGCAGCATTGCCAAAGCCTTTCTGGTCAATTCCGGATCAGAAGCAGTTGATACCGCGATCAAGATGGCCTGGTATTACAACAACGCTCGAGGCAAACCGGCAAAGAAGACCATCATATCGAGAAAGCGTGCCTATCACGGCGTCACCATTGCCGCTGGCAGCTTGACCGGCCTGCCTTATGTACAAGACGGATTTGATCTTCCGGCGATTCCTGTTGTCCATGTCGATACGCCACATGCTTATCGTTACAGCGAAGCCGGCGAATCGGAGGAAGCGTTTTCAACCAGACTGGCAGCGAATCTCGAACAAACGATTCTCGAACAAGGTGCTGACACCATCGCGGCTTTCATTGCCGAACCTGTTATGGGCGCCGGCGGGGTAATGATTCCACCTGCCGGTTACTTCCAAAAAGTGCAAGCTATTTTGAAGAAACACGACGTTTTGTTTATAGCTGACGAAGTCATTTGTGGGTTTGGCAGAACCGGCCAGGTATTTGGCTGCGATACGTTTGACATTGAACCGGACATCATGACAATCGCCAAGCAATTGTCTTCGGCTTATCTGCCCATTGGCGCTGTTCTGCTTACCGACAAGCTTTACGATGCCTTTGAAGCCTATAGCGACAAGCTCGGCATGTTCGGTACAGGCAACACCTATGGCGGGCATCCCGTCGCCGCAGCGGTCGCCTTGGAAACGCTGAAAATCTACGAAAACGATGGCATCTACGGACGGGTCAAGGCATTGTCCCCGCAATTTGCAGAACGCGTTCAAGCCTTGCAGAATCACCCACTAGTTGGCAATGCCCGAAGCGTCGGCCTGATCGGGGCGATCGAGCTGGTCAAAGACAAGCACAGCAAGGAACCTTTTCCTGCAGAAACGAAGATCGCGGTCCAGGTAATGGCTGCCGCGCGCGAACACGGATTGATACTCCGTGCAGTACCTGGAGACACCGTCGCATTCTGCCCGCCACTGATTATTAACGAGGAGCAGATAGACACCATGTTTGATGCCGTCAGCGAAGCATTGAATGACGTATTGAAAAATCAGACCACATAATAAATCAAACCTAAGCCGCATGCTCCCTGCCTGTCATCGTATTTCGATGATAGGCAAGGCCATCAGCTCCAAACAAGTAGCACTTGGCCGAAGAAGTTTTCAAAGTAACCCTGTCACCGGGCTTGTTCATATCTACACCTGAACGCTGTACGACAAAATTTTCAAGCCCGCTACATCGGCCATAAAGGTAGGTTGAGCCACCGAGCCGTTCTGCGACATCTACCTCAAGAGTCAGAACGAAATCTCCCTCATCAGCAGCCAGATCTTCAGGTCGCACACCAAGCGTCGCCTTACTTCCCGCTACAGCTCGGGACGCATCTACATTGATTGAAGCTTCCTCACCGTCGGGCAAACGAACGAGCGCAGAATCGGCGGAACCAGAGATCAAGGTAACGTCGATAAAATTCATCCGTGGCGAACCAATAAAACCTGCGACAAACAAATTGTCGGGGTGGTGGTAAAGCTCAAGCGGTGTTCCCATTTGTTCAACATGACCATCGCGTAGAACAACAATCTTGTCGGCCATTGTCATCGCCTCGACCTGATCGTGGGTGACGTAAATCATTGTCGCGTTAAGTTGATTGTGCAATCGGGCAATTTGCAAACGCATCTCGACACGAAGTTCCGCGTCGAGGTTCGACAAGGGCTCGTCAAATAGAAATACGTCAGGATTACGGACAATGGCTCGACCAATCGCGACCCGTTGACGCTGACCGCCCGATAAATTTTTCGGTTTTCGCGCCAACAACTGATCCAGTTGCAGCGTCTTTGCGGCTTCAACCACCTTGGCTTTAACCTCATCTTTCGGTACACCACCCATGCGCAAGCCGAATCCCATATTCTCTTCGACAGTCATATGCGGGTACAAGGCATAGGATTGAAACACCATGGCGATTCCACGATCAACCGCCTCCACATGTGTAACGTCACGACCGCCAATGTGTACGCTGCCCTCGGAGATATCTTCAAGGCCTGCCACCATGCGTAACAGCGTTGACTTACCGCAACCAGATGGGCCAACAAATACGATGAATTCGCCACTCGGCAGAGTCATATCAACCCCGTGTATGACTTCGACATCACCGTATCGTTTGTAGGCTTTGCGCAGTTCAACTTCGGCCATTCACCAACTCTCCGAATCGTGTGTAGTTTTAAATACGTTTGGTCTTTTTCTTTTAATGGGCAGCGTCAATACCAAGCCCAGTGCGTGGTGCCAATCGACGCGACACTTCTGCAGCGGCGGACATCAGGGATTCACGCCAGGCGTCGAGGTCTTCTTGATCAGTGCGGAATGTCGGTGCAGTAATACTGATACCCGCGATTGCCTGACCAGAAGCATCAACAACTGGAGCGGCAATACACCGAGTACCGAGGAAATATTCCTCCGCATCAATGGCATAGCCGCGCTTGCTCGTGGCGTTAAGCTCCCGCTCCAACAACGGCTGGCGTGTGATGGTGTTAGGGGTCAGTCGAGCGAACGATATGCGTCCAATGATATCGCGTTGTCGCGCATCGTCGCACCAGGCTAACAGCACCTTACCTATACCCGTGCAATAAACTGGAGCGCGGCTGCCAACACTGATCGAATGACGAACGCTTCGTGTACTCTCGACGTGATCTATGACAACAACGTGCGTGTCAGCCAGAACTGCGAGCTGAACGGTTTCCCCACTCAAGGCATTCAGCGCGATGAGCTGGTCTCGCGCCAGAATGCGGATGTCTGATCGAGTCCAGATTCGATTCGCGAGCTCAAGAATGCGGTAGCCGGCCGCCCAAGTCATCAGCCGCTCATCAAGCTGCACCAGACGTTGCTCATGTAATTCATTGAGCAAACGGTGCAGAGACGCCTTCGGCAGGCCACTTTTCTCTTCAAGTTCGGCGAAGCGACAAGGACCGTCGGAAACAATCAAGTCCAGCAATTGGATAGCCCTGGCAATACCTCCGCTCTGGCGACGAGGCGCAGATTTACCGGTATCAGACAGGGCTTTGTCAGTACTAGTCATACTTTTCAGGCCGCTTGCAACGCATGCACATGGACTTTTGGAACATTGTTCCATTATTATCCCAACTTTGCAATTATTCGAGTTCTCGAGTTCATCCTGACGATGTCCAGCCAACCCGCGCTCTGGCGCCTAGATGGTGTGTCCACGACTTTACTGGTCATCGAGGATCATGACGTACCTCGTTTATATTGGAGCGGCAGCAGACTCGCGCCCAATGTCCCTATCGATGAGCTCTTGTCACATGATGATACGACGCTTGCTTACGCCGGGCTCGATGCCATCGTTCCCTTATCCCTGTTTCCGCAAGCAAGCACTGGCTATACCGGCTCACCTGCACTGAACGGTCATCGCAACGGTGAGCAATTTGCTCATCGTTTTGTCACGAAAGGCATCAGCCTGGACTCTGATGCACTAAGCATGGAACTGCTTGATGAACATTCGTGCCTGGCGATTACCTTGACACTTGCCATCGACGCAAGGAGCGATGTCGCCACGTTATCAACTGAACTGACCAACACCGGAAATACACCCTACACAGTCGACTGGTTAGCCGCAGCGACCATTCCATTACCATCAAGCTATCGTGAATGTCTGTCGCAACATGGACGCTGGGGACTGGAAAATCAGACGCATCGCCGGCATATAGCTCCCGGACGTATTGATATCTCCAATTTGCACGGTCGTACCAGTCATGAGCATGCGCCAAGCCTGGCCTGCGGTGCAAATGGCTTCGCAGAGAATCATGGCGACGTATTGTTTGCCCACCTGGCATGGAGTGGCAACTTCAGTCTGCGAGTTGAACGGCTCAGCGATGGCAACATCTCGTTACAGGCAGGTGTGTTGCAATTGCCTGGTGAACGGATACTCGCACCGGGTGAATCGGTCAAGACACCGTCCGTGATGTTTACTCGCGCTATGGGTATGAATACCTGTACTCAACGCTTTCATCGCTATGTTCGACATCAAGTTTTGCCGTCATGGACACGTTTACCAAGGCCAATTCACGCGAACAGTTGGGAAGCCTTGTATTTCGATCACGACCACGCAGCCTTAGGTTCGTTGATCGATGCCGCCGCCGATGTGGGTGCCGAACGTTTCGTCCTTGATGATGGTTGGTTTCGACATCGGCGTAGTGACAACGCTGGGCTTGGCGACTGGTACGTCGATGAATCCGTTTACCCCAAAGGATTACAAGCAATCATCGATTGTGTGCGAGGTCATGGCATGCAGTTTGGACTGTGGTTTGAACCAGAAATGGTGAATCCAGACAGTGATTTGTACCGCTCGCATCCCGAGTGGGCATTACGGGTTGACGGCATGGACACACCGCTTGCACGCAATCAATTAGCTCTGGATATCTCTCGCGAAGACGTCGCGGATTATCTGTTCGAACGTATCACCGATCTCGTGAAAACCTACGCTATCGATTACATCAAATGGGATCAGAATCGCGACCTTGTCCTTCCAGGTGACGGTAGCTTTGCCAAGGCCTCAGCCCAACCGAGTGCTTTGTATCGCTTGCTTGATCGCATACTTGCTGCCTGCCCGAAACTCGAGATCGAAAGCTGCGCCAGTGGCGGTGCTCGCGCCGACCTTGCCGTGCTCAAGTACACCGGTCGTGTCTGGACATCAGACAACATCGATCCGATTGAGCGTGCCCGTATCCAGCAAGGTTTTCTGCGCTTCATGCCACCTGAGATCATGGGTGCACATGTCGGTCATAAAACAGCTCATCTGACTGGTCGCGATACAAGCTTGCACACGCGTGCCATTGTCGCCTTACAAGGTCAGTTCGGATTCGAAATTGACGCACGCAAGCTCGACCCGAATGAAGTCTCAACACTCAGGCACTATACAGAGCTTTACAAAAGCCATCGCACCTGGCTAGCCGAAGCTTGCTATTGGCAATTGCCGACTTACTCTGACGCTTTGTCAAGCTCAGGCAATGTCAGTATCGACAAGAACCAGGCTCTGTTCAGTGTCATCGCCATTGGCAATGTCAGAGCCACCAGAGCGGGACATTTGCCGCTATACGGACTTGACCCCGACAAACGCTATGAGCTAAGTCTGGCTAGCTGCAATGTTGCAGATCTCGCTCCATTCAATAAAGCGATGCCACTATGGTGCGAGCAAGCGATACGCACTTCGGGTGATCTATTGATGAAGTTCGGGGTTCCGTTACCTGTCATGCCACCCCAGTCAGCAGTACTGATCAGTTGTCAGCTTGTCGGAAAATCAAATGCTTGAACTGACACAAAACAAGACCAGACTGATCGAACGATTTGTCCGAAAGTTCGGTGGCAGTGCAGACGATGTGCAGCTTTTTTACGCGCCAGGGCGTGTCAATCTGATCGGCGAACATACCGATTATACCGGCGGGTTAGTCTTTCCCTGTGGCATTGATAGAGGCAGTTTGCTACTGATTCGACGTACCTATGACAAAACCTATCGTTTTGCATCGACCAACTTCGATTTGATGGCCGAGTTGCCACAAACAGAAATCAATCAAACCTATGGCGACAACTGGATCAATTACCCGCTTGGTGTGCTCGATCAATTTGTCAAACGAAACGTTGAGCTCGATGGTGTCGATTGCCTGTATTCCGGGAATGTACCCAATGGCGCCGGTCTGAGCTCTTCTGCATCGATCGAAGTCGTTACGGCTTTCGCAATCAATCAGCTTTTCAGCGCATCGTTCTCCTTGCTCGATCTGATCAAAATGTCGCAGGCTGCAGAGAACGATTTTGTCGGCATGCAGTGCGGCATCATGGATCAGTTTGCGGTCGCAATGGCCAGTGAAAACCACGCTATCAAGCTCGATTGTGCAACGCTTGAATACCGACAAGTTCCCTTACAACTCGGAGACCATGCATTGGTGCTGGCCAATACTAATCAACGTCGCGAATTATTAAATGAGTCCGATTACAATGATCGCGTTGCAGAATGCGCTCGTGCACTAGAGATCCTGCAGTCGGTGATACCGATCAATGCACTTGGAGAACTGAAAACAGACCTGCTCAAACAACATGAAGCGCTTTTTTCCAACGATAAGATTGCTTATAAGCGCGCACTACACATATGTAGTGAGAATGAACGAGTGAGACAAGCCGTACCGCTACTTGAGGCAAATGACCTTACCGCGTTTGGTCAACTCATGAACGAATCGCACGACTCCTTACGCGATCTTTTTGCCGTCTCAAGCGAACCTCTCGATCATCTGGTAAATCTTGCGCGTGCTCAAGCGGGTGTCATCGGCTCCCGACTTACAGGCGCAGGCTTCGGTGGCTGTACGATCAATCTAATGCCACACGATACCATCGCGGATTTTGAAAAAACGGTTGGCGAAGCTTATAAACATCTAACCGGACTGACCGCCGATTTCTATACGATACACCCCGGCGGAGGGGTGTGCGAAGTGTCGACATGAGCAGTAACTGGCAACGACGCTGGCACCCGCTGTTGAGCCAATGGGTATTGATATCAGCCACCTCGGCAAAACGCCCTTGGTCTGGCGCTACAAGCACTGCCAATCCAGAGTCCAAACTCGTACATGATCCCGACTGCTATCTCTGTCCCGGAGTGACGCGAGCAAACGGCCAAAAAACCCCTGATTACGCAGAACCGTTTGCATTCGATAATGATTTTCCATCGCTGTCTTTTAAAGCGGACGACGTCAATGTACCGGGTGTCGACGGATCATCTCCACTAACAATGACAGCACCGGCGCATGGCACATGCCGGGTGTTGTGCTGGTCACCCAGACATGATGTAACACTTGCGAACATCTCAGCCGATTGCATGCTGAAGGTGGTCAGACTTTGGCAAACAGAATACAAAAGCCTGGCAGCAGATCCGAACATCAAAAATGTGCTGATTTTTGAGAACAAAGGTAAGGAAATGGGCGTATCCAATTTGCACCCCCATGGCCAGATCTATGCCACGTCATTCCTCAGCGATACGGCGATCCGAATGCGCGCTGCGCAAACAAAATATGCGCAGAGCCATACCGGCGAATCTCTGCTTCAGGCGATACTTGAAGATGCTCACACGACAGCGGAGTTACTGATTGATAAAGGTCAATACTTTTCGATTATCGTACCGTTTGCTGCGCGCTTTGCCTACGAGACATGGATTGTTCCACATCGCAAGCTTGCATCTGTCGCCGACATGACAGACGCAGAAATTGAAGAACTCGCAAAGCTCTACCAGACTCAGGCACGTCGCTATGATCTGTTATTCGAACGCTCCGCTCCCAATATCACGCTGCTACACAATGCACCTTGTGATGAAGACATTCAGAACGAAAACTGGTGTTTCCACCTCGCCTTTCAACCACCCTTGCGTGATGCCAACAAGCTCAAATACCTTGCCGGGTTTGAATCCGGCTCGAACAATATAGTCAACCCGGTACAACCGGAGCATGCTGCCCGCGTGCTCCGAGATATCAATCCGAAGGCGACACCGTCATGAAAATCGGTGTCTGCTACTATCCCGAACATTGGCCTGAAGAGCGTTGGTCCAGTGATGCAGCGCATATGCGCAAGCTCGGCATATCCGTGGTCAGAGTTGCAGAGTTTGCCTGGAGTCGGCTGGAAAATGCCAACGGTGAGTACTCATTCGAATGGTTACATCGCGCCATCAATACATTACATGCAGCCGGTCTGCAGATAGTCATGTGTACACCAACGGCAACTCCGCCACGTTGGTTGCTCAAACGCCACCCTGACATCCTTGCAGTAGATGAGCAGGGAAATAGAAGAGAGTTTGGTTCAAGGCGTCACTATTGCTTTTCGTCAATTGAGTATCGGTCCGAGTGCAAAAAAATAGTAACCGCCATTGCCCAAGAGTTTGGCGAACACCCGGGTGTCATAGCATGGCAAACAGATAATGAGTACGGATGCCACAGTACAATCATCAGCTACTCCGAACAGGCTACCCGCGCATTTCAGCGCTGGTGTAAAAAGCGCTATACCACGATAGAGTCCTTGAACAAGGCTTGGGGCAACGTTTTCTGGAGTATGGAATATGACAACTTTGAGGACATCGGAACACCGGTAGCGACAGTGACTGAAAGTAACCCGTCACATCAGCTGGCCTGGTGGCGCTTCTCGTCAGATCAGGTAACGAGTTTCAATCGCTTGCAAGTCGATATTCTGAGACGTTTTTCGCCCGGGCGAGATGTTTTGCATAACTTCATGGGAAATTTTGTCGAGTTCAATCATCACGATGTTGCGCAAGATCTCGATATCGCTAGTTGGGATAATTACCCGCTGGGCTTTCTATCTCGCGATCATGAAGATCCAAATGATCGAGAGCGTTATCTGCGTACGGGACACCCGGACAGCTCCGCGTTTCATCATGATTTGTATCGTGGCATGTGCAACGGGCGATGGTGGGTCATGGAACAACAACCAGGGCCAGTCAACTGGGCACCTTTCAATCCGGCCCCACTTCCTGGAATGGTGAGATTGTGGGGATGGGAAGCATTTGCCCATGGGGCAGAAGTCATGAGTTATTTCCGCTGGCGACAAGCGCCGTTTGCCCAAGAGCAACTACACACAGGACTGTTGCGGGCTAACGGTGATGAAGATGTCGCAGCGCAGGAAGTCGCACAACTACACCGGGAGTTGCGTGAATTGTTGTCCGATGTTTCCGACAAACACGTGGCGATTACGGCAACAGTTGCGATTATCTTTGACTATACGAGCATCGCTGCATTAAACATTCAGGGACCAGGTGGTGAAGCCTTTGACCCTTTGCGTTTTGTACAGGCAGTCTACAGCGCTTGTCGATCCTGGGGTTTGGATATCGACATTGTTGATAAGACGGCAGACCTTGCGCCTTATCGCGTCATCATTGTGTGTTGCCACGTCATCGACGATGAATCGTTAGTCAAACGTATAGCGGCATGTGATGCAACGGTAGTACTGATGCCAGGCACCGCCTGCAAGACACCTGAGCTCGGCCTGCCACAGATGAGCGCTCCTGCTAGCTTCCGCTCACTGATTGATCTGGACATTGTTGTCAGTGAATCACTACCACCGGAAGCTCACGAAATCGCTCATAGTGATTCAGGCAATACCGTTTGTCGTTTCTGGCGTGAGAAAGTAGCGAGCAGTATCGTCCCGCGTGCCAAGTTCAAGGACGGTTGGGGATTCCACTATGTCTATGAGAAGATTCACTACATTAACGCCATACCGCAACAGGAAGACCTATGCAGCCTGCTCGGGTCGATCTTCGTCATAGAAGGCTTGGCCGCCAGCGAGCTGCCCGAAGGGCTCAGAATCAGGTCTCACGCTAGATTTGCTCTGGCATTCAACTTCGGCCCAGACACAATCGATCTGGACCAAGCCATTAAAACGCATGGCTTTACAAGCGACACACCGCTAGAGCTTGGAAAACGAGCACTGGAACCCGCAGAACTAGCTGTCTGGGTGGTGACATGAGCCGCCACAGTGGTATGGTGGAAACAGAGTTGTATCCACGTGTGAGAAAGCCGAAGAGCTCTGACACACGTGTCGATTCCGGCAAGAACCTTCTACCGGATCAAGGGTTGACAGGCCCCTCACCGTCTGTAACGGCTACAGCCCTTGGCTGTTGTCATTCGCAAATCAATTCCTATCCAGGAGAGAAGAGAGAGAACGTATGTTCAAGACACTGAAGCAATCAGCTGTTGCATTGGCCTTTGCCTCTGTCATCAGCACACCAGTTTTCGCTGGTGATCTCGTCATCAATTTTGATGATCCAAACCCGGGGCCCAAGAAAGGCTTTGAAGATGCTGTTGAAAAGTTTAAGGCGGCTAATCCGGATATCAACGTCATTGTGAACATCACCGATCGTGAAGCGCACAAGACAGCTATCCGAAACTTCTTGAGTGCCAACGCACCTGATGTCACATCATGGTACCCCGGCAATCGCATGGCACCTTTTGTCAACGCCGGTCAGTTCGAAGATGTATCTGACTTGTGGGATAGTGAGGGTTTCCATGATTCACTGGCGTCAACCGAGTCAGCAATGACTATCGACGGCAAGCAATGGGGTGTGCCATACACGTATTATCAGTGGGGCATCTACTATCGAAAGGATGTATTCGCAGACAATGGTATCGATGTCCCTGGCAACTGGGAAGAGCTGCTCGCGGCTTCTGCCAAGTTGAAAGAAGCCGGTATCGCACCGTTCACCATCGGCACCAAGTTCTTGTGGACTGCTGCAGGTGTTTTCGATTATCTGAATCTGCGTACCAACGGGTATGATGTGCATAACGATCTGACTGCAGGCAAGATCAAGTACACGGACCCACGCATCGTTGCGGTATTTGAAAAGTGGAAAGAGCTGGTTGAGCCAGGTTACTTTGTCGAAAATCACGCTACGATGAGCTGGCAGGATGCGTTGGCCCCGTTTGTCAAAGGTGAAGCTGCCATGTACGTGATGGGTAACTTTTCAGTTGATGCAATGCGTACCGCTGGTTTGACAGACGATCAGATCGACTACTTCCCGTTCCCGGAAATCACCGCCGGTGTTCCGCGCGCAGAAGAAGCACCGACTGATGCGTTCTTTATCCCTTCAAAGGCCAAGAACAAGGAAGATGCTCGTAAATTCCTTGCTTTCATTGCTCAACCAGATATCCAGACAGAATGGAATCAGACCATTGGTCAGCTTCCAATCAACAAGGATGCGACAGTGGGTAGTGACAAATTCATCCAGAAGGGTTTCGAGACTGTCAGTACGGCCAATGGCCTCGCACAGTTCTATGACCGTGATGCACCAGCCGAAATGGCGAAAGCTGGTATGGAGGGGTTTCAGGAGTTCATGATCAAACCTGAACGCCTTGATGCCATCCTGGAACGTCTCGACAAGATTCAGGAACGCGTTTACAAATAAGTCTTACCGCAGTGCAAGGCGGGCCTTGAAACGGCCCGCCATTTTCATTGATTCAAATCTCGCCCCAAAGTTTAATCCAACTAGTTTGATCTTTTTTGTCTGAGCTCACTTTCTGGAGCATCGATCGTGTCAAGCACAAGCAATAGTTCGGCGGCCATACGACAAGAGCGAAGCTGGTTTTATAAAAACAGACTGAAACTCGCCCCCTGGTTGTTCCTCTTGCCAGGCATGATCTTCTTTGTCATATACGTCATTGCCCCGATATTCCAATCAATATGGATATCCTTCTTTGAATGGGATGGACTCGGTGAAAAAAAATGGGTAGGTCTCGGCAACTATATCGAATTGCTTGACGACGACCGCTTCTATACCTCTCTCAAAAACAATGTGTGGTGGCTGGTCCTGTACATGCTCGCCGTCCCACTCGGACTAGCCATAGCACTGTTCCTGAACCAAACAGTCAGAGGGATACGACTTTACAAATCATTATTCTTTTTTCCGTTTGTCATCAGTCAAGTAGTCGTTGGCCTAATCTTCACTTGGTTCTACAACCCTGATTTCGGTATCGTTGGAAAGGTTTGGGAATTTTTTGGTGCATCCCCTCCAGCTATACTCGCCGACGAACGCTATGTGACCTTTGGCATCATATTCGCCGGTCTTTGGCCGCAAGTCGCGTATTGCATGATTCTTTACCTTACCGGCTTGAACAATGTCTCACCCGATCAGATTGAAGCAGGTCGACTGGACAATGCCAAAGGTTGGAAAATGCTGTGGTACGTCATTTTGCCGCAACTGAAACCTGCAACATTTATTGCGATTGTCGTCACCGTTATCGGCGCCCTGCGCTCATTTGACCTGATCGCCATCATGACGCAAGGTGGACCATACGGAACATCCAATGTTCTCGCCTACTATATGTTTGAAACAGCCCTGTCCGAATACGGCTTCCGTATGGGTTATGGCTCTGCCATAGCCAGCGTGTTGTTTCTGATCATGCTCATCTACATCAGTTTTTTCCTGTGGCGTATGTATCAGGACGAGAAGGGCTAAGCACATGTTTCCGAAACCAATCGAAAAATCATCCGCCGCAGTTCGAACGAGCTATCAACTGATCCTCCCCGTAGCATTGATCGTCTGGTTGCTGCCACTACTCGCGATCTTCCTGACCTCGATTCGACCCGCGGCCGACATCAACTCAGGTAATGTATTCGGCTGGCCGTCAGATTTTTTATTGTTGGAAAACTACACTGCGGTCTTTACCCAATCGAAAGCCGGTCTGTATTTGTGGAATTCCTTACGCATTACTATTCCCACAATGATCATCTCGGTTGCCTTGTCCTGTCTGACAGGCTACGCCCTTTCAATCTACCGATTCAAATGGGCAATCCCTTTGTTTTTTATTTTTGTCGCCGGGAATTTTGTCCCCTTCCAGATTCTGATGGTGCCCGTTCGTGACTTGTCTGTACAGACCGGGCTTTACGACACCATCACAGGGCTGGTCTTGTTTCATGCCGCATTCCAGACAGGATTCTGCACCTTGTTCATGCGTAACTTCATCAAGGCCTTGCCATTCGAATTGATTGAATCAGCACGCATTGATGGCGTTGGAGAGTTCAAGATCTTCTGGTATCTGGTGTTGCCACTGGTGAAGCCCGCGATAGCAGCGCTGTCAGTTTTGATCTTCACCTTCATCTGGAATGATTTTTTCTGGGCAACCGTACTGATCCAAGGTGACCATGCGTTACCAATAACCGCAGGAGTGCGCGCCTTGAATGGGCAATTTGTCAGCCAATGGCACCTCGTGTCGGCAGCTTCACTGTTGGCAGCCGTCCCCCCCGTGCTGATGTTCTTCGCCATGCAAAAACACTTTATTGCAGGTCTTACGCTCGGAGCAACCAAAGGTTAGAACATCAATACTTGTCCGTGTTGCCCCGGCCATTTTTCTGCTGCTATGGTCCGGCGGCTTCACAGTTGCCAAAATCGGCATTCATGATGCGGACCCCATAACACTTTTAAGCCTGCGATATTTCTGTGTCGTCGTATTACTGTTGCCGTTCGTTCTCTATATACGCCCGTCACTACCCGCCACTCGCCAAGAGTGGTCAAACCTTGTCATCGTCGGTTTTCTCATACAAGTGGTCTACTTCGGAGCTTGCTGGACGGCATTCCGTCTCGGTGGTTCCGCCGGCACGGTAGCACTGATTACATCACTACAACCGATTCTCGTCGCGTTGATCATTCCAGCTCTGTCCAAGGAAACCGTCTCCGGACTACGCTGGGCAGGGCTATTGCTTGGTCTGAGCGGCACGACGCTGGTCATCACAGGAAATAGCGGTATTCAGGAAGTCTCTCTGGCTATCGTGTTGTTCTCAATTGCCGGATTGCTGGCCATAACGATTGCCACTGTGTGGGAAAAACGCTTCGGCGCGGCACATCATCCCTTGACCAGCAATACCGTGCAATATGTTGTTGGCTTTACCTGCACACTGCCACTGGCTTATTTGTTCGAAGACATGCAGATCACGGTAACGGGGCCATTCCTGTTTGCCCTAGCCTACCTTGTCATTGGCAACTCGATCCTTGCCATATCACTGTTGTTATTGATGATCCGACGAGGTGAAGCGACACGCGTTTCTGCACTTTTTTTTCTGGTGCCACCACTCTCGGCACTCATCGCCTGGTGGATTCTGGATGAAAGCATGACGCCACTTGCCTGGTTCGGCATGGTGGTGGCAGCGATTGGCGTGTGGATTGCCCGGCGAAGTTAACAACCGGGCTTGTAACTCACAAACTCATCCAACACCTACTTTTTCGACAACTTCTCCCAAGCCGCATCTGAAGCGATCTTGTAGGTCGCCCAGTTTCCATCCAACCAGCGTGTTCGACCACGCGGAGCGTAGAACAGATACAACTTGTCCTCGAATATTTCCCAGGTTTCGCCATTGGTGCGAACCAGCCCTTTGCCAAGACTCAAGGCATTCGCACAATGCCCGTTGTAGGCAGGTGAATAGCGTTCAGGATCGGCTTCGAATAAATCGGCACTCTCTTTGGAGCCAAAACGCCACTTGGCGCCTTTGTATTCGACAACGTAAGTCTTGCTGCCCTCGATCGCATCCGCTTGTGGGTCGCGATCGATCGAATGATAGGCGACTGAGTCATGCCCGCCAATCGCGACTCCGCGCCTGGATTTGGATACAGGTTCTGCGGCCTGCGCCAGATTCATTATCATCACGCTGGCCAGGAAAGCCAGAATAGCCGTAGTGCGAGTGAACAAGCGTGTCATGAGTACTCCTTGGCCTCTAAAAAGGCGAATTTCTGTCTAATTAGCTGTCTGTCAGATGAATGACCGTCACTTCAGGATTTAGTTTCCGCTGATCGGATCCAAATCGCCGTATCATGATACACCGCACCGCCATTGGGCTGCCCAGGGTCACTACTGATCAAGGCATTAATGCCCAGGCCCTGCTCGAAACAGTAATTTGGCCAGAGACACTCGACGATAACGGTACCCTTCTGAACGCCATCCGAGACCCGGCAATCGAGCGTCACCTGCCCCAGTCGATTACCCAAAGTCACTTTGTCTCCTGACGCTATGTCCAAGGCGTTGAGCGTATCGGCATGGATTTGCGCTTCGGGCTTTTTTTCCATCTTGCGGGCCGATTCAGTTTCGGTAAAACTTGTGTTGAGAAACTGTCTTGCCGGCGCGGCAACCAGTCGAAAAGGATGCTCTTCAGTTGCCTCATCAATCGATGCCCAGTGGTCGGGCAACACCGGCATGCCCTGACTATTCGGCCCGATACTTTGCCAGTCCGGCGCGAACTTGAATTTACCGGTATCGGTTGGAAACCCTTCAAGAAAATTGGCCTGTTCGAATGTCGGGGCGCACTCATGCCCGTCGCTTGACCAAGAACTTACCGGGGGCAAGCCAGATGCGTGCATCGTCGCGTCGATCAACTCACGTTCGCTCATCGAATAGGCCCGGTGTTCGATGCCCAGACGACTGGCAAGACCTTGCATGAGCACGTGATTGCTTCGACATTCACCAGGTGCATCGATCAGTTTTTCTGCAAACTGCAAAAAGGTATGGCCACTCGAGGTATAGATATCATCATGTTCAAGGAACATGGTGGCAGGCAATACCACATCGGCAAGTGCAGCTGTTTCAGTCATGAACTGTTCGTGCACGACCGAAAAAAGATCATCACGAAACATACCTTGCGTAACGCGCCTCGTATCAGGCGCGACTACCACTGGGTTGGTATTTTGAACAAACAACGCTGATACTGGCGGTCCACCTGCGAGGTCCGCCGGGTTGCCACAGAGCACCTCACCAATGCGCGATTGATCCATAATCCTTGTGTCACAGGGTAGGTCAAGGCCACCAATCAAGGTCGTATCCAATGGATAGATATGCTTGTTGCCATACAATGCGCCACCGCCTTCAATCTTCCATGCGCCAGTGACGGCGGGCAGGCAACTCACCGCATGCATATTGACCGCACCATTGCGAGAGCGCGCAAACCCATAGCCGAGCCGTATGAAACTTTTTCGCGTGCTGCCATACAACTGCGCAAAGTGTTCAATATCTTTTACGGATAATCCTGTTATCGATGCTGCCCATTCTGGCGTACGCGATTGCAAATGAGTCTCGACGGCAGCCGAATCGTCAGTGTGCTTTTCAAGGTATTCGCGATCGGCTCGATTATCCCTGAACAATATATGCATGACAGCACATGCCAAGGCGCCATCGGTTCCAGGGTTAAGCATCAAGTGTATATCTGCCTTGTCCGCCGTACGAGTCCGATAAGGGTCAATGACCACAAGTTTCGCATTGCTCTTGCGTTTAGCTTTAGCGATGTAGTTCATGACATTGACCTGGGTATTGACAGGATTACCACCCCAGACAACAACCAATTCACTGTTTTCCATCAAACGAACATCACTGCCCATGCGCTTGCCAAACCCAGCCAGCCAACCAGCATCGGGTAATGTCGTGCAAAACGTTGCATGCATGCGAGAGGTTTTGAAGGCATGGCGAAAACGATCGAGTCCATCGCGTTGTACCAGGCCCATCGTGCCCGCAAAATGATAAGGCCAGATTGCTTCACTACCCTCTTTCGCAGCAATCGCTGCAAAGCGCTCCGCAACAAGATCAAGTACTGATTCCCAACTTGCGACTTCAAAGTCATCAAGCGATGGCTTGACTCCGAATGATGCCTGCTTGCTCCGAGCCGATTTACCACGTTTGCGAATAAGTGGTTGCATCAAGCGATCCGGATGATGAACACGCTCGGCGTAACGCGACACCTTGGCGCAAATGACACCGTCGGTATAGGAATGATCTTTAGCACCGTACACTCGACCGATCGTCTGACTATCGAGCACTTCGACATCCAGTGCGCACACACTGGGACAATCGTGCGGACAGACTGAACGTTGCCTGGTAACTGTCATAGTGAATCAGCTGCAGTTCTGAACTAAAGCTTGACCCAGTTGCCGCCCTTGGCAGAGGACGCGACAACTGCGCTTACAAAGGCCACACCTTTCAATCCATCCTGCACTGTCGGGCATAATGCTGGGCTCGACGATTTATCATTGTCGCGACGAGCAACAATCGCGGCGGCAGCCTCGGTATACAGCGTTGCAAAAGCTTCAAGGTAACCTTCAGGATGACCGCCAGGAATGCGTGAGACTTGAGTCGCTGCATCATTGGCACCGGCTCCGTTGCGTGTCAGCAATCGTTTCGGCTCCCCCAATGGTGTGTACCAAAGGTAGTTGGGATCTTCCTGGCTCCACTCCAGCCCACCTTTACTGCCATAGACACGGAGCTTCAAGGCATTTTCATTTCCAGGCGCTACCTGACTCGACCACAACATACCCTTGGCACCATCTTCAAATCGCAACAACACATGAGCATTGTCATCAAGCTCACGACCCTCAACGAAGGTGTCGATATCAGCACATAGTGAGGTCGCTTCAAGCCCCGTGACAAAGCAGGCCAGGTTATAGGCATGCGTACCGATATCACCGATACAACCACCGGCTCCCGAGCGTTCCGGGTCAGTCCGCCAACCAGCCTGCTTCTGACCACTGTCCTCGAGTTTGGTGGATAACCAATCCTGTGGATACTCAGCCTGTATCACCCGAATGTCACCAATATCACCCGATTCAATCATTGCGCGAGCCTGTCTGATCATCGGATAGGCCGTGTAGTTGTGCGTCAAAACGAATAGCGCACCAGAGTCTTCCGCCGCTTTAACCAACTTCTTCGCATCTGCCAGTGTCGAGGTCAGCGGCTTGTCACAGATAACATGGATACCGCGTTTGAGGAACTCTCGGGCAACGACATAATGCAAATGGTTGGGTGTCACGATGCTGACCGCTTCAATACCATTTTTCAGGCGAGCTTCTCGCATCGCCATGTCTTTATAGGTGGCATAAGCGCGCGAATCGTCAATGCCGAGCTCTGCGGCAGAGGCCTTGCTTTTTTCTTCGGTTGACGAGAACGCACCAGCGATCAGTTCATAATGATCATCAAGTCGAGCTGCCATTCGGTGCACTCCACCGATAAAGGCATCGCGTCCGCCACCGACCATTCCAAGTCGTATGCGCGGTGGTTTATTGCTATCTGTGGCCATGCTATCAGTACCCATTGTCTTATACCTCGATACCCAGCATACGACGATTGGCAGCATCGTCCGTACCGCCGTCTGCAAAATCATCAAAGGCTCTTTCAGTCACGCGAATGATATGGTCGCTGACGAATTGCGCTCCTTCGCGTGCGCCATCTTCCGGATGTTTTAAGCAACATTCCCATTCGACAACTGCCCAACCATCGAAGTCATAGGCGGCTAGCTTCGAGAAAATACTTTTGAAGTCCACTTGCCCATCGCCAAGGCTGCGAAAACGTCCAGCCCTATCCACCCATGACTGGTAACCTGAATACACACCTTGTCGACCGGTAGGATTGAGCTCCGCATCCTTGACATGAAACATGCGAATACGCTCATGATAAATATCGATGTTGTCCAGATAATCAAGGTGCTGCAAAACGTAGTGAGACGGGTCATACAACATGTTGCATCGTGCGTGATTTCCAACGCGCTCAAGAAACATCTCGAACGTCACTCCATCATGCAAATCTTCACCGGGATGAATTTCATAGCAAACATCAACACCGCACTCATCAGCCTTGTCGAGAATCGGTTTCCAACGCTTCGCCAGTTCATCAAACGCGGTTTCAACAAGGCCTGCCGGACGTTGCGGCCACGGATAAACATAGGGCCAGGCAAGCGCACCTGAGAATGTGGCATGTGCACCTATGCCAAGATGTTGGGAGGCTTGCAAAGCCTTCATCACTTGATCAACAGCCCAAGCCTGACGAGCTTTCGGATTGCCATGAACTTCTGGCGCGGCAAACCCATCAAATGCCTCATCATAAGCAGGATGTACTGCAACCAGTTGACCTTGCAGATGGGTCGACAACTCGGTCACTTCAACGCCATTAGCGGCAGCTGTTCCCTTGATTTCATCGCAGTAATCCTTTGAACTGGCCGCCTTGTCCAGATCAAACAAACGAGCATCCCAGCTCGGAATCTGAACACCTTTGTAGCCGCAATCCGCAGCCCATTTTGTGATGGCATCCCACGAATTAAACGGCGCATCATCCCCCGCAAACTGCGCCAGAAACAGAGCCGGACCCTTGATGTTTTTCATAGTTGATTCCTTGAGTTTCTCTTGAGCCTATTGCAAATTCTTTCAGGCGACAAGGTTTACGTGTGCGACAACCGCCAGTGGAAGGGAGTAAGCAACACTGTCGGGAGTTGTGCGAGGCTTATCGCGTCAACCTTCTTCCCACAGGACGTTCTCGTTGCTCGATGCTGCCGCCTCAAACAATTCAATCAAGGGCGTTGCTCGCGTATGCAAGGACACTGGGCGATCCTCATCCTCATCCATGGTGTCTGCCCCCGACTCTTCATTCGCCTGATTCTCAAGCTCGCGTTTAAGGCTTTCAAGCGCATTTGGTATATCTGCCGCTAGCAAGGCACCAGGGACGTTACCGCTTTGCCCCATCATCTTGAGAATGGTAGTCGCAGCCGATCCGAACATAGTGATGTCAGACCAGACGCTTGTCTTGAAAGTTACCAGCACGGATATCTCCAATTGGACTAAGCTTTGGCTTCAGGCACGCTACTCGGATTGCGTGAGCTTGCTGCAAATCGATGTTGCTATCGCAAAGTCTGCAAACCGCTCTATAACATTGCCAATGGCTGACTTTAACACACACATTTTTAGTGCTGCAGCGCTCGCCAGTCTGTCTGCGACAGCCTGCACCAAACTGCTGAATCTAGATATCACCGACGGCCTGACGCTAACCGTGTCGGGGATTGTGGGTGGCATACTTCCCGATATTGACTTGAAGTATTCGCAACCATCGCGCGCGCTCTTCACCGGACTCGGCGTCATCACAGCATTGGCATGGCTGTTCGCCCATGTCGACTCATATACCGCCCTTGAACTTTGGCTGATAGCTATCGCCGTGTTCAGCCTGGTCCGCTACCCACTCTGGTGGTCTTTCCATGTCATCGCCAAACACCGTGGGCTCATGCATTCGATTACAGCGGCATTGCTATTCGGAGTCATGATGTGTGCAACTGCTTGGCAATGGTTGGGCACTCTGCCGCTACAAAGCTGGCTGCTGGGCATTTTCATGACAGCCGGTTATCTGCTACACCTAGCTCTTGACGAGCTTTATAGTGTGGATTTCATGGGTGTACGGATAAAGCGCTCATTCGGCAGCGCACTGAAAATTCTTGATCGAGATCAGTACCTGTTGAGTCTGGCACTACTTTGCATGCTGATGTTCACGTGGTTTTTCAGTGCGCCGATCGATGAGGCCTGGCAAGACTGGGAATCAAGCTTGGCTGCTTTAGAAGGAGACTGGCGGGCAGCACTGCTGCCCGAAAGCTGGTTTGCAAGCGCCAACTAGGTAACTTCTTGTTACCTCAGTTTCACCTTCAGTGGTTGACCTTCAGGCTTTTCAATGTCTCGTGGGTAAGCCCACCCTGATCCAAATTCTTATCTTCTTGATACTGTTTTACTGCGACTAATGTCCCACGCCCGACCACACCATCGACTGGGCCAGGATCGTAGCCCTCGCGTACCAGCGCACGCTGCAACGAAGATATGACCCGAGGTGTCATATTGATTTCACACAGAACCCTGCGCCATTCAAGCCGTTCAGGAGAACTCTGTACCTTCGAACTAACTGTCTTTGTGGTCGCTGGAATCAGCGTTCGTTTCTCGGATGCCGGTGACAGAAGTTTCTGCACCTCGATGGATTGATACTGAGGAGGAACTTCTGTACTCGTCACTGACGCCGGCGCAGCGATTACCGATTTCTTTACCGATGTATGTTCTGCCGGCCGTTCAGTAAGGCATATTTCCCGACCAGTGTATTTAGCGTTGTCGTCGACCGGTACACCTTTGGCTACCCAGAAAAATTTAGCATCGGATACCTTGACTCGAGTCTCGACGTTAGTATATTCAGCTGGGATATCTACCCGCTGCTCGGACGCAGGACGCACCAGTCGTTGCACTTTCACGGTTTTAAAAATAGCGGGAATATCAATAGTTCGGGTGGTCGCCGCAGTTTCAAGAACCGTCTTGGTAATGGTTTCGTAACGAGCAGGCACTTCAACAAAACATAGAACCTCACCCGTAGCGTTATCAATTTTCTGAATAGGGCCACAGCCTTCGCTTTTCCAGACGCCGCGTGCAGGTTCGACCAGCACTGATTCCGTTTCACTGCGAAAGACAGCCGGTAAATCGACCACCTGGGTTGAGGCCTCTTTGACCATGACGCGTTGCTCAACCGTTTCATATTCGGCCGGGGTAATGGTAATTTCCTGCGATGCCGGTCGAGTTATTACCTGTTGAATTTCCGTTTCATATTGCGCCTCGGTAAAGTACTCGCGATAACAACTGCCCGCTTCCACTGCATCGAGATCCACACCCGACGCGGCAATACCTTCCAAGGCACCTGGGCTGGCAGGAATAAGCTGACTCGAAAGTTTACGTGTCCAAACGAGCTCGGCTGGACTCACTTCAACCTTGTCAACGGCGTCTTCGAATTTGGCTGGTGTGACACTGAGCGCCTGACTGCCTTCCTTGACGACGATTGTTTGCTCAACTGATTCGAACTCCGCCGGAAAAGTCTCGATGCGCTCAGAAGCTGCCTGAACAATGACCTCTTCACTTGTTGTGGAAAATTCAGCTGGAATTACAACCTTCGCATAGCATTCACCGGGCTTGGCATCAGGCAAGGCGCCGGTGTTGTCAATCTGTTGGGCGATAGCAGATAGTGACAGGGTTATTGAACTACCAGCCAGAATACAGGCAAGCGTACGGATCGGTAGAGGCACAGTAACACTCCGGAATCTCAGATGGCGAAAAGCCGTTTTTCGATTCCCTATTGTCCAACTGTACGCGAGAGATTACAACGGTCGTTACCTATAAGTTTCGTTTTGACAGAACATTACAGACGCAATGCTCGACAGTTCTTTGACGAACTAACAACATAAGCATCATGAACAATATGGCGAAAGAGATTCCACCACCGCCGCTGCCGTCACCGTCACCGTCACTGTCACTGTCACTGTCACCGCTCAACGCTTGCAGCGGGAATTCATCTTCCCCGTCAATGATGCCATCACTATCAGAATCGTCATTTAAAGGATCCGTGCCGACTTCGAGTTCCACCCCATCGGTCAAACCATCCTCATCACTGTCATTTTCAAGAGGATTCGTTGCATGCTCATTCACTTCAGCCGCGTCCGAGAGTCCGTCATCGTCGGTATCAACGACAATCGGTGAGGTACCACGATCGACCTCATCGCTGTCTTCAAGACCGTCACCATCAGTATCCGGACTATTCGGGTTACTACCATGGGTCTCCAGTTCGACACCGTCGGTCAAACCGTCGTTGTCAGAATCAGCGTTCAGAGGGTCTGTATTGTGAACTGTCAATTCGGCGTGGTCATCAACACCATCAGTGTCGGTATCAGCGCTTAGCGGATCGGTACCGTGGATATTCACTTCCTCGCCATCGTTCAAGCCTTCCTCGTCAGTATCGATGACGTTCGGCAAGGTGCCGCGGTCAACTTCATCTCCGTCTTCAAGACCATCACCGTCAGTATCAGGATTGTTCAAGTCAGTGTTGTAGACATTGATCTCGTCTTCATCATCAAGGCCATCGCCATCGGAATCCAGACCATTAGCGATATCAAGTGCCAGCGTTTCGTGTGAGTCGATCTGCCCACCACCACGATTCGGACTACCGGACACGACATGAAATTCGTCGCCAAGAACAGATCCACCACCTGAATGACGACCATCATTCATGTCTTGCAGTGCTCGCCAGCTGTTCGTAGGTACATGGTATGCCTCAACCGTTTTCAACGCCTGTGCAACTTGATCGACTTCGCCACCGGCGACAATAACTTCGGCACCAACCGTGACCGTCACTGCACCCGCTCGATCAGTGGGCATATCTACACCGCTTGACCACGTACCTGTTGTGAAGTCATAGATGTCCGTTGCCGATATGGTGTTAATAAAAGGATTGGGTAGCGTCGTTTGCCGACCACCTACCACGACAAGCTTGTCTCCCACCAGAGCAGCCTGCATATGATCGCGTGCATTCGGCGCGTCAGGTAGCACAGTCCAAGTGCCTGTGACGGGATCGAACTCATCAAACCAATTTACCGCGCCTCCGTTATGGCCGTTGTTGTTGCCACCCACGATATAGATTTTACCGCCATAATTTACAGCGGCTGCACCACCCCTTCGTCGATCGACCGGTACGACACCGTTCGTGGACCAGGTTTCCGTCGCCGTATCAAACACATGCACATCAGGCACATTGGTCTCATTCGGGTAAGGCCCCGTGAAAGCGGCAACAAGGTAAATTTCGGAGCCCAACACGACTGGCTGGAAATGATGGATTTCCAACGGTGCCGGACCAATAACACGCCAGCTTCGAGTTGTCGGGTCATACACTTCGACCGGGCGTTCGCTACGCCCGCCGAACAGATATAGTTTGCCGTCGAATTCGACAGAGCCAGCTTCGTGCCGTGGTGTGACTGTGCTGGCGTCCGAGGTCGTCAGTTGTCGCCAGGCTTCTGCGGCATCAGGCGCGGCAAGCGCGACTGTCGAGACAGCGACCGCAGCAGCGAGCATCCATTGGGGCAATTGCATAATTCGAGGACGTGTATTGGCCGAACACCTTTTGCTTATCGGGAACAACCCACGTCAACTGAACGAGCAATCTGTTAAACCGCATCCAAATCTACTAAATACGCGTGATCTAGCTCACGTTTTAGGCTTGGGCAATCGTGCCAACAACGCGCTGGTGTCCCAACGATTTCCGCCCATGTCCTGCACGTCAGCATAGAACTGATCAACCAATGCGGTAACGGGAAGACTGGCGCGATTACGTTTCGCCTCATCAAGCACAATGCCCAGATCCTTGCGCATCCAGTCAACCGCAAATCCATAATCGAATTTCCGATCAAGCATGGTCTCGTAACGATTTTCCATTTGCCACGACTGAGCCGCGCCTTTGGAGATGACGTCTATGACTGCGCGACCATCCAGACCCGCGCATTCAGCAAAGTGCAAGGCCTCAGACAAACCCTGTACCAAACCGGCAATACAGATCTGGTTGACCATCTTGGTCAGTTGCCCCGCGCCACTCGGTCCCAGCAAACGCACCGATTTGGCAAAGTGCTGAATCAATGGCTCGGCCTTGTCAAATGCAGGCTGATCACCCCCGACCATGACAGTCAGCTGGCCATTCTCCGCGCCAGCCTGTCCGCCCGAGACGGGTGCGTCAAGAAATTCGATACCGCGTTGACTACCTTCAGCGTAAAGCTCCCGTGCGACCGCCGCAGAGGCCGTGGTGTGATCGACAAACAATGTGCCCGACTTCATGCCAGCGAAGGCACCTTCATCGCCGAGCACGACAGAGCGCAGGTCGTCGTCATTACCGACGCAGGCAAACACCACATCAGCCCCGTCAGCTGCTTCCCTGGGAGTGGCACATGCGGTCCCGCCATTCTCCTTGACCCAGCTCGCCGCTTTGGCCGCCGTGCGGTTGTAGACACGCACGTCGAGGCCGTTCTTCGCCAGATAAGCCGCCATGGGAAACCCCATGACACCGAGACCAATGAATGCTACTGACATAGTGATTGGTAAGTCCAAGAGAGGTGGAGCTCGATATTATCACCAGACTGCTTTAGGCAGAACGAGAAAAGGCTCCCTGAAAGGCGCCTCAGGGAGCCTTTCAGGGAGCCTTTTTCGTATTTTTTAGAATAAGATAAGCTGCTACCGATTCACTTCGATCAAACGTAGTCCTTGTACTTGGCCAGATGACGAACAGGCTTGGACAGCGCATCACGGCGGAACGGATCGCCAAGTTCGCGGTTACACATGATTTCAACAACCGTGGTCTTGCGATCATTCATCTGCATGTCAACCGCCTTCTTCAAAGCCGCACCGACATCACCCATCTGATCAACCTGAATGCCTTCAGCGCCCATGGAACGACCAATCTCGGCAAAACTCGGTGAATCCAGCTCACCCGCAACGAAGCGACGACCATAGAAGTCGACCTGATTCTTCTTCTCGGCCCCCCATTGACGGTTGTGAAAGACAACAGCCGTGACAGGGATATCGTGACGTACCGCTGTCATGATTTCAGTCATGCTCATCGCCCAGGCACCGTCGCCAGCGTAGGCAATAGCCGGTCGCTCAGGTGCAGCGCACTTCGCACCGATCATGGTTGGTAGTGCGTAACCACAGTTGCCAAAACTCATTGGTGCAAAAAAACTTCTGGGTCGCTCAAAACGCAAATAACTATTGGCTACCGAGTTGATATTGCCAATGTCAGTCGACACCATATGATCTTTGGGCATGGCGTTTTCAAGTTCACGCAATACTTGGCGTGGTGCCAGCCAGTTACCGTCCTCTTTCTCGGCTTCGGCAATCATGTCCTGGCTGAAGTCATCCTTCTCGTGTTTCCATTCGTCGAGTTCTTTCTCCCAGGCAGCTTTCTCGGCGGCTACCGTCTTGGCACGCTCAGCTTTGTTTGCATCACTGGCAAGATCACGGCTTTCCAGGCGAGACGTCAACGCACGAGCTGCCGCACCTGCATCACCACAAATACCGACAGATATTTTCTTTACCAAGCCAAGCATGGTGTGATCAGCATCCACCTGAATAATCTTGGCGTCTTTCGGCCAGTAGTCCATACCATGCTGTGGCAAGGTACCAAAGGGTCCAAGGCGTGAGCCCAAGGCCAACACAACATCAGCCTGACTGATGAGTTTCATCGCGGCTTTGGAACCCTGATAACCCAAGGGGCCACACCACAGATCATGGCTGGCCGGGAAAGAATCGTTATGCAGATAACTATTGACCACCGGAGCACCCAGACGCTCAGCCAGGGCAATACAATCCTGAACGGCTTCCGCCATCACGACACCACCGCCAGAGAGAATTACCGGGAACTTCGCCTTTGACAGCAGCTCGACCGCTTCGGCAAGCACCTTCTCACCACCGGGTCCGCGATCCAGACGCATGGGCTGCGGTATTTCTACATCGATATCACCATAGAAGTAGTCACGTGGAATGTTCAGCTGGGTCGGGCCAATTTCCGACATGGCGCGATCAAATGCACGGCCAGTGAACTCAGCCATGCGATTAGGGTTGTTTACATGTGCCTGGTATTTGGTAAATTCCTGAAACATGGGCAGTTGATTGGCTTCCTGGAAACCACCCAGGCCCATACCCATAGTGCCTGTCTCTGGGGTCACGATAACAACTGGCGAGTGTGCCCAATATGCAGCCGCCATTGCCGTTACGCAGTTACTGATACCCGGACCATTCTGGCCAATGATTACGCCATGGCGACCACTTGCGCGTGAGTAACCGTCAGCCATGTGAGCTGCGCCTTGTTCATGCACAACCGGAACCAGACGAATACCCGCAGGCGCAAAGATGTCCATCGCGTCCATGAACGCGGAGCCCATAATGCCAAATATGTCGGTTACTTCATTGGCGACCAATGTTTCTACAAAGGCTTCACTTGGCGTCATTCGAGCCATTACACATTCCTCTTTAAGTTATCTTCGCCACAGTAGTGACACAGCTGAATTCAGGCTAGTACCAACGCCCGCAATGGCGCCGTACCAGCGACTTGGGCTTCGCATCCTCATTGCAATTCCGCGATCAAGGACGCCAGACGTTCCAGACCGGGCGCGATTCGATCATTTCTTATCGATGAGAAACCGAGTCGGCAATAGTTTCCGGGACCATCACGACTGGCAAAGTAATTATCGCCAGCATTGATCACGATGCCATTTTTGGCAGCCAATGCCTCCAGATCGCGGGCGAACACCGTTTCCGGCAGGCGTACCCAGAAAGAAGAGCCGCCAAACGTTGGTGCCGTGGCTGACAGAGGCACGTGTTGCTTGAGCGATTCGTCCATCAATTGCCAACGAGTTTTATAGGCCTGTGTCAAACGCAATAAAGCAGAATCATGATGGCCAAGAGCCAGAAAATGCCCCACCGTGCGTTGCGTGTTGGTTGGCGGGTGCCGATACATCAATCGACGAAGAGCTCTGGCCTGCTTGATGAAATCACGCGGACCCACCATGAAGCCGACACGTAACCCAGGCGCTAGCGTCTTGGACAAGCTACCGACATAAATCACACGGTGTTCGGTATCAAGACTTTTCAAAGCGGGTGTAGGTTTGCCAACGAAATTAAGCTCACTCTCATAGTCATCTTCGACAATGGTCACATTGTGTCGTGACGCTTGCGACAACAGCTCAATGCGGGCATCCATTGGCATGGTCGTGGTTGTGGGGCATTGATGACTCGGGGTGACATACATCAACTTGCATTGCTTTAGCCGGTCATCAGTAATGACACCGGCATCGCCGACAGGGAATGTGACGCGTCGCTTGCTGAACAAAGAGAAGATATTGCGCGCATCAACATAGCAAGGATCTTCAAGCCCAACCACCGACTCCTGATTCAGCAATAGCTGCGCTATCAGAAACAGGGCATTCTGTGCGCCGGTGGTAATCAGGATCTCTTCCTTATCTGCCCACACACCACGCCTTGGTAATACACGTGTGTGTATCTGCTCGACGAGAAGATCGTCATCATGATCAACACGATCTTGCGCCCAACGACTGATCGCATCGACGCGCAAGGACAATCGACACGCTTCACGCCAATCATTCACCGGAAAAAGATCGGGATCGATCTGACCATAAATAAAGGGATATTCAAACTGTTGCCAGTTATACGGCCGGACAATGTTGCGTTGATCGAGAAGGTCGACTGCAAGCTCTGGCCCGGAAAAGGTATCAGCAGCGAATGCTGAAGTATCTGTTTTCTCAGGTGGCTTTGAATCAACACGGCCATCAAGCATCTCCGGGTTGATGAAATAACCGCGCCGCTCATGTGACAGCAAATAGGACTCATCAATCAAATGCTGGTACGCAAGCACAACGGTATTACGAGCAACCCCGAGCTGCTTCGACAATTCGCGAGAGGAAGGCAAGGCAATATCTACAGGAATGCGTCCATCGAGAATGGCCTTTACCAATGCTTGTCTGAGCTGTGACTGCAAACTTTGACCGCTGTTGGTGTCCAACTTGAATAGCTGTTGCCACATCGGTTTTTCGCGGGCTTTACCCACTAGACACAACTCCCTCTTCGCCGCCGAGCAAGGCTGTAATGTCCGATTCGTCGGCAGAGCCGGGCAATTCGGATTCCGCAAGCGTTGGTATTTCTGCTTCCGGCATGACGGGAGAAAACCCCGCGGGTTTTGCGAAGGTCTGTTTTCTGGAAGCGCGCGACCTCTCGTCATCTGCTAACAAGCGACTTGCCAGTCGTTGACTAACCGGTGCACTTCCAGTTCGCGCATCGCGCGTTTCAACCCGCTTGCTCAATATCGGCAGGCTCCCGGGCATGCTATCAACAGCAGGTGCACCCGGGCGTGCATCGAATGATCGGGTCCTCCCAATGGGCTCCCCAATGGTCTCCTCAGCGGGCTTGCCAACAGGCTGGCCATAATGTGGGCTGCGAAGTACTTCGAACTCGCGATTTTTGTTGGCCTTGTACCGGGCAAAGTCACTTTGCAATTTCAGGTTCTGTTCTTCAGCGGCGCGAAGCTCTACTTCGATGTTTGCAATCTTTTTTGCCTGTACGTCGGCATGTATTTTCAAGGTGTCGTGACGAGCCAGTGCTTGATCGCACTCGAGCTGGGTTTCAGCTGATTTTTTTCTTTCAGCGTCCATGATCGCCTGGGTGAACGTTTTCTGCTTTGCAACGGCTGCGTTCAATTGCCCGCGCTCCTGTTCCCAGGCAGCAAGCTGCTTGGCTTCCCGAGATGACGAGCGCAAAACCTCAACGCAATAACCGACGGCAAGCCCCAAGACTGCCGCAGACGCGATCAAGGCCAGTATCAGATGATGATCTTGTAGATCCACGGGCTCTCCAACGAGTGTCGCTCACTGTGACACCAGGCTCTTCAGGCGGCGATCCGCCTCGCAATCAGTCATATTACCGTGAAAATCACTGCTGGAAGTGTGGTGACCCAGGATTTACATCGGTCAGCTTTGCGAGCGACTCCACGGAAAAATCGCGACCAGTCCTTAAGCTACATGGATCACACTTTTGAAGCGGCTCGTCAATCTTGAATTCCTTGCGAAAATTGCTGCCTCTGGCGCTCCTGATGGCTTCACTCACCGCGTGCAACTGGGTTGATTCCACAGGCTTACAGCGAAGCAGCGCAAACAACCCGCTTGAAGACGGGGGCACACTGGTTCTAGTCGAGGAGCTGCCAACCACTACCCAGCTCATCGGCACGGGTCAACAGCTGCGTGGCTGGGAGTGGCGAGCGGACGGCGCTGGTAATCGCGACGCTTGTATCGCCGAGCCCGGCTTCGATATCGACACAGCCCAAACAACACTTAGCGACGCCTGCGCCGACGCCAATGAGTGTCAGATCGAAATAAACGAAACGTTTGATGGTTCTAGCGCTGAGTTCACCGTACGGCTACCAGCTCTACGTTACTCAATGGCCGCTCAATACTTGCTGGTCGCAAGTGATGACAACGGACAGGAAACTCTACGCAGACAAACGCTATGTGGCATCGCTGTCAATGATCCACCTGTTGCCGTTGATGATGAATACCTCATACGCCTCGGCGACGGAATATTCGTTGCTGCGGAATCAACAAACAGTATTATCGCAAACGACTTTGACGACAACGACGCCCGTAACCAAGGCCTGCAAGTTGATCCTGTTGCAGTGCAGGCACCACTATTCGCAGAAACATTCGAGCTTGGCGCTGACGGCAGTTTCTTTTACATGCCGCGAGAAGACGCCCCATTCAGCGATGACGGCGCCATCAATGATTCATTCGTATACTCGATAAGTGACGGCAGTTCCTCAGCCCAGGCAACGGTGAGACTGCGAGTTGTCGCTGCCAATTCCGCACCACAGCGCATCGCCGAAATTCCAGACATCACACTACAACTCAATGAATCACCTTTTGATGATTTCGATGTCGCTGATTTTTTCACTGACCCTGACGGCGACACACTGACTTTTACTACAACACCATCATCGTTACCGTCTTCGGGCACCATGAACTTGCTTTCCGATGGCACTCTGCAACTAGCACCTACCCTAAACGACACAGGCACCTGGCGAGTCACCGTGATTGCATCAGACGGATTGCTTCAAATCGAGGAAACCTTTTTTATAAGGGTGCAAACTGGAGAAACGGAAAACACCGCCCCGGTAGCCGAGGATATCCCGAATCGGAGAGTTTCCGGAGACTTCGAGTTTTCCATAACCGACTCCTTTTTCGACGCCGATGGCGACACTCTGGTGTTTGAAGCCACAGGAATACCCCCAGACGTTTTTCTGACCAGCGACGGTATTTTTTTCGGCGAATCGACAGATGACAACGAGGGACGATGGATAATCACCGTAACAGCTAGTGATGGCCGTGGCGGTGAAGTCAGTGATGCATTTCGATTACAAATCAATTGAGCCTGACAATCTGATCACCCAACTAGTCGCTGCCAAGCAACGCCAGTACTTCAGCATGCAAGCCTGGTGATCCACTGGCAACAACTTGACCACCATCAACTGCATCCCCACCTCGCCAATCGCTTACCACTCCACCAGCAGATTCGATGATCGGAATCAAGGCAGCTATGTCATAAGGTTTCAGGTCAGTATCAAGAACAATATCGACAAACCCCATTGCCAATAAAGCATAGGCATAACAATCACCGCCATAGCGCGCAAGTTTTACGCTATCGCGCAAACGTCTGAATCGTGACGCGGATAACTCATCGTTAAACATGTCTGGCGTTGTGCAGTAAAAGGTCGCATCTTTCAAGCGAGTGGTTTGACGAGTTGCAAGCGTTAACGAGGTAGTCGCTGTCACCAGTGTCGCCTGCTGTTCATAGGCGACATAGCGCTCGTCAAGTACCGGCTGATCAAGGAAACCCATGGCAATTTTTTGCCCATCGAACAAACCGATGAGTGTCCCCCACAGTGGCATACCACTGACAAAGGCACGCGTACCGTCAATCGGATCAACGACCCAAAGCAAGCCACTGTTACCAAATTCAGGTGCATGCTCTTCACCATAAAAACCGATCTCGGGAAAATCCCGGGCAAGCACTTCGCGGATGAGCAACTCAGATTCCCGATCCGCGATTGTGACCGGATCAAATGCGGCTCCATCGGCCTTGTTCGCAACATCGACTGGTTGGCGAAAATAGCGCAGCGTCACCTCTCTGGCGGCATCCAGCGCTCGATGGGCAGTGGCCAGCAAGGCCTGAGTTTGAGCCGCGTCAAGTGGCACCGCGGGCTTTCTTGGGAGAGTCATGGAAATAGTTTAACTTTTTGTGATAATTGGACGGAGCCAGAAACCAGGAATCTGGAGACGATTAGTTGACATTTTTTAACCTAGGAAAACCGTGTTTTTGCAAACTTATGCGCACTTGGTGCCACCGTTGGACAGCTAATTGCGTGATAAGATTGCGCCTGAAAAGAACATCGTGCCAAAGCTCAATAATCTACTTGCATTGAACTTATAGGCTACCTATACCTCTTAGCCCGAAAGGCAACTGGCCATTTTCAAGAACGATATGAAAAAGTCACAGTATTACGTTCCATTGCTGCTAGTCGCCATTCTGGGAACAACTGCCTGCACCCCATATGACGTTAGACGTCTGGCCTATCAGGCGCTCAGAGCTGAAGATTGCAGAATCAACAACCTTGAGGAATTCTGCCAGCGCACCTATGCCTTGGAATTCAGCGAATACGAACGCTTGCGCCGGGAATATCTACGGGACAAGCAGGACGAAGTCTGGCGCGCCACCCCTGTCGATCATCAACAAACTGCTGATCAACAACAAATCTGATCATGGCCAGTGACAAGGCCGAATCCACGGTCCGTCACAAAAGTGGACACAGTTCACAAAATTCCGGTAAAGCCGCTTCGCGGAGAGCCACACTTGCCAAAATCATCGCCCATCGTGGTGCGTCTGGCGATGCACCCGAAAATACCTTAGGTGCCTTGTCTCTGGCCGCTGAGCATGGCGCCACCTGCGTCGAGATTGATGTCTCCATCAGCGCCGACAATATTCCCTTCGTTCACCATGACGATACGCTTGAGCGTTGTACTTCCGGTAGCGGCTTGCTGTCAGCACTCAATGCAAGCGAACTGGATAAGTTGACCGCTGGCAAGGGGATGGCTGGCTACGAGAACGAACCCTTGCCAAGACTCAGCGCAGTGATTGAGCTGCTTGTCGAACACAGCCTAGGGCTCAACCTGGAGATCAAGCCGCAGGTGGGCCTCGAGGAGCGCACCTGCCGCGCTATTTCCGACATCATTCTCTTGCGATGGCCTGAACATTTGCCACTCGTGTTTTCGAGCTTCAGTGAGCTGTCGCTTGCTTACGTCCGAGACATGGCTCCTGAAATTCCGAGAGGACTGCTGGTTGAAAGTATTCCGACTAACGTTGAAGAGCTGGTAGAGCGTTATCGTTGCCAGAACGTACATTGCCACGGCGAACAATTGGATCGTACTGCGGCAGCCCACATCAAGTCTCTCGAGCTCGGCTTGTACTGTTACACGGTCAACAGTACCGATGATGCGAAGACTCTGTTTGACTTCGGAGTCGATGGAATATTTACTGACTACCCGAAGCGTCTGTTATCCGAGCTTTCGATTTGAATTGAATACCGGGCATCCTAACCGGCGCTTCACTCTCCAGTTTTTCCAATATATCCGGCCATATATCGGCCCAACAACAACCGTGCGTAAAACCTGTCAGGGCGTAAGCTTCAGCCTGTGGCTGTCGCATGATGGATTCACGCACCAGCTCGGGAGGAATGACACCATCGGCGGTTCCAACAAAATGCCACTGTGAAACCGATTCAGCCAAGGGCTGCTGATCCGCCGGATTAAGTGAACTGAACAATGGCGTAAATCGGTGGTGTTGTGTCCAGGCATCCGTGTCAAGATTTCCGGCAAGTGTAACGATACGACTGACCTTCGGCAGTTTCGCCGCCAGCAGCATTGCCAGTGCACCTCCGCCACTATGACCATACAGACGAATATCGCTTGCGCCTCGTCGTTTCGCAAGTGCTCGAATGGCTGAAGCCATACTGTCAACGACCGTTACCGAGTATCGTCCAAAAGTCCACAGGTTACTTTCACAGCCATCGTCCTCAAAATGTCCGTTGTAACAAGGACGGCCTACATAAATGGCCGGTTGAGTATCCAGACTCATCAACGCCAGCATCAGCGGACGTCGTGGGGTTGGATCCCGCATGACGATAGTTCGAAACATCCAGGGTGAGCCATCGCCTTCGAGGTACACATTCAGCACACCCGATTTATCGAGATTGGCCATCTCGTTCTGGAACACAGTCAAAGAGTACCCGCCAGCCTTGACCTCAATTTCAGAAAAGCGGTTATCTGTCGCAAAGGTTCTTAGTTGCGCCACCGGTGCGGCACAGGCGTGCAACACTGCCATTGAAAACAGTATCAATGCAGCTCGCTTGAGCTTCTGCAGCAGACATTGCGGACGGTTTATCGGTTTTTCGATCAGTTCTCTCACGGGGTCCTACGGAAGATTGATTCAGCGCACTACACTTTACCTTCGAATCAGACAATTCAAGCGAAAAGTGGTTCGAAAGAGTCAGCACAGAACCATTTTACTCGCAACCCGTATGCCCATAAAGCCCGGATCTCGGTGCGCTCATACGACGAACGGCCCCAGCTCTGGACAGCACGGATATCCCCAGTGTCTAGCGCGGACTATCGTAACGTTCAGCGGCATAGGGTTTACTGAGAACCAGTTGAAACAATTGGTTGTAACGCGCCCGGAAGGAAGCAGCAGTAACATTAAGGTAGTACATCCACATTCGGTAAAAGCGTTCATCGTAACGATCTTTCAGGGAATCATAGTTGGCGATGAAATTAGCCTTCCACTGCATCAGTGTTCGATCATAATCCGGGCCGAAATTCTGTACATCTTCAACCACAAAGTGTTTTTCAAGAGACGAAGATATTTGCGCAAGTGATGGTATTTTCCCACCGGGGAAAATATATTTTTTTATCCAGGGATCTGACATTTTATGCGATCGATTTGTGCCGATAGTATGCAAAACAAACAAGCCACCAGGCTTTAGAAGCTCGTGACACTTGTCAAAGTATTCGACATAATTTTTCAAACCAACATGTTCAAACATCCCGACTGACAGGATGCGATCGTACTGGCCGACAAGGTCACGATAATCCTGCAATACAAATTCTATAGGTAAACCGGCGCAGCGCTCTTCTGCCAACTTCTTTTGCTCTTTTGACACGGTGATGCCAACCACTTCCACTTGATAATTATCCACTGCATGTCGGGCAAGCGAACCCCAACCACAGCCTATGTCGAGCACTTTCATGCCTTTTTCAAGTTTGGCCTTACGACAGACCAGATCCATTTTCGCGAGTTGAGATTCCTCCAGCGTAGCTGCATCTTTCCAGTAACCACAGGAGTAACACATTGTTGGGTCCAGCATTTTTTCGAACAGGTCATTGCCCGTATCGTAGTGCCTCTCACCGACCTCGAAAGCGAGTGACTTTTTTTGGAAGTTGAACAAACGAGCTTTCAAAATATGCATAACCATTTTGCGCTTGTTCCATAGCCGCGTATGGTTTCGGTCTACCATTGCACGTGTGACCATTTCGTCCATGGCGTCACAGTCCCACCAGCCATCCATGTACGATTCGCCCATCGCAATCATGCCTTCAGAAAATACCCGTTTTGCCAGATCCGGATGATGAATTTTAGGATCGAATTCCTTGTCGCCGTTTATGGTCAAACCAGAAGCTTCCATTATCTCAGCCAGCTGCTGAAACATCGGGTCATCCAGATCAGGACCTCTTTCTGATGATTTCGCAGGGGTTACGGTTGCCATAATTAATTCTCACCTGTATACGCATAACCAATTGGGCCAACTCTGTTCAACACAAGCTCAAACAGAAATTGCGATATGTACATGCATGAATATCCTTAGTTCGAGATTGGTAGTTTCATTAACAGCTGCAACCAATCACAATCATAGTTTTACGGCGGACGTAGACATTGTCAACTCTAATGTCCATGCCGTTGACCTTAAATTTATCCCTATTGCTCCACCAACGTATTCGCATGCACAATACAGCCCGAGGCAGCGAATATCTACCCACTCTGAGCTTCAATACAGAATATTTGCTCAGCTCGCTCCCGTATTGCGGCATTCGGTTTGTTCAGCGCGATATACTGCCTATTGAATCGAGGAATTAACCGAATAACATGCGCATATGAAAACGTCGTGGCTGGCAGCAGGCGCAGTGGTAATCGTTCTTGTTTTGTGGATGGCCAGTGGCATGCTGCGCACCGAAGACAACACACAGGAAGACGCCTCGGATAGCGACAACGCCATCATGCGGGTCGAAGTACGTGAAATCGAGCTTAGCGACATGTCGCGGGAGATCGTTCTGCAAGGTCAGCTCGAACCCATTCAGCATTTGTTGATCCGAGCTGAAACCAGCGGTACTATCGAAAGTCTGGCGATAGCCAAAGGCAGCAGGGTTACCACGGACACATTGCTGGTGACGCTCAATGTCGGGGGTCGGGAAAACTCTCTCAAAGAAGCACTGGCCACGGTCAAGAGCGCTGAGAGTGCATACCAGGCCGCAGCGTCACTGAAAAGCCAGGGCTTGCAGTCCAAGTTGCAACTGGAACAGTCCGAAGCGCAACTCGAAGCCGCACGCGCCGTCCTCGCCAGTATTGAACTCGATATCGCCAATACGCAGATACGTGCCCCTTTCAGTGGCATCGTCAACGACCTACCCTTGTCAAAAGGTGCGCTTGCCGATCACGGTGATGTTATTGCCGAGCTGGTCGATGACAGCGCCTTCAACGTAACCGCACAAGCAGCTCAGCAAACCGTTGAGGCGTTAAAAACAGGTCAGGAAGTGACGGTGAAGCTGATTACCGGCAAGACGCTCCCCGGCAAGCTCACCTTTATCTCATCAGTGGCTGACTCAGAGTCACGCAGTTTCAAAGTCGAGGCCCGAGTCGGCAATCCAGACGGTTCAATAGCCGCGGGAGTCAGCGCATCGGTGATTGTACCGGTGGCAAACATTCAGGCGGCCTTCCTGACTCCATCGGCGCTCGTGTTGGGTAACAATGGTGAGCTTGGCGTCAAGATCGTGAATGATAAAAACGAAGTCGACTTTCTCCCCGTCGTGCTCGAAAGTACAAGCCTTGACGGCGCATGGGTAACAGGCATTGCAGATGGTACTCGCGTCATTACGCTCGGGCAGGGATTTGTCAGCAACGGCGAAGTGGTTGAAGCACAAGTCGCCGTCGACTCGAATAGCTGAGAAGCCGCGCCGTCATGGAAACATTGATCAAGGCCGCATTCAATCGCAACCGTGCTGTGTTGATGGTTCTGATCTTTCTCCTCGGCGCTGGAATCGTTGCCTATAACAACATTCCGAAAGAGTCAGAACCCGACGTACCCATTCCAATCATCTATGTATCGATGAACCACGATGGAATATCGCCTGGCGATGCCGAGCGCTTGCTGGTTAGACCCATGGAAAAGGAATTACAAGGGATAACCGGCATCAAGGAAATGAGTAGTACCGCTACCGAAGGATTCGCTTCAGTGCTATTGGAATTCGATGCAGGGTTTGATGGAGACACCGCGCTTGCAGATGTGCGTGAGCGCGTTGATGCCGCCAAATCGCAACTCCCTGCATCAACCGATGAACCCACCGTCGATGAAATCAATATCGCACTCTTCCCTGTACTCAATATCAGTTTGTCCGGTCAGTTGCCTGAACGTACATTGATCCGCATAGCCCGTGGACTCAAGGACAAGCTAGAGGCTCTGCCCGGTGTACTGGAAGCAGATATCGCTGGCGAACGCGAGGAAGTCCTTGAAGTCGTCATTGACCCAATCGTCATGGATACCTATGAAGTAGACTTCAATTCGCTTTTCAATTTGATAGCCAATAACAACCTTCTGGTCGCCGCAGGCTCGATCGATACCGGCGCCGGCCGCATGGTATTGAAAGTACCAGGTGTTATCGAAAATATAGAGGACATCCTCAATCTGCCAGTCAAGGTTACTGATCAGGCAGTCGTCACCTTCGGCGATGTGGCCAGCATTCGCCGCACCTATAAGGACCCGACCGGCTTCGCTCGACTCAATGGTCAACCGACCTTGGTTCTCGAGATATCAAAACGGCTCGGTGCCAACATCATTGAAACCATCGCGGACGTACGCGCAGCCATCGATGAGGAGCGCAAACGATTACCGCCATCACTCGACATCGGTTTCCATCAGGACAAATCTGAAGAAACGCAAACCATGTTGACTGACTTGCAGAACAACGTGATATCAGGCGTGGTGCTGGTGATGATCGTAATCATGGCGGCGCTCGGCATACGCTCCTCCATATTGGTCGGCTTTGCGATACCCGGATCATTTCTGACTGGCATTCTTGTTATCTATGCGATGGGTCACACCATGAATGTGGTTGTACTTTTCAGTCTGATTCTGGTGGTAGGCATGCTGGTCGATGGTGCCATCATCATTTCCGAATTGGCCGACCGTAACATCGACAAAGGCATGAGCACCGAGCTTGCTTATCAAAGTGCTGCAACGCGCATGGCGTGGCCAGTCATCGCGTCCACCTTTACGACACTGGCCGTGTTTTTCCCACTACTTTTTTGGCCCGGCTTGATTGGTCAGTTCATGCGCTACATGCCAATCACGGTGATCAGTTGCCTGCTTGCCTCACTGACGATGGCCTTGATATTCATCCCTGTTATTGGCAAAGCCATTGGCCGCAAACCCGGCACTCGCGACGCTGCAGATGACAAGGAATTACTGAGTGCTGCCGAATTGCATCAGCGTGCCAGCGGCGCCAAGGCCACGTATTTGAAGTTTCTGCATATATTCCTCCTCCGCCCGGTTGCTGTTTTGTGTGCGGTATTGCTGTTCACTATCGGCAGTTATGTCGTGTATGGCGTACTTGGCAAAGGCGTCGAGTTTTTTCCAGACGTTGAACCGCAATCGATCGCCTTGCAAGCCAGCGCCCGAGGTGAACTATCGATCTTCGAACAAGATGCCATCATGCGACGCATCGAACAACGCCTTATTGGTATGCCTGAAGTCGAATCCGTCTACACCCGAACTGGCAAGGACTCGGACTCACAATCCAATGAAGACGTGATTGGCACTATCCAGATGGAGTTCATAGATTGGGATCAACGCCGCAAGGCGGTGGAGATTCAGGCAGAGATGCGTGAATTGACCGCTGACATTGCGGGCGTCCGACTTGAATTCGTGGCCAATGAAGGGGGACCTGATGGCGGCGGTAAGCCCATCAACATTCAAGTCAACGCGACTAGCCAGGACAAGCTCTATTCCGGGGTTGAAGCGATACAAACCGCGATGCGTGAGGTTGGTGGGTTTCGCGATATCAGTGACAACCGACCTTTAGCGGGCATTGAGTGGCGGTTGCTGGTTGATCGGCAGGAAGCCGCACGTTTTGGCGCTGATATCGCCATGATCGGCAATGCAATCCAACTGATCACCAGCGGTATTCGAGTCGCTGGCTATCGCCCGGATGATGCGACTGATGAACTGGATATCCGAGTACGTTATCCAATCGCGCAACGAAATCTCGATCAGATTGCGAATATTCGTGTCGCGACAAGTCAGGGCATGGTGCCGGTATCCAATTTTATCGATATCAGCCCGGCTCCCAAGACCGGCATCATTCATCGCGCCAGCGCCAAGCGTGTAATCACCATACAAGCTGATGTTGAAGAAGGCTTCCTGCCCGATACTCAACTGAAATTACTGCGAGATAAGCTGGCGAGCGGACCGATTGATCAGGACATCGATGTGGCATTCAAGGGTGAAGCTGAAGAGCAACAAGAAGCTGCGACGTTTCTGATTGCGGCTTTTGTCTCCGCGATCTTTCTGATGACCCTGATCCTCGTGACGCAGTTCAACAGCCTCTATCAGGCGTTCCTGATATTGAGTGCCATCTTCTTTTCCACATCGGGAGTCTTGATCGGATTACTGATAACAGGCCAGACCTTTGGCATCGTCATGGTCGGTATCGGCATCATTGCGCTTGCCGGCATTGTCGTAAACAACAATATTGTTCTGATTGACACCTACAACGGTTATCGTCGCGATGGCGCCAGTGCGATCGATGCAGCCCTGCTGACAGGTTCGGTTCGAGCACGGCCCGTCTTTCTGACGGCAATCACAACCATTCTCGGTCTGATGCCGATGGTGCTAGCCATGAATGTCGATCTGATAGACCGTGAGTTGTCTTTCGGTGCGCCATCGACGCAATGGTGGACTCAGCTGGCAAGTGCCATAGCCGGGGGGCTGGCATTCACGACTTTGCTGACTCTCTTTCTGACGCCGTGTCTGCTGGTGCTGGGTGCGAAGGTGAC
>CAYUZB010000010.1:51705-66869 GCA_964449565.1 uncultured Granulosicoccaceae bacterium | reverse complement strand
GGGAGCCCCTTGTTGAGGGGGTGGCCGTGAGAAAAAGTAGTTTGACTATCTCTGGCAGCGCGGACTTTGTACACTTGCCTCTGGTTCGTACCCAAACAAGGCTGCAGTGTACACCGAGGCGAGCACCAGACAGGCGGTATTCGACTGGCTTGATCATGTAGTGATTGGTCAGAATTTCTGCCCATTTGCCCGAATGGCCCGGCAACGTGATCGAATCAGCATGCCGGTATGTCGCAGCGGAGACCCCGAAAAGACCTTGCAAGTTCTCTGCGATGCTGCGACTGCATTGCTCGAGGGGCACGCCGACGACACTGTTCTGCTTTTGCTGCCTGGCGCTTATCTGGACTTTGATGACTTCCTGGATCTGGTAGCGCTTGCTGATGCCTTGTTGGTCGATCTTGGATTTGAAGGGCAATTGCAATTAGCCAATTTTCATCCTCATTATCAATTTGCGGATGTTGAGCCTGAACACGTTGGCAACTGGACCAATCGCTCGCCAGTTCCGATATTGCATTTGTTACAAGAAGCATCGCTTGCGGAAAACATTCAACGTTATCCGGATACCGATTCGATCCCGGCACGCAATATTGCTCAGCTCGAGGCAATGAACTCACGCGATCTTGGTGAACTCAAGCAAGTTTGTCGTGCGGTAGACTAAGTGGTCAGCGGCTATCCTCGTACCGCCGTTAAACTGCTGAACGACAAGCGGTATGGTATGAGTTTCATGCGACATCGCTCGGCGTTTATTCACCCCACTGACGGAGAATTACATGAGTGCCTATATCATCGTTGACACCCGAATCAAGAACCCGGAAGCCTATGAAGATTACAAGGCGAAGGCACGGCCTATTGCCGAAAAATTCGGCGGGGTATATCTTGCCCGCGGCGGAGACATGGATGTTGTACAGGATGAGCTCTGGTCACCGACTCGTATTGTGCTGATCCAATTCCCGAACAAGGACAGAGCCAGGGAATTTCTGGACTGCGAAGAGTATGCGCCGGTAAAGGCATTGCGACTTGCCAACGCAGATTGCACCTTGGTGTTGGTTGAAGGCGAGTAAGCGATAACAGTAAAACTTATGTACATTACACGAAGACATAGAATCTGACCCATGCAACAATTTGTCATCAATCCGCCACTGCAAGCTTCAATTGCCGTACGCGAGTCTTCACGTCGTTTTCCGGTACGGCGAATTTTTTGTGTTGGACGAAATTATGCGGCGCATGCGCGTGAGCTGGGTAATGATCCCGATCGAGAACCCCCTTTTTTCTTTAGCAAGCCCTGTGATGCGGTAGTAGATTCCAACGTCGCCGTCCCATATCCGCCGCAAACGGCCAATTTGCATTATGAAGTTGAACTTGTACTGGCGATTGGCGAAGCCGGTAGCAATATTTCAGTTGATGCTGCGATGGATCATATCTGGGGTGCAACTATCGGTCTTGATCTGACAAGGCGTGACGTTCAGAGTGCGGCGAAGAAACTGGGCCGCCCCTGGGATATGGCTAAAGGCTTTGATCACTCAGCCCCCATCGCCGAATTGGTTCCCATTGGGGATATCGATTCGCTCGCTAGCGGCCGGATAGCACTTGAGGTCAATGGTGAGTTGAAACAGGAAGGCGATCTGGCAGAGCAGATATGGTCTGTCGAGAATATCGTGTCATTACTATCAGAATATGTTGTTCTTGCGCCGGGTGATCTCATCATGACGGGCACGCCTGCGGGCGTTGGTGCCGTTGTCCCGGGTGATGTCCTGTCCGGTGTAATTGAAGGTCTGGCAAGCATTCGAACCGATATTGTGGCTCCCAGCTGATACTCGTCCTTTTCCGGTCTATGCTCATGTCAGGGGGATATGCGCATGGCAAACAACAATGATGCCTTCGATAATTTCTTGAACAAAATCGAAGAGGCTATACGTGGCCAAACTGGCGGCGGTGGTAACAAACAAAACGGCAATCGCGGATCCGGCGATCGGGGATCAGACGATCGCGGATCGGGCAATGGTTCCGGCGCCAATGGGAATGGCAACAATGGAAACGGCTCGGGCGGTATTCCATTCAAACGGCCCGGTGGACGCGGCGGTAAAGGGTTTGGTTTGGGAGGCGGCAAGGGTGGCGGTTTCAAGGGCCTGTTTAGCGGTATCGGTTTGCTGGGTCTTGCGCTGATTGCGATAATTGTCATGACCGCCTCGTACACCATTCCGAGTGACTCTGTCGGTCTTGTGCAACGCTTTGGGAAATATCACAAGGAAGTTGAACCTGGACTGCATTTCAAGTTGCCCTTGGGGGCTGACATCGTGTCCGTACTGCCGGTCAAACGCCAGTTGAAACAGGAATTCGGGTTTCAAACCCGCGGTGCGACCAATCCGAATCAGCATCGAGAAGACACGGCTCAGCAAAGTCAGATGGTAACTGGAGACCTTAATGCGGCGCTGGTTGAATGGGTCGTGCAGTACCGGATTGAAGACCCTAGAAAGTACAGTTTCGATGTACGAAATCCGGCTGAAACCTTACGGGATGTGTCCGAATCGGTCATGCGTTCAGTGGTTGGTGACAGAACGGTTGATGAGGTCATAACCATTGGTCGACAGGAGATTGAAGTAGAAGCATTGGCCAATATGCAGGCCTTGACTGCGAAATATGAAATGGGCGTCAGCATTGATCAGGTGCAGTTGAAAAACATCAATCCGCCGCGTCCGGTGCAGGAGTCTTTCAATGAGGTGAATCAGGCGCAACAAGAAAAGGAAAGCCTGATCAATGCAGCTCGCCGCCAATACAACAAGGATATTCCGTTGGCCGAAGGTGAAAAGGATCAACGTATTCGTGCCGCTGATGGTTATCGTCTGAAACGGGTCAATGAAGCTGAAGGTGATGCAGCTCGATTCAATGCCGTGTTGACTGAATATGTCAAGGCACCGGATGTTACCCGTCGGCGCATCTATATAGAGACGTTACAGGAAGTCTTGCCGTCAGTAGACGCCAAGATCATCGTAGACGACAACTCACAACAGATATTGCCGCTGATGCACTTGCAAGGCGCTGCCAAGGGAATCATTCAATGAAAGGTTTTTTGAGTGTCGTTGTAGTTGCCGTAGTTGTCGCCTTTCTAGTGTTTGTTTCCGGGGCAGCCTATACCGTTGATGAACGTGAACAAGTCATCATTACGCAGTTTGGTAAACCGGTTGGTGATCCAGTGACAACAGCCGGGCTTAAATTCAAGTTCCCGTTTATTCAACAGGTGAATCCGATCGACAAACGTATCCTTGAATGGGATGGTGCGCCGAGTAATATGCCAACAAAGGACAAGCTGTACATTGCAGTGGATCTATTTGCTCGATGGCGCATTGTAGAACCCTTGCAATTTTTTCAACGTTTGCGTGATGAACGAAGTGCGCAGTCTCGTCTGGATGACATACTGGGCTCTGAAACGCGCAACGCAGTAGCGAAACACAAATTGATCGAGATCGTGCGTACGACTCGTGACCGAACTCCGCTACAAGATGAATCGCTGGGTGAAGCAAGCTCCGATACCTTGGGTGGACTGGTGCCCATAGCCAAAGGGCGCAAGTTGATCGAAGAGGAAATATTTGCCGCCGCGGCCAACAAGGTTGGCGTCTTCGGTATAGAGCTTCTGGATATTCGCTTCAAGCGAATCAACTATAACGAGAGTGTGCGCCCGAAGATTTATGATCGCATGATATCCGAGCGTCGACAGATTGCTGAACGTTTTCGTTCTGAAGGAAACGGTGAGGCGGCTCGGATCACAGGTAATCGAGAGCGTGAACTTAATCGTATTCGCTCTGAGGCGTATCGTGAAGTGGAAGAAATTCGAGGGGAGGCGGATGCAACCGCTACACAGATTTATGCCGACGCCTATGCACAAAGTGATGTAGCAGCCGATTTTTACGAGTTCCAGAAAACCATGGATATGTACAAATCGGTTGTCAGTAACAATACAACGCTGGTTTTGTCCACAACCAGCGAGGCGTTTCAGTATCTCAATTCAATGGAACCGGCCGCGGAAGTTGATCCTTAGCTTGCGACGACAGATCTCGCGACTGACAGGGGATGAGATGCGCTATTGAGTTTGCGTAGTAGCGAATGATGGCGGTCTCGTCAGGGTTTGCACGTAACAGTCCTTCATCTTCAATTAAAATTCGGCGTAAGGTCAGCATGCGTACGCCGACATTAACTGCGTAGTCGTAGTCGCCACGTGGAATGTAGGCTTGATGACCCAGCTCGGTGAGTTGGTCAAGCAGATCGAGCACTTCGCGTTTGAGCTCCATTTCGCTGGTGATGCGTTTCGGGTTTGTCGCAAACAAATGCGTCACCAGGGCAACCGGCAGTATTGGTGTGATGTCGCCGATGCGTTTCATCAAATCATTGGCCAGTTCGCTAACGTCATTGAGAATCAAGGTGTCCGGGTCAAGGCCGACACCGGGATGTTCAGCCATCCATCCTTTCAAGGAAACCGGTGTGCCGAAATTCACACAGGCATAGCCGTTGCGATAACGTTTTCCCAGTAGCGCCTGCCACAAGGTTTTGGTCAGGTAGCTTGTGACGGTGCGAACGCCAAAAAAGACATTTCGTCGTGGCAATTTCTCAGCCGCTCTGAGCTGGGTGCGGTCCTCGAAAACGCGATCGTAGTTGATACCGACAGGTATGAACATGATGTCGCGTGGGCCGCTGGGGTCGAAGCCGCGTGTCAGATAGCCGAGCAAACCGAGTTTCGGTGCGCCGAGTGTACCATCGCGAGTCAGCCGGCCTTCGGGAAATACGGCTTGCGGCACACCGCCTTCGGCAGCCATTTGCACATAGGCCTCCAGCACACGCCGGTACAGCGGGTCTCCTGAATCACGCCGTACAAAATACCCCCCCATGGCGCGAATAAGTTGCTGTAGTGGCCAGACGCGTGCCCATTCGCCGACCGCGTAGGAAAGTGCTGTGCGTTCTGCCGCCAGATAGGTCGCCAGAATGTAATCCATATTGCTGCGATGATTCATCAGGAATACGACACTGGTGTTTTCGTCAACTTGTCCAAGTTCGGCATCATCAGCAAAGCCGAGTCGTACTCTATACAGCGCATGTACCAAGCGTCGCGCCACCCAATAGGCGGCTTTGAAGTACATCAGGGCGTTGAAAGCGGGGACTATTTCACGCGCGTAACCCTGTACTTGATTCATCAAGACTTCGCGCGGAATATTGCGCTCCTCGGACAATTCATCGACCAGTGCGACCACACGTGGATGAAATGTCAGTCTATCGATCAGCACCGTGCGCCGCGTCAACTTGAACGAGGGAATACGTAGTGCGAGGCGCGTATTGACTTCGGCAATCAGACGATTTGCCCGTCGTTGAAAAAACCAGCGGGCCGATGGGAGCAGGAAATGCTGTAACAACCACAGCGCAGCGAGCCCAAGACTGAGCAGTACCATCCATATCGGCAGTTCAATCGTTGATGTCACTGGAATTGTCCTGAAGGTTACGGGGGCTGGATCTGCAGATGACAAGATACGGACGGGCCACCGGCGGAACAGCTACAATTGAGGTTCTTCGTATAGTCTTTGCATGAACCCTCGCTGGTACTTTACTGCACCCATGAAAAAACCGATAGAGCTAGAGGAGTGGCAAGCACTCGAACGGCATCAGCTTGCGCACGCCCAAACGTCACTCAAGCACCTTTTTGCCACTGACCCTGAGCGTTTCGAACGTTATCAGCTTAGTGTCGCAGGCTTGTTTCTGGACTATTCCAAGAATCATATTAATGACGAAACTCGGTCCTTGTTGCTGTCATTGGCCGAGCGACAGGATCTTGCGGGAAAAATCAAAGCCTTGTTCGCCGGTGACACGGTCAATTCGACAGAACATCGTGCAGCCTTGCATACGGCCTTGCGCAACCGTTCGGGTGATCCGGTCATGGTTGATGGCCAAGACGTGATGCCAGGCGTTCTTGATGTTCTGTCTCGCATACGGGTTTTTTCGGAGGCTGTGCGTAGTGGCAAATGGGTGGGCTTCACGGGCAAACCGATTACTGACATTGTCAATATTGGTATCGGCGGGTCCGATCTGGGGCCGCTGATGGCGGTCGAGGCACTTGCGCCATTTACCCATGAACGGTTGAGCTTTCATTTTGTCTCTAATGTTGATGACTCGCATCTGTTTCAGGCCCTTGCCAAGGTTGACCCCGAAACCACGCTGTTCATAATCGCGTCCAAAACGTTCACAACGCAAGAGACGCTGACCAATGCGCATTCAGCGCGCACCTGGTTTCTTGATTCTGCCGCCAGTGAAAATGATGTCGCCAAGCATTTTGTCGCCGTATCGACCAATGGCGATGCGGTCGGCGAGTTCGGCATCGACACCAAAAACATGTTCGGCTTTTGGGATTGGGTCGGTGGACGCTATTCACTATGGTCTGCGATCGGCCTGCCTATTGTGCTTGCTATCGGCATGGATCGCTTTGAGCAGTTTTTGCAAGGCGGGCATGATATGGACACGCATTTCCGGGATGCACCGCTGGCCGAGAACATGCCGGTCACCTTGGCCTTGCTAACGATCTGGTATTCAAATTTTCGTGGCAGTACCAGCCATCTGATTGCACCTTATGATCAGTACTTGCACCGGTTTCCCGCCTATCTGCAGCAGCTGACGATGGAAAGCAACGGTAAATCCGTACATCGAGATGGGAGTGATGTGCATCATGCAACCGGTCCGATAATCTGGGGTGAACCTGGAACCAATGGTCAGCATGCTTTCTTTCAGCTATTGCATCAGGGCACCCATATCATCCCGACCGACTTCATCATGCCGCTCGAATCGCTGAACCCGATGGGTAATCACCATGAATTATTGATGGCCAATTGTTTTGCCCAATCGGAGGCTTTGATGCTTGGCAAGGATAGTGAAGCGGTCACGATCGAAATGTCTGCAGCGGGTATTCCGAAAGATGAAATCGAAAGGCTGTTGGGGCATCGCTGCTTTGCTGGCAATCGACCAAGCAATACCATTCTTGCGCAAAGAATGGACCCGCATGCGTTGGGCGCCTTGATCGCGCTGTATGAGCACAAAGTTTACGTCGAAGCCGCTATTTGGGATATCAACCCTTTCGATCAGTGGGGTGTTGAGCTGGGTAAACAACTTGCCCAGTCGATTGTCTCGGAAATGCAAACCCAAACATCTGTCGGTTCGCACGATGCGTCAACCAATGGTTTGATCAATCGAGCGCTGAAGCTCAAGCATCTGCACGCCTGAAAACCCTATGGCCGCCCGAAAAAAAACCTCCAGTAGTTCTAAAAAGAAAGCGAAAGCCGGTAAGGTCGAGAAGAAGACCGCCAGTAAAAACGCTAAAAAAGTGTCCAGGAAAACGGCGAAAAAAACCGAAGAAAAACTTAGTGACGAGCCAAAGACGAAGCGTCCTGGTAAGGCCAAGCGAGCTGACAGCAAGGAACGACAACAGTCGCTGATTTTGGCTGGTGCCGAGTTCATTGGTGAATCCGTCGAGGAGCTTGCGGTCAGCGCCTACACCGAGAAGGCTTACCTCGATTATTCGATGTACGTCATTCTCGATCGGGCCTTGCCGCATATCGGTGATGGCCTCAAGCCTGTGCAGCGACGCATCATTTATGCAATGTCAGAGCTAGGCTTGTCTGCGGTATCCAAACACAAGAAGTCGGCCCGAACCGTCGGCGATGTACTCGGCAAGTTTCATCCGCATGGTGATACCGCTTGTTATGAGGCGATGGTACTGATGGCACAACCGTTTACCTATCGATACCCGCTAGTCGACGGTCAAGGAAACTGGGGTTCACAGGATGATCCCAAATCCTTCGCTGCCATGCGTTACACCGAGTCGCGTCTGGCAAAATTCAGCAAGACTCTGCTGCAGGAACTGGGGCAGGGGACGGTTGATTTTGTCGCAAATTTTGATGGCACCTTGAAAGAACCTTCGTTGTTGCCATCGCGTCTGCCGCATATTTTGTTGAACAGTACAACGGGTATAGCGGTTGGCATGGCGACTGACATTCCACCGCATAATGTTGTGGAAGTCGGCAATGCCTGTATTCATCTACTCGATAAACCGCGCGCAACACTAGACGATTTGCTCACCTATATAAAAGGGCCGGACTATCCAACGCCTGCTGAAATCATATCTTCAGCCGAGGATATTCGGTCCATCTATGAAACGGGTCATGGCGGCTTGCGCTGTCGTGCCATCTATGAACGTGAAGGGCCTGACATCATCGTTACCGCACTGCCTTTTCAGGTTTCGGGTGCCAAGGTACTGCAACAGATCCATCAACAGATGCAGGCAAAAAAACTGCCGATGGTTGAAGACTTGCGCGATGAATCAGATCATGAAAATCCTACGCGCCTTGTCATAACGCCGCGCAGTAACCGAGTCGATGTCGGCGATCTTATGCAGCACCTTTTCGCGACCACGGATCTTGAACGTACTTATCGCGTCAACATGAACGTGATCGGACTCGATGGTCGACCGCAAGTCAAAGCTCTCCTGCCAATGCTGAAGGAATGGCTTGTCTATCGTATGGAAACCGTACGACGTCGTTTGCAATGGCGGCTCGATAAGGTTGAGAAGCGGCTGCATATTCTTGAAGGCTTGATGATCGCCTATCTCAATATTGATGAGGTCATCGCGATTATTCGCAACAACGATGAGCCGAAGCCAGTACTGATGAAGCGGTTCAAAATCAGTGATGAACAGGCCGAAGCGATCCTTGAACTCAAATTGCGTCATCTTGCGCAACTCGAGGAGATGAAGATTCAGGGTGAGCAAGACAAGCTCATCGAGGAGCGGGACAGTCTGCAGGCGACACTTGGCTCGGATCGACGCATGAAGACCTTGGTCAAGAATGAACTCAAGGAGGATATAGAAACCTATGGTGATGAGCGCCGCTCCGCGATCGTTGCCCGTGAAGCTGCTCAGGCGATTTCCGAGGCAGATCTGATACCGAGTGAGGCGATTACGGTGGTGTTGTCCGAACGTGGTTGGGTTCGGGCAGGCAAGGGCCTTGATGTGGACCCTGTTACCCTTAACTACAAGGCAGGTGATGCATTTCAGAGTGCGGCCCGAGGACGCACCAATGGTACTGCCATGTTCCTGGATTCCACCGGACGCGTGTACTGCGTACCGGCACATGGTTTCCCATCGGCGCGTGGTCTGGGTGAGCCGATCAGTGGGCGCCTGAAACCACCAGACGGGTCGCGCTTCATCAGTGTCTTGATGGGAAGCGACGATGAGAAATATCTGTTTTCCACCAGTGCTGGCTATGGTTTTGTCGCGACCCTTGGCGATCTTGTTAGCCGTAACAAAAGTGGCAAGGCGGTGATCAGTGTGCCTGCCGGTGCGGATGTCTTGCCGGCGGTTCCGGTGAAGTCACTGACCGAAGATGTGGTTGCGTCCATCAGTAGTTCTGGCAGTATGTTGACCTTTCCGGTCGGTGAGCTGCCGGAGATGTCCAAGGGCAAGGGCAACAAGATTTTCAATATACCAAGCAAGAAGTTCAAGGCCGGTGAAGAATCGATGGTGGCCTTGTCTGTCTTGTCGCCGGGGGCCAAGCTGCGGATTACCAGTGGCAAGCGACATACGGTCATCAAGTTCCGCGAGCTTGATGACTATGCGGGCGCTCGTGGACAGCGAGGACGCAAGCTGCCGCGAGGATTCCAAACGGTACAGCGGGTCGATATCGAGTCCTGATTTGCCGATCAATGAATAGACTGACCGATCTTGCTGACTCATCAACGCATCCGCCGCTGGATGTGTGCATTGTGGCGTTAGAAGGCCTGGACAAGGCCTGGATAGTTGATCAGGCCGCTCGCGCGTGAGAGCCTAGCCGTCGGATCATTTCGCTGGCATTCAACGATTCTGGTGACACGGTCAGCGTGTTGATTTTAATACCGGTATCGGCATCGGTAAGGCCGCCCAGCGATCCGAGAACTTCGTGGGCGTAATTAGCGGCACTGCGAGACGGCTGATCGCTGGCTGGGCTTACCAGAAGCAAGGCGCTCTTACTGGCTCGCGCTAGCAATGTCTTTTCGGGGAAGCAGCGTTTCAAGGTATCGTGTGCGCGGTTTATCGATAAGTCTTGCAAGGTTCGTTCGACGCCATCGTTGGTCTGTGCAGAGGCGAGTTCGGGGAATTGCACCAGCATTGCGGTATAGCGTCGGGTTGTCAGTGTCGAGCCGAGAAACGCTTGCAAGCGCGCGTTCAATGACTCAGTTGCCGACACTCGTGACACACTGGCGTTAACATTTCCTTGCAAGGCAATGCCCTCACTGAGCGAAGTCAATGGTTCGGGATCGATACTGATCAGCTGTGCCTGATGCGCGGGGAATTGTATGGCTTGTACACAGGCTTTATAGCGATTCCCTGCTTGTGATGTGACTTCGAGGTGTGAAGGGCTGTCGCTTGGCAATTTGTCGATTGTGGCTCTGGACTCTGGCGACAACCAGCGTAGCCAGTTACCCCATATATCATCGAATGATTTCACGTCGTTAGAAAGATGATTCGGACGCAGCAATGACTGCAGTGCATCGTTGGCATCCAATATGGATTCTTCGCAACGCAACATCACAGCGTGAGGATGATTCGACAGGAGCGTATAGTGAATGCGTTGCTGAAGGTGGATTTTTTCGTTTGCCTGGTGTAGCTCGCTTATCAAACTGCATTCATCTATGAGTCGGCCCAGGGCGTGAGTCAAGCTGGCGGGTTTTTGCATGCTGACCACTTCGCTGGCGCCTTGTTGCAACCAAATATCAAGCGGTCCTATCTTGCGGTGCGGAACAATGACAAGCACGCGAAGGTCGGGGTATCGGAGCAAGCAGGCAGGCAAGCGCTCTTCGTCATCTTCGAGCATCAGTATGGCCAGATCATAGTGATGTACTGCGAGTTCGTGACGCAGGGCGACTGAGTCTCTGACGTCGACGAGATGTGATATGCGGCGACTGATGCTGACCTGGTTCTTCAGTGCCCCCCGTGTCCTGTCATCGGTGGCCACCACAATGACTGATAATTGGACAGAGCTTCTGGACTGTTCGGATCTGGTACTCACGCGGACGGAAAATTCAAACTTTCGTTGGTCTGAATCAAGTGTAGTTAGACGGTTGCGAATTGCGCTGACTTTCTCCGTTATAATGCGAGGCCGCTCGCGGCAGTCAACTGACACTAGGGATCACCATGGCGAACTACAGCACCAACGAATTCAAGGGCGGATTGAAAATCATGCTCGACGGCGATCCGCACAGCATCGTGAGCAACGAATTTGTCAAGCCCGGCAAGGGCCAGGCCTTTACCCGTACCAAGGTGCGTAATCTGAAAACTGGACGGGTTGTGGAGCGAACCTTCAAATCAGGTGAAAGCGTTGAATCGGCTGATGTCATGGACACCGAAATGCAGTACCTGTACTCCGATGGGGAGCTCTGGCATTTCATGGATCCGGCAAGCTATGAACAACTTGCTGCCGACAAAACTGCGGTTGGTGATGCTCGCCTGTGGCTTATGGATGAGGCGATGTGTGAAGTCACCTTGTACAACGGGCAACCGCTGGCGGTCACGCCACCCAACTTTGTTGAAATGGTGATCAAGGAAACTGACCCTGGTGTGCGTGGCGATACCGCGACCGGTGGAAACAAGCCTGCTTATATGGAAACCGGTGCCGTGGTCAAGGTGCCGCTGTTCATTGAGGAAGGCGAGAAAATCAAGATCGATACACGCAATGGCGAGTATGTTTCCCGGGTCAAGTCTTGACGACAAAGCAAACCCCGCTCTGGCATCCCACAGCAACATTAGAAATTCTTGAAGCCGGCGCCCGTTTGCGCCTCTGCATTCGCGACTGGATGCAAGTCAATGATATCCTCGAAGTCGTGACACCTGTCCTGTCCCGCCATGCGGCAACCGATCCACAGGTTCACAGTGTGGTAGCAAGTGATGGCTCAGCTGCAGCGTGGTACTTGCATACCTCCCCGGAATTCCCGATGAAGCGGTTGCTTAGCGCGTACCGGCGGGATATCTATCAGATAGCACAGGTGTTTCGTCGCGATGAATCAGGGCGTTACCACAATATCGAATTCAGTTTACTTGAGTGGTATCGCACAGGCTTTGATCATCATGATCTGTTGCAGGATGTGTCGGCTCTGTTGAACACGATCTGGCAGGTTTTTGGCCGTGTCTGGCACGAGCCAGTAATCTTGTCTTACGGTGAAGTGGTGCGTAAGCATCTTGGTGCGTGGCCGGAATCATTGGTGGTCAACGATATAAAACAGCATTTTGAGCAACACGGGCGTTCTTATCCTGATGCGATTGGTGATGATCTTGACGCGGCGCTTGATCTTTTCTTCGATGAATTTGTGCTGCCGACGTTCGATACCGAACGCATAACCTTTTTAACCGATTATCCGGCCAGTCAAGCTGCATTGGCCAAGGTGGGCATTGATGCAAACAATCGAAGCGTGGCTGAACGCTTTGAAGTTTACGCAGGTGAAGTCGAATTGGCGAATGCTTTTCATGAGTTGTTGGATGCTGAAACACAAGCTGCCCGGTTCAGCAGTGAAAATCATGTTCGGCAACATACCAACTGCGCTGTACCAGTCGATGAACATCTCATCGCGGCCTTGGAAGCTGGCATGCCACAGTGCGCTGGTATTGCCTTGGGGCTTGATCGACTGCTGATGGTGCTCACCGATAGCGCTACCATAGAAAATGTCATGGCGTTTCCGGCGGAGCGTGCCTGATGGACGTCCTGCGTCTGGTGGAGACCGGGTTCGAACCGCTGGAATCGTTATTGACGCCCTTTGGCCTTGAAGTTTGCCGCGTACCGGATGGTCAGGCGATACCTGGCAGTCATTGGGGCGAAGAAGAAGCGGGTTTGATCAAACATAGTCTTTATGTTCGCTGCGACACGCCGGTGCACTCTGCCTTGCACGAGGCCTGTCACTGGTTACTGATGTCCGAACAGCGTCGTCAACAATTACATACCGATGCCAAGGGGACAGCTGTCGAGGAAAACGCGGTGTGTTATCTGCAAATTGTGCTTAGCGATCGCATACCAGGTATGGGGCGTGAGCGCATGTTCAGTGACATGGATCGTTGGGGCTATTCGTTCCGCCTTGGCAGTGCCAGGGCGTGGTTCAATGAAGATGCCGAGGATGCCATCAGTTTTTTGTTGGCGCGGGAAGACTTCCGAGAAATTGTCCCATCCTGACGGCATCCCCTGGTTGCATATCGACTCGCCAGGCCACCGGATTTTCCATCAGTACGATGATGGTTGAACCCATATTGAAGCGTCCCATCTCGTCACCTTTGGCAAGGTTTACCGCTTGTTCATCAGGGTAGTTGACCGTACTCATTGAACGTCGTTGTGGCGGGGTGACCAACCCATGCCAAACGGTTTCTATGGCAGCAACATTGATCGCACCGACGAGAACCAGGGCCATCAAGCCTACCTCGGTTTCAAATTGTGCGATGACTCGTTCATTACGGGCGAATAGATTGGGGAGAGCGCGTACCGTGTGCGGGCCGACGCTGAATAGACGCCCGGGTATATGTGTTTGCGATAACAAGGTGCCTGCAACTGGCATGTGCAAACGGTGATAATCTCGCGGTGATAGATAGATAGTCGCGAAACCGCCGTTGGCGAGTCGCTGTGCGGCGCTCTGATCACCACCGATCAAAACGTCAAGTGAATAGTCGCGGCCCTTGGCCTGGTAGATTCGTCCGTCTGTGATTTCGCCGATCGCTGATATACGACCATCAGCCGGCGAGCAAATGGAATTAGCTTGCTGGTCGATCGGTCTTGCCTCGGGTTTCAAGGCGCGCGTGAAGAATCGATTGAAAGATGTATAGCTGCCGAGTTCTTCCTCGACGGCATCTTTCATATCGACATCAAATTTCCGGGCAAACCAACGTATGGCCGCCGGCGTTGCACGCGACTCCTGACGAGTCGCCCACAGCACCAGCCTGGACAGCAAATGATGCGGTAGCGGATACAGGCTGTATGTTTTTATCCAATCCCACATCAATGGACCTCTTTCCCGCCGCTTGCGCTGTGATCGCTGCGCTGCTCAAGCTCGGTTGTTTCTTGGGGTTGGCCGACCGGTACATCGAGATACATAACGCCCGCGCTGGTTGTAATTATCAACGGCACGGTATCGCCTTCGACCAGTTGCGTTTCAAGGCCCATCAGCATGAAGTGATAGCCGCCATGCTTGAAGGCAACAGAGCCACCCGCTGGAACCTGAACACTGTCTTGCTTTTGCATTGACGCGACATCGTCGACAATCGTACTTAAATGGATTTCAACCATATTGACTGCCGGGCTTGTTGCCGTTGTTATTTCGATAGCATCGTTGCCGTTATTACGAAAGGTCATGAACGCTGCGGCGACTTTGGCTCCAGGGGGCGTTGGTGCGATAAACGCATCTTGCACTACGGGAAGCTCGGCCTGGGCTACCAGTGGCAACATGGCAACCAGTGCCAACAGGGTGTTTTTGATCATGCTTGCTTGCCTTGAATAGATGCTAGAAATTTTTCGATGCTCGAATCAGTTGAATGCACCCATCAAGGTTTTGTAGTCCTCAACGATGGTGGCTGCTTCGTGTGGTGGGGCAAATTTGGCTCGAACTCGCAAATCAGGATCCACCAGCAACATGGATGCCGTGTGATCAACTAGGTAGTTTTTCGGGTCATCTTTGTTAGCGGTAAACGCGGCGACGATGCCGAGGGCGCGAGTGAACTCATGGGTGGCGTTGAGTTCACCACTGATGCCGACAAATTCGTCACTGAAAAAACCAACGTAGTTTTTCATTATATCAGGGGTATCGCGAACTGGATCCACTGTCATGAACACTACTTGCATCGGGGGTGAAGAGTCAGCTTCAAGTTTTGCTACAACTTCTTTCATCACACTCAATGTGATTGGGCAAACATCGGGGCAGTGGGTGTAGCCAAAGAACATCAGGCTCCATTGTTCCGCCAATGCAGCTTCGGTGATCTCATCGCCATTTACATCGAGCAGGCTGAAGGCTGGGACAGATTTGAAATCGCTTGGCAAAACTTGCGTGGATTTCAGCTTGGCCTGAATGCCTTGCAACAGGGCGGTTTCATCTGACTGGGCGCGGGTGGCAGTGGAGTCTTTTGCTTGAGTCGCAGCCTG
>CAYUZB010000010.1:48122-51605 GCA_964449565.1 uncultured Granulosicoccaceae bacterium | reverse complement strand
GTCGCAGCCTGTGTCGTGTCACTCTCGACGCGAACCCGACCGCTGGAAAGCCCAGTCTTTGAAGAGACATAGACACCGGCAAGTAAACCCGCGATCGCAATGGCAATCACGGGTAGAAAACGAAACCAGCGTGTTGATTTTGACGATTCCATGGGCGCACATCGATGTTGTGAAGTCTTCCATTATACTCGCCATACCTCATTCTCGATCAATTGGGACCACCGCAAGTGCTGATACTGTCTGACAACAATGCCAGCCTTGAGGATGTCATTCGAACCGCGGCCAACGCGCTTTCCAGCGGAGAGGTTTTTTTTGGGCATGGGGCAGCTACTGCAATTGACGAGGCCAGTTGGTTGATCTTGTCTGCCATAGGACTGTCACCAGCCCTGGCACCGGATTACTCCCGTCGTCTGTCGGCTGACGAGATTACCGCCTGTAATGAAATACTGACTAAACGTATCGAACAGCGCATACCGACCGCCTACCTGACTGGCTCGGCCTGGTTCGCCGGCCATCGGTTTAAAAGTGATCATCGCGCGCTGGTACCCCGCTCGCCGTTGGCAGAATTTATCGTGTCTGATTTTTATGGTGTTCTCGAGAACAATGAAACACCCCGAATTCTCGATCTTTGTACCGGCGGCGCTTGTATCGCCATCGCCTGCGCTTATGAACTCTCAGAGGCGGTGGTGGTGGGCAGTGATCTATCCGCCGATGCCTTGGCTTTGGCAAATGAGAATGTCGCAATGCATGCGATGGAATCGCAGATCACACTGAGCCAGGGAAATCTGTTTGAAGCGATCACCGGCAAATTTGATCTCATCATCTCTAACCCTCCGTATGTCGATGCGAGTGATCTGGCATCCATGCCAGCCGAATTTCATCATGAGCCTGCGCTTGGATTGGCATCAGGTGAGGATGGTCTTGATCTTGTTCGTCAAATGCTTGCTCAGGCAAGTGACTATCTGACTGACAAGGGGGTGCTGGTTGTGGAGGTTGGCAATAGCGCCATTGCACTTGAAGCGGCATTCCCGCAGTTGCCTTTTCGTTGGCTTGAATTTGAACGCGGGGGGGACGGTGTGTTTCTTTTGTATCGCGCAGAACTGGTTTAGCTGTTGTGTACGCCGCTGGCGAAAAACTTAAAATGCGGCTGGCCTTTGCGGCCAGCCGAAAGGGGGTAAAAAAGTGTTCCTCATGAACACTGGGGTGTTTGAGCCTTAGCTCAAATTCAGTTTCAGCTGAAAGAAAACAACAGCATTGTTGCGTTGGTCGCCGATATCGACTTGTGGCGAGCCGCTGATATTCAGAACAGCTTTTTTGGTAATGCCAAGTTCCATCGCTGGTAAAGGCACGAGTTTGGTTTCTGGTTCGGAATCCTGTCTGAATTGCTTGTGCAGAATTGTTGCTCCGAGCATGAAACGCACACGATCAGCAAACATCGGTTGCGTGGCGTAATTCAGACCGCCATAGGCCGCCTGATAACCGAAACTGTCAGACAGGGTGCCGACGTGAAAACCGACCTTGCTCGATGGGGAATACTCCCATCCGATGCCTGGTGTAAACGCATTGCGCTCGTCTGCATTCTTGAAATGCAGTGCAATGGTGTTTAGAACCAGGTAACCGTCTTCAGCCTGTGCTGAGGGTGCGATTCCCACGCTCAGTGCGACTGCCGCAGGCAGTAGCAGCGCTTTGGCCAAAGTGTGTGGCCGCGTCATGCCAGTCTCCTAATTGATCGATGTCAAGAAATCGTCGTCGACTGTACTGAGACTGTAAGTGGACTGCAAACGATACTCGGGAAAGGTGAATATCCTTTATATTCAATGAGATACAATCGATTTCGGGTTGTTCAAAGTATTGTCGCTCAACAATTTTTCGATGTAACTAGCTGATTTGTATTGAGAAATTCGGATTTTTACTGGGTTCGATCTTGAGTGGGCGAAGCATGAAGTGCCACTTCTTTTAATGTTGGTTTCTCGCGTGGATGTGATTTGCATCTAACTGGCGTACTTGGCTGTTGTTAATGCGTTGTTTGATCGTTTACCAGTGTCGAGTGCTGCTGCCGACCTTGCTCATAGCAATCAGCTGACTGAGATCAAGTCGCTGTACGCCAGTTAATCGAGATAAATGTGAAGGCGGAGGAGCGTTCTTTTGTAGGCCTTGTAGCGTGGTATCGCGCTGATCCTTTGGTGTCTCAGCGAAAAGAAAGAGGCTTGTCTAATGACGCGCTGTGCTACGCAGCGGCGCGTCTGCAGGTACATTCTGTCGAGATATCCTGTTCAACAAGTATTGCTGCTATTCCAGTCTCGGCGATAACAACAGCGAAGTTAGCCAGTTAGGAACGAATGGACGGCACTGGCAGGGACCTTGATCGATAGCACGGGAAACGAGCCCGAACTACATGGTAGTTATTCAAGCGCGACTGCGGGTGGCAATCCAATGATGGGTCTGGTGTCTACAAATCGTCGTGAATTTAGCTTCCTTCCAGGCAATCGTTTTGAGGTGTCGCTTTCCGCACTGAACAGTTCCAGCGGATGGACAGATGCGGTGAGTACGCATACGGCGAAAAGCGAGTCCGCGACCGAACAACAGTACGTCAGTCTCAGTTCAACGGAAGAGCTTGCCACCTGGACGGCTTCGTCAGAGGAATCGAATGGAAAATTGCAAGGGTACTATCAAATCCAGGGGAACTATATTGAGTTGACCACGGACAATGGACAGTCGATCAAGCAACTTTTCTTACGTGTTGACGATAGTATTTTCCTGGACAGTCAACAGTACCGTCAACGCTGAAAGGTTTACTCCTGGCAGTCCCCTAAAAATCAATATCCAAGCATTAACTACCGAGATATCAAAATTGCCAGAGGTACGAGGTTTAGCTATTTATTTAACGTAATAACGAAATCCGATACCGTAGATTAATTCGTCGATCATATCGACTCCGATAAAGCCATCGCCGAAATTGAATTTTCGGGTTAGTCCACCACCCAAGCCAAACTCCGTGGTTGATCGTGCACCGGCATCTAGATTATGAATGCCGACGTTGCCATACCAATTTATCCCATTGCCAATGGTCCGTTTGCCGCTAAACAAAACCTCCAAAGACAAGGCGTCAATATCCGTGCTGCCACCGCCGGAGAACGTCAGCGGAATGAATTCTCCAATGCCGCTAGGGCCGACATTATTGAAGAACGGTGAAAACCCGCTGCCGCCGCCGTCGAGAGTCACCGTGTGATAGGAACCCTTGAATGCCGTGTGCAGATTGGGGACATATTTTCCAAGAAATGCATCGGCTGAATACAAAGCGCCGAACCCTATGGCAGGATCATCGGCAGAACCAATTGCCGTCATGCCGAAATCGCCAAACACATGCAGGGATGGTTTGACTGCATAGTTTACGCGTGCCGACAGATTTCGGTAGTCGTTGACGCCGAAATCCCCTTGAGTCAAACCTACGCCAACCGAGATGCCAGTTTGTGCGGAAAGTTG
>CAYUZB010000010.1:45396-48022 GCA_964449565.1 uncultured Granulosicoccaceae bacterium | reverse complement strand
TACTTGAAAATTCGAACAAAAAATAAAAAAGCCCCGGGAAACCGCGGGGCGTTTTTTGCATAAATTCGTGGTTGAGGATGCGACTTGTCTTGTGTGACAAATCGCATCCTGAATCCTCGAATTACTGCTTTCTGGCCATCGTGGTGATGCCTTCACCGAGGCTCTTGATCAAGGTCGAAATTGCTTCCTGGAACATCTTGAATATCTGATTGGCGGCCTGGAACTCAGCCTGCTTCTCGGCAAAAGCTGCCGGATCTTCTTTTGCATCGATCTCACCCAGATCCTTGCCCAGCTCGATGACGTCTTCCAGATGTTTGCCTGATGCCCTACCGAGAGCCTTGGCAAGGTCTACCAGCCAGTTACCGCTTCCGCCTCCGCCGGCGCCCTCGGCTCCGCCCGCACCACCGGCTGCTCCAGCTTCCTTGCCACCTTCGCTACCCTCGGTTGATTCCTTGTGTAAACGCAGATGCTACGGCTCTGAACCTCGAGACAACGGTGGGTGGTGATCTTGCCAATGTTGATCTTAGAGCTACAGCGGGGACGGTAAATGCACACGCTAAACTGGAAGTTAGTGCCCAAGCGAAGGGCAAGTCTTCTGGTATGAGTGCCGTGGCAGGCGCGGGGGCAGAGGCTATGGTTGTTGATGGTCGTGTGGGAGGCAATATAAGTGTAACTCCCAAAACAGTTGGTGATGCATTGGGCTCTGTTTACAATCAGGTGATAGACCCGGTTGTTGATTTCGTCGCCGGTCGGGATGTCCCAGGAATACCGGAAGTACCGGAAGCTTTTGATCACGGAATCACGGCAAGTGGTTACATCGAAGGCGGATTTGGCGCTTCAGCAAAATTGAATGGCAATATTAGTTTAGGGAACGGTGATGGCTTCAAGGTTGGTGCAGGTGGGAAACTAGGGCTAGGCTTGGTAGGGGGCATGGGCTTCTGTCGGTGTCAAGTAGTCTGACTAGAGAAACCATGATTTCATCTATTCGCCAACAGTAAGTAATTAGACCAGCTTATCGATGGATGGGCTTTGATAATTTAGTGGCTGCGGATTTACTATATACGTCACAGTATAGTCTTAGGACAGTCATGGCAAGGATATCGCAAAATACTGAAGCAGGTATTTACGCCAGATGGGTGAGATCCATCAGTAAGTTAGAAGCCTGGATCTGGCTACACCGATTCCGATTGGTTTTGGCTTTTGCTGTTTTGTTTATGCTGCCGATGTCGTTCGCACTTTTCCCATTGTTTGGTTCAGCAGAGTCGTCGTCAGAACTCTTTGCGGTAATCGGTTTGTTCGTGGCCTCCCTCGCGCTAATCGTGTCGCTTGGGGTAGCGGGGGCTGCCGCATTAAGTGCTGCGGTAAATTATCGATTCAAATGGCTGTTAGCCATCGCTATCTTTTTTCCGCTAGCGTTCTGCTATTGGTGGAAATTTCAGACAATTAATCACAATAAAGGGGGCTAGCGGTCACACGATAGAATTCATTGGCGTGATGATATCGAAATACTGCTCGATTCAGGTCGATGAAGCTTGAAGGTCTTCGGATTGCAAGTCGTCGATAATCAATTTGAATATTTGATCGGCGAATTGATCCCACTCATTGCTGCTGCGGTTGCTTTCATTGTCAGGCATGGTAAAGCGGATTTTTAAAAAAGTGCCTTCATGTTCTGTCTGGTATACAAGTGTGTATGACGCCAGATTTTCTTGCAGATAGGTTGCCTGGACCCGTGCAACTGTTCTGATACCCTGCGACTTGGTTGCTGCATCCACTACATTGAAATTGACGTAGTGTCCCTGTTTGACGGCTTCGCCCAAGGCCTGCATTGTCGCGCGGGTAGAGCCTAGTACCAGTTGGTTGTGCTCCAGTGTTTTGTTTTCTTCATCTACGGGGTAGACAAAAACACTTGCGATACGACGCTTACGCTGATTGCTGTACCGTAGCTGGTAGCCGTCGCCAGCATCGTCGAAGTAGCGATAATTCACATAATCAAATGATTCAATCGATTCCGGCAACGCCTGGATCAGTGAGGGTTCTGCCTTGTTTTCTGTTTGAGATGCGTCGCCAGAGACATTGGGTGCTGGATTTGTCGACGCGCAGGCAGATAGAAAAGAGAGCGCCAGTACTACTAGAGAATGTCGGAAAACAGCCATGACCGAGCTCGAAAAATTTGAAACCGTGTCTGTCTCGCAGCAAGTATCACTCCAGAGTTGTCTGTCTACAGGTTGATTGAGTCGTCTGGGCGGTTAATTAGCAACTCACCGGCCCAGCTCTGGGGCGTTTTCCTTGCTCCCTCGGTGGAATTTTTGGCAATTGATCAGTGCCTCGATGCAAGCCAAGCACCGTTGTCAGTCCAATGTGGCGCCCGAGGCCTTGGTCAGCGAAAAGCGTTGGACGTCCTCGCCGTTGACAGTTGCTGGCTCCTGCCATAGCGTCAATGGACGCACCCAGATGCCGCGCTCGGCATAGAGGGCCTGATAGACAACCAGCCATTCCTCGGTCTCAGAGTGACGGGCCATGCCAAGTACCTGATACTCGGGACCTTTGTAATGTTTGTAGCGTCCGGGGACCGGCGCGTTTTCTGGCGTCTTGTTCATGATGCGTCAAGTTTATCTGACTACACTCG
>CAYUZB010000010.1:40707-45296 GCA_964449565.1 uncultured Granulosicoccaceae bacterium | reverse complement strand
GCGACCGGTGAGCATTGGCGCGAACGACATGACTTTGCTGACGCAACTGATTTCATTCACTGGTACATGCTCCAGGCAGTGAAGGCCAATGGCATACCGCGAGGGGACGCAAGCAAGTTATATCTCAACTATCACGAAGGGCCCGCAGGTTATGCCCGTGGTACACACAACAAAAAACCGTGGTTGATCCGCGCGGCGACAAATGTACAGTCGAGAGCTGATCGTTATGCCGCGCAATATGCAAGCTGCAAAGCGTCTTTGAAGCCAGGTTTTTTCCGTCGGCTCATGGGGTGGTAGCCGCGTCCTCAGTTTACGCTGGTACCGTTCACCGCATATCGTCAAAAGCGAACAACTGACCCTCGCCACGTTCGTGCGCCAACAACCACTGTTTGGTTGGCAGGCCACCGCCGAAGCCAGTCAGACTTCCGCCTGCACCAATGACGCGGTGGCATGGAATGATAATCGATAGCGGATTGGCGCCGTTTGCAGCGCCAACGGCACGGCTGGCAGTGGGTTTGCCAAGGCTTTTTGCAATATCGCCGTAGCTGCAGGTGTTGGCGTATTTGATGGTGGTAAGTTTCTGCCACACGGCTCGCTGAAAGTCCGTGCCCTCCGGTGCCAGATCAAGATCAAACGTCCGTCGCTTGCCAGCAAAGTATTCATCAAGTTGCGTGACGACCGCGTCAAACTCGGATGAGGGCAAACCATCTCCGCCGGGTACGTAGGTAATTTTTTGCCAGTCCTCGTCTGCCTTCCTGCTTCGGCAGCCTTCGGGAAAGATAATATGCTTGAGACCCTCGTTGTTCAAAGCGATCAGCAAGCAGCCAACAGGAGATTCATAGTGGATATAACGGAGCATCGGGCCGAATTGGTAGCGGAAGCAGGATGGAGTGTGCAGAGTCGTGCGGCTCATTATATGATGAGCTAACGCGACGGGGGATGATCATGGGTATTGGGAGTTTTTTAGGTAAATTGTTTGGCAGTTCTGGTGCCAGTGAGGGTGCTAGTCAAGGTGTTGCCTCAGATCCGGTCGAACATGAGGGATTCGTCATCGTTGCAAACCCGATCAAGGAAGGTGGTCAGTACAGGACGGCGGGGACTATCAGTAAACGTGTGGGTGACGAAGAAAAGTCGACACAGTTCATTCGCGCCGACAATCACGCCGATCAGCAGGCGGCAATTGATCATTCATTACAAAAAGCCAAACAGATTATCCGCGAGCAGGGTGATCGTATGTTTGACCGAGCGAATGTTTAGGCGGACAGGGTCACGTCGTTGATCAAAGGTGCACTCAGGTTCCCTGCAGTTTTTGTTACATTCGTTTGTATTGTCGCGACCGAAGCAAACGCGCAGGCGCTGAATTTTGAAGCAATGGGTGACAACCCTGTCGTGCCGGAATTGAGCCCGGGTACTGCCCGTGTTCGCGCAGCGTTGGTCGATTCCGGCATCAATTACTTGTTGCCAGAAATTGCCGATGGGCTCGCCAGAGATACTGACGGCAAGCTTATCGCCTATGATTTTTGGGACATGGATGATCGGCCTTTTGATTCACACCCGCTGTCCAATGGGCGTGTTGTCAGGCATGGTACGCGAACGGCCTCGCTATTTATTCGCGAAGCACCCAATGCAGCCCTGGTTGCCTATCGCTACCCACGACCTGACATGACACGTATGCGTCAGCTGATACAACACGCTGTTGATAATGATGTTCGTGTTATTGGCCTGCCACTGGGTAGTAACCGGTCTGATCTGTGGACGGTGTTTGCAGAGGTGGCGCGTGAGAATCCTGATTTGTTATTCATTGCGTCAGCCGGAAACAATGCACGAGACATTGATCACGAACCTGTCTATCCGGCTGCACTGGATCTGGATAACTTACTGGTGGTAACTTCAGCCGATGATTTTGTCAGGCCAGCTGACGGCGTAAACTGGGGCCGCAATAGTGTTGACTATCTCGTTCCGGCCGAGGATCAGCGTGTGCTTGAGTTTGATGGTTCGTCTGGCAAAGTATCCGGTTCCAGTTATGCGGTACCACGAGCGCTTGCCTTGGCAGCGCGGCTTGTCGAGGCGCACCCCGATTTCACGGCCAAAGATATTCTCCAGTGGATCCGCAGACGTTTTGCTGATGGCACTGCACCACGTCAAATCGGTTCGGGGTATCTGGCTGACCCTCAAATCGGCATCGAGCAATCACCGATTGTCCTTAACAAACGTAGTTATGCGCCGACGATGGTAGCCCCCGACAGTGTAGACGCCACCAACGGTCGCGTTGACACACTGACTGTACCAGTCGAACTGATCGTTCTGAATTCAGCCTATGATGATCAACGTATCAGCGCCTTGCTCGACCAGGCGTCCGGTATTTTGCAACAGTGTGCGATCAGCATGCCGAGTGTCGACATTCTTTATGCACAGGTTGCCACCTATCAACAGGATCTGAGTACCGGCCCTGCCAAAACGGTCATGCAATCGCTGCGTTCCAGTGGTCCCGACAGGAAGCTTACCATCGTGCTCGCTCATGATACCCGTATGCAATTGGCATTCGATGCCGAGGCATTTGGCCGTGCCAATACGCGTAACCGACCTTGGTTAACTGATTCGGTCTGGCTGACGGCGGCGCTTGAAGATGAAGGCATTGCACTTGCGCATGAGATGTTTCATGTGCTGGCAAATTCAGGTGAGCATACGATGATGGACGGTAATTTGATGCTCGCTCGAACTACGGGTGAAAACGTGCGGTTGACTGACGATCAATGTCGTGCGGCGCGCAGCGCCGCACAACGTCATGGCTTGGTTCGGTAGACTTTTTAAGTATCGAGATCGATCGGGGCCAATTCGTTAAAAACATCACCCGGGCCAGGGTTGTCCGGATGCGTGTTTCCACCGATATGTTGAACAATCCCCCACACGGCATTCAATGCAGTTTGCACAGCGCCTTCCGCCCAGCCCGGTGTCCATGACACATCGTCGCCAGCGATAAAAATGCCTTGTTGTTTGCGAGGCTTGTTTGCTTGCATGAAGTGCGTATACATGCGGCGATTGTAGCGATAGTGTCCGGGTAGGGCGCCTTTGAATGCGCCCAGAAAGTTTGGATCAGCTTCCCATGAGATCGTGATGGGTTGTCCGATGATATGTTGCCTGATGTCGAGCTTGGGATAGATCTTTGCAAGTGCACTGAGTGCAAGCTCTACGCGTTTTTCGACCGGTAACGGTAGCATCTTCAACGCATCTGCCATCCAGGTATAGCTCAAACAGATAACGCCTGGTTTGTTTTCACCGTTGTCGAATAGGTAGGTGCCACGTGTCAACCTGTCAGTCAATGTCATGCTCATGACAGGCTCCTCCGTATCAGGATCAATGTCTTTCCAGAACGGGCGGTCGACCATGACAAACGTTTTCGATGATTGCATATAGCTGGTTCGGTCCAATGCCATCCAGTCATCCTGCGAGAACAAGGATTCATCCGTTTCGATGCTGGTCGTCAGTAGCCAGCTTTGACAAGTGGCAAGTACCGCCGGAAACTCATGGCGATTGCCAAATTGATCGGTGACACCAAACAAGTTCTCGCCCGGGCGGTCAATGCGCTTTACACCGGGTCGAGTCGCGCCACTATTCAAGGACTCGAGCGAAGTACCGGCGGGCCAATGCTCACACTCGGGCGTTGCTTGCCACAGGCTTCGAGGCAATTGCTCGGCACCACCGACAATGTAGTGCTGATTGTCGTCACATTCAGTCAGCACGACGCGGAGTATTTCAAGCATGGTGTTACGAAAGTCTGAATCCCAGCCGCCGGTGCCAAAGCCGACTTGTCCAAACATCTCGCGATGTTTGAAGGTGAGTTGTTTGAAAGCCTTACTGGTGGCGATGAAGTCGTAGAACGTTCTGTCGTCCCAGTCACGAACCAATACATCCCAATGTTGTTTTACCCCGATAGCATCCTTGGCGCGAATGGCTTTCTGAATTTTTGAAAAGTGTGCTTCGGTTTCCAGTGCGTCCTGCCACGCTTGTGCGACGAGTTTGAAATCCTCGGGCAGATCATCGACTGTTCGAGCAATACGCGTAACGCCCGCGAGATCAATGACGGTGGTACCGGCCGCTTCTGTCAAGGGATTAGGGAAGGGTTCAAGGCTTAGATCAGCGAGGCGTCGATAATGATCAAAGGCTGTTGCCGATTCCGGAAAACGCATGCCGCCAAGTTCCGCAACGATATCGTGACCGTTGGTAAAGCGTTGTGACCGAAGCCGACCACCCATGCGGCCTTGTTCGAAAACGATGGGGCGTAGCCCGAGCTTCATCAGCTCGTATGCGGCGACAAGCCCGGACATGCCTGCACCAATGATGGCGACCGATGTCCCGTGCTTTGCCGATGGCACGGTGCCGAGGCCTGATGGATGCGCAAGCCAGTCGTCATAAGCGAATGGGAAATCGGGTCCAAATACGGTAGTGCTGCTAGCTTTCATTTATATCGGCCAGTCATGTCTGTCGGTGTTTCCGCGTACGTTTTATGTGCGTTTGTGTTTGATGTGCTGCTCGTAAAGCGACTCACGACGATCGCGATGGTAAGGCAGGCTTTTGCGAATATCGCTGAT
>CAYUZB010000010.1:0-40607 GCA_964449565.1 uncultured Granulosicoccaceae bacterium | reverse complement strand
AAAGCGACTCACGACGATCGCGATGGTAAGGCAGGCTTTTGCGAATATCGCTGATGGCCTGCTTGGTGAGCGTTGCACACAACAACGCTTCATCTGTGTCAGCATGAGCCAGGGCATCGCCATCAGGGCCGGCTATGCAGCTCTTGCCTGCATACTCAAGACTGTTTTCGACACCACAGTAGTTTGCGTAAGCCAGATACACCTGGTTCTCGGCAGCGCGTACCCGAGTAACATGGGTGGCGACAAAGTCCCAGGGATGCATCAGTGCGGTTGGTATCAGGATCAGGTCAGCGCCTGACAAGGCGTGATGGCGTACTGTTTCAGGAAATTCCACGTCATAGCAAATAAGCAAACCAATCTTCCAATCCTTGTAGTTGATCAATGGCGCAAAGGCTTCGCCTTGCTGGAACAACTGCCGATCAAGATCACCCCATAGGTGAGTCTTGCGATAGTGCCCGATTGATTGACCTGCCTCGTCGATGAATTGGGTGCTGTTGTAAAGCACATCACCGTCTTGCTCGATATAGCCATAGACAATCGCGATATTGTTACGTCTTGCGATAGCGGCGATTTCTTTGAATGCTTCACCGTCTCGTCGTTCAGCCATGTGTTTTGCTGCATCAAGGCTTATGTTGTATCCGGTTAGGCTCGCCTCTGGCAATAGCAATAGATCATTACCGGAATCGGCGGCGACCTTGGCATAGTGGTCGATACGTTGAAGGCTGACAGTCAATGCTTCAGGCGTTGGTGCGTGTTGCAGTAAAGACATTTGCAATGTATCGCTCATAAGCTTAAATGCCTCAAAATTACCCGTTGTGTAAAGCCTTGCCGTTTACCGCTCGATCCTGTCGACTAAGCAGCCAGTTGAGCGTGCCGAGCGCCTGTTCCGGTAACGGTGATTCGTTTTCCTGTTCACCGGGAAAGGCACGGCGTCGCAATGGTGTTCGCATGGGGCCTGGGTCGAAACCGTTGATGGCCAGTCGCGGAAAACCATCGCCACCATCGACAGGCTGATCATTTTCATCGGCGAGCATATGCATCATGGCCTGGGTTGCCTGTTTCGAAATGCCATAGCCACCCCAGTAGGCACCGGGTTTGTTGTCCAGCAGAAACACCATGCTGCCCAATGGTGATTCTTTCAATAGCGGCAACATGGCGAGCGACAGCAGACGGGCACTGGTGAGATTAACCGACATGACACGCATCCACTCGGCGTGTGCGATTGCGGTCATCGGTGTGGGTGTGCCCAGATCAGCTGCGGTATGGATTAGCGCGTCGAGGCCTCCCATTTCGCCATAAATCAGTTCGGCAAGCTCGGCATAGGCGGCTTCGTTAGCCTTGTCTTGTTCAATGGGGACGATGGCAGGCGTTGGGGCGCCATTGGCCAACAATGCATCGTAGAGTTTCTCAAGTTTCTTTTCCTTTCTGGATACCAGTACAACCGTTGCACCGGCGGCGGCCAGCGACTTTGACAGAGCTGTACCCAGACCACCGGTTGCACCAGTGATGGCAATATTTTTTCCGGCAAACGCATTCGCTGGCAGTTCAAACTGTCTCTGTTCTGCACTGGCTTGCTGGTAGTTGGGATCAATCATGGGTTGCAGTGTACGCCACAAGGCTTAGTGACGTCGGTGTCGCCAGGCGATATAGAACTTTCTGATGGGCGTTAAGGTTGCGCGTTCAGAGACGAGCCTGGTGCCCTGGCGCTGCCAGAGTTTCAACTGCGCGGCCCTCAGTTTTGCCAGTCGCCATAAAGGTAGATGTGCACGTTGTTGTAACACTGAACATAGCGATTCATCGGAAAAAGCGCTGTCAAAACAGGACAGTGCATGGTTGATCGCTTCCTCGAGTATCGTCTTTGCGCCTTCTGTGGACAGTGTTTCTGGTGTCAGGGAATGCCTGTCGTAGGTTTCATCGCTAAACACCGCAAATCCGCGGTGCAGAAGATAGGGCAGGCGATAGAGATTGTCGTGCGTTGCAAATGCGAGTGCCAGATCATCCGCCTGTATGGTCTGATTATTCAGGGCTTCCCGGTTAGTTGTGTTCGGCGTGTCGTCAGCATCGGCTTGCACGTGATGCAAAGCATCACTGAGCAAAGCAATTCGCGATTTGAACGAGGACAGTAACAATTCGTTTGCCTCAGCGTCAGTCTGACTTTGTGTGTATCGGGTACTGGCCGCGCTGGACAGTATCGAGAGGCAGTGGCGAATCGCTATCTGCTTACCCTGCATCAGTTCTTTGTTTTCTTTACAAGCAGGATGCCGCGGTGTCGATTTAGCCAGTCGTTCCAGTTCTTCATGCCACCAATGGATTTTCTTCTCAGCAACCGTAGGTTCGTGCACGTCATCAAGGCTGCTTGACAGGGCATGGATCAAGGTCAGGCGCTTGAGGAAATTTATCCTTGCCGTTGGCTGCGTCCAGAGCAAGCTGTAATACAAGCTTGATCCGTCGTGAGGGGCGATCACTGCTGTTCGTTTACGTCGTCGATGCGGGTGGCGGCGATCATGAAATTCACGGCGACATCATCTTCAAGTTTGTAGCGCTTGTTTAGCGGGTTGTAAGTCAGGCCGATGATTTCATCGACCCGCAAACCAGCTTGGCGACAGTAGCTATCAAGCTCAGAAGGTTTGATGAATTTGTCCCATTCGTGAGTGCCACGTGGAAGTAGACGAAGCACGTACTCCGCACCAATGATGGCAAACAAATAGGATTTGGGGTTGCGATTGATGGTTGAGAAAAAAACCTTGCCACCGGGTTTTACCAGTGCACTGCAGGCAGCCACGGTTGATGCTGGATCGGGGACATGTTCGAGCATTTCGAGACAGGTCACAACATCGAAACTGGCGGGTTCTCGCGCGGCGCAATCTTCTGCTGAAATGGCTTCGTAGTCGAGTGTTGCGCCGACGTCCAGCGCATGCAGGCGAGCGACGGACAGCGGTGCATCAGCCAGATCTATACCGAGCACTGTGGCGCCCGAGGTCGCCATCGATTCAGCGAGAATGCCGCCGCCACAGCCCACATCGAGTACACGCGATTGGCTGAGATCCACACGATCCTGAATCCAGCCAAGGCGCAGGGGGTTGATTTCATGCAGTGGTCGAAATTCGCTATTCGGGTCCCACCAGCGGCTGGCCAATTCCTGAAATTTGGCAAGTTCGGCAGGGTCTACGTTGGACGTGGTTGTCGGTGTCATGGGGAAAGATTTTAACAGTGTCGAGGACCCGGTATCGATACAGCGAAGTCAAGGTCAAATGCCGCCGGAAACTACGGTTTTCGGGCCCTGTGTGGTAGAATTTGAGGGTTGATCTATCCCGATTCCAAACATTGATTGGCCCCGCAATACATGTCTGATTTTGCCAAAGAAATACTGCCGATAAATCTCGAGGACGAGATGCGTCAGTCATTCCTCGATTACGCAATGAGCGTTATCGTATCGCGTGCCTTGCCTGATGTTCGAGACGGACTAAAACCTGTGCATCGACGCATCTTGTATGCGATGCATGAGCAAAGCTACAACTGGAATCGTCCGTACAAGAAATCGGCTCGTGTTGTCGGTGAAGTCATGGGTAAGTATCACCCGCACGGTGATTCTGCCATTTATGATTCCATGGTGCGCATGGCGCAGCCTTTCAGCATGCGTTACATGATGGTTGATGGGCAGGGGAATTTTGGCTCGGTCGACGGTGATCCGCCGGCGGCGATGCGTTACACCGAAGTACGCATGGCCAAAATTACACAGGAACTGCTGGCCGATATCGATCAGGAAACGGTCGACTTCATTCCTAACTACGATGGCTCTGAACGTGAGCCCGCCGTGTTGCCATCACGTATTCCCAATCTATTGGTCAACGGTGGCACTGGTATTGCGGTCGGCATGGCGACAAACATCCCGCCGCACAATATCTCCGAAGTCATCAACGCCACTATTGCCATGCTTGATGACCCGGCAATTACCGTTGAAGGTTTGATGGAACATCTTCCGGGGCCGGATTTTCCCACCAAGGGCATCATCAATGGCGCGCGAGGTATTCGTGAGGCTTACCGCACAGGGCGGGGCAAGATCTACGTAAGGGCCAAGGCTGATGTCGAGCACAACGAGAAGACGGGTAAGGACACGATCATCGTTACCGAGTTGCCTTATCAGGTCAACAAGGCGCGTTTGCTTGAAAAAGTCGCTGAGCTTGTAAAAGACAAGAAGATCGAAGGCATTACCGAACTACGCGATGAGTCAGATAAAGACGGTATGCGCGTTGTTATCGAACTGCGACGTGGCGAGTCGGGCGATGTCATGCTTAACCAGTTGTACAAGCAGACACAGTTGCAAGTAGTCTTCGGCATCAATATGGTCGCGCTCGATGAAGGGCAGCCAAAGCTCCTCAATCTCCATGATGTATTGGCTGCGTTTATTCGCCATCGGCGTGAAATTGTTACACGGCGTACGGTTTATCTTCTGCGCAAAGCGAGAGAACGCGCGCATGTATTGGAAGGTCTTGCGGTTGCACTGGCGAACATCGATCCAATTATCCAGCTGATCAAGGAATCGCAGAATTCGCAAGAGGCCAAGGAAAAGCTGGTTGCGCAAACCTGGGAGCCGGGTATCGTCAGTGGCATGCTTGAGCGTGCCGGCGCTGAAGCTTCCAAGCCGGATAATCTGGGTGAGGAATTTGGCCTGCATGATGGTCGTTACCAACTCACTGAAGTGCAGGCTCAGGCCATTCTTGATCTTCGCCTGCATCGCCTGACCGGGCTTGAGCAAGACAAGATCGTTGAAGAGTACCGTGAGATCCTCGAGCAGATCGAAGATTACCTGGATATCCTGACTGATCCCGAGCGTCTGCGTATGGTCATTCGTGGCGAGTTGGTGGATATCATCGATCAGTACGGTGATCAGCGTAAGACGGCAATCCAGGTCGATCATTCCGAAATGACCGTTGAGGATCTTATCGCTGATGAAGCGGTGGTCGTCACCTTGTCACATGGCGGTTATGCCAAGGCACAACCCTTGTCTGATTATCGTGCCCAACGTCGCGGTGGTCGCGGCAAGTCAGCCACGGCCATGAAAGATGAGGACTTTGTCGACAAGCTCTTTGTCGCGAGTATGCATGACACGGTTCTGTTCTTTACCAGCGTCGGCAAGGTGTACTGGAAGCGTGTTTATGAATTACCGGTAGCCAGTCGCAACTCGCGTGGACGACCGATCGTCAATCTCCTGCCTTTGGAAGAAAACGAACGAGTCAATGCAGTACTCACGGTACGGGAGTACACCGATACCGAATTTGTCGTGTTTGCAACGAGTAAAGGTGTGGTCAAGAAAACAGCCTTGTCGGACTTCTCCCGGCCACGTGCTAACGGCATCATTGCGATCGACTTGCGCGTCGATGATTTCTTGATCGATGTAGCGCTGACCAATGGTAGTAACGATGTCATGCTGTTCTCAAGTGGTGGTCGAGCCATGCGTTTCAACGAGTCGAATGTACGCAAGATGGGCCGAACCGCAGCAGGGGTTCGAGGCATCAAGATGCCAGAAGAGGACACCGTAATCGGCCTGATCGTCGTTGGTGAAGGCAGTATTTTGAGTGCGACCAAGAACGGCTATGGCAAACGTACACAGCCTGACGACTATCCAACCAAAGGGCGTGGTGGCATGGGCGTCATTGATATCAAGACAACCGAGCGTAACGGTCCGGTCATTGGTGCAGTGCAAGTACGTGATGATGACGAAATCATGTTGATCACCGATGGCGGCACCTTGGTCAGGACGGCAGTGGCAGAAGTGTCAACGGTGGGTCGTAATACACAAGGTGTGCGGCTTATTCGCCTGACTGCTGGCGAGTCACTGGTTGAGCTGACAGCGATCGATGAGGCTGATGCGAACACTGATGAATTGGGCGATGAGTTGGACGGTGACGAAACAACGCCTGCAACACCATCCTCGGATGCGGCAGGCGGTTCCGATGTCCCTGCATCTGATGAAGACAATGCGACGCCAGATGCTTCTGAAGACAACGATCAAGACAACAACGCTGGTGATGAAGACGATACTGACAACAACACCTAGTTGTCCTGTCCAAGTACTTTAGCTGCGATGCGTCTTCCCAATTTCAATGCAGGTCCTGCGGCAATGCCGCAGGCGGTATTGGAACGTATACAAAGTGAGTTGCTTGACTATCAAGGTCGGGGTTTGTCCGTGCTTGAGATGAGTCATCGCAGCGATGATTTCATGGCAATTGCCAGCCGCGCACAAACCCATCTTCGAACTCTGTTGTCGATACCTGACACCTATCAAGTATTGTTTATGCAAGGCGGGGCCAACGCGCAATTTTCTCTGACGGTAAACAATCTTGATACCGACGGGCATGTTGCCTTTTCCAATACCGGTTACTGGTCAGCAAAGGCCATTGCTGATGCTTCGCGCTTGACGCAGGTCACCACCGTCTGTGACTTGACCGAACAACCGCAATTGTCGATACCTGAATCCGGGCAATGGCAAATACCGGGCAGTGCCAGTTATTTACATATCACGGACAATGAAACCATCGATGGTATTGTGTTTGACAAGACGCCTGAGACTACACTGCCACTGGTGTGTGACATGTCTTCATCGATACTGTCCAGGCCAGTGGATATTGAGTCGTACGCAATGATTTATGCTGGTGCACAAAAAAATATCGGGCCGGCTGGAATCACTATTGTCATCATCCGTGACGATCTCATTGATCGTTCGCGACAGCGGCCTTCCGTGCCACGGGTGTTCAGCTATGCCGAAATGAGCGACAGTAACTCCATGTTGAACACACCACCGACATTTGCCTGGTATGCATCCTGTTGTGTTTTTGAATGGTTGATCGAGCAAGGTGGGCTTGATGTGGTCGCTGATCGAAATAAAGCACAGGCATCGCGTGTCTATCAATGCATTGATGAAAATGATTGTTTTGACAATCGTGTTGCTGATGCCAATCGCTCCATCATGAATATCCCGTTTGATCTGGTCGCCCCGGCCCGAGTGCCGGCATTTCTGCAAGGCGCCTCGGAGCGAGGTCTGATTGGCCTGAAAGGGCACAAGTCTCGTGGCGGTATTCGAGCAAGTTTGTACAATGGCGTCACTGATAAGGCAGTTGATGCGCTTGTTGACTATATGACCGACTTCTCGCGGAACCTGGCATGACGACAAAACAAGACGGCGAAGCAAGCCTTGGCGATATCCGCAAGATTATCGATGCTATCGATCTTGAAATTCATGGTCTGTTGAACAAGCGGGCCGAGGCGGCACTGAAGGTTGCTGAAATCAAGCTTCGCGAAGCGGCAGGGGCGCCGGTGGATTTCTATCGCCCCGAGCGAGAGGCCCAGATTTTTAATGAAGTGGCGTCGCGTAATGAAGGTCCCATGAGCGACCGAGCGGTGCAGCGCATATTTCGCGAAATCATCTCCGCGAGCCTGGCGCTGGAAGAACCGATGCGGGTGGCTTACCTCGGGCCCGAAGGCACGTATTGCCAGACAGCCGCTGAGCGGCACTTTGGCCACGCGGTCATCACTCAGCCTGAAGCGGGTATCAGTGAGATTTTCTCTGCCGTTGAAAATGAACAAGCTCGCTTTGGTGTGGTTCCGGTTGAGAATTCAACTGAAGGCGCCATCAATCAAACCTTGGATTTGTTGACGACAACATCATTGCGCATTTGTGGTGAATTGAGTCTGCGAATACAGCATCGTTTGTTAAGCCGTCAGGCGAATCTGACGGACGTGAAAGCGGTGCACGCCCACCCGCAATCGCTGGCGCAGTGTCGTCATTGGCTCGATGCGAATTTGCCGGGTATTCCACGCATCAGTGAAAGCAGCAATGCAGCCGCTGCTCGTCTGGCCGTTGACGACAAGCGAATCGCGGCGATTGCTGGAGAAGCTGCAGCGATTCATTATGATTTGACCACGCTTGTGACCGGGATCGAGGATGTCAAAAACAATACAACTCGTTTTTATGTCATTGGCAATCAGCAAATACCGCCCAGTGGCAAGGATTCAACGTCGCTGTTGGTTAGTGCACCTCACCAGCCGGGCGGATTGCTCAAACTGCTTGAACCGCTGGAAACCGCTGGTATCAGCATGACGCGGATTGAATCACGCCCGGATAAATCGGCGATGTGGGAATATGTTTTTTTTATTGACGTCGATGGTCATGAGGATGACGGTAGTTTGAAATCGGTTCTGCGCGAACTCCGGGAAATCGCCCCGAGGCTGCGTGTGCTCGGCTCCTATCCTCGCGCCTTGTAGAGAAGCCGTGAATTTCAAACACTTGTCTGTATGTATCATTGGCCTTGGCATGATTGGCGGCTCCTTCGCTGGTGCCTTGAAACGAGCTGGACATCAAGGCAAGGTCGGGGCGGTTGTTCGACGTGATGACGTCGGGAAGCTTGGCGTCGAGCTTGATCTGATCGATCACTACACCACCTCTATTGACGAAACAATTGCCGAATACGATGTGATCATGCTGGCCGTTCCCATGCTTAGCATGCGAGAGCAGATGAATGCGTTGAAACCGTTTCTCCGGCCGGACACGATCATCACGGATGCGGGAAGTGTCAAAGGTCAGTTTGTCAAAGACGCGGAATCGGTGTTTGACTCCCTGACGCAACTGGTCCCTGGTCACCCGATAGCGGGAAGAGAGAAGACTGGTGTCGAAGCGTCTGACGTTACCTTGTTTACCAATAAGCGAGTTTTACTGACACCCACACCGACTACCTCGCCCGATGCTGTCACGGCAATCACCGCCTTGTGGGAATTTACAGGTGCCATGGTCGAAAATATTGGTGTAGAGCAGCACGATCGGGTTTTGGCTGCGACCAGCCATTTGCCGCATGTTCTGGCATTTACATTGGTCGATACACTCGCCACACAGCAGGAAGCTGAAGAGATATTTCGCTATGCCGCTGGCGGATTCAAGGATTTCACCCGAATTGCCTCCAGTGATGCCATCATGTGGCGGGATATCTGTCTGAGCAATCGAGACGCGATTCTTGACTCAATTGACCAACTTGACGAGCATCTCAAAAAATTGCGCAGCGCTATTGCCGATAGTGACGGTAGTCAAATTGAAGCGATTTTCCGGCGCGCACGTGACACACGCGACACATATACGTGATCTCTTCGATAGTTAGTACTCATTTTGTAACAGATGTGTTGTCGCCCAGTCGTTAAACTGATCATTATGAAAAATAACCTAGTTGGACGAAGCCTGATCCTGGCCTTTTGCTTGGGCGGTGTCGTCGCGTGCTCGTCAGGCGGTTCGCCGATTGATGAGGGTCCGGCGCTTGGTAGCAATACCGACGGTACCACCGGTGGGACTACGGGCGGTACCACTGGCGGGTCAACGGGTGGAACAACAGGGGGAACAACAGGGGGTGGCAATCCTCCTTCCGGCGGTTCGACCGATGGCGTTGGTGTTCCTGGTACAGCCGGCGTTTTCAGCGGGCTGAGTGTTTTCCATCGCAGTGGTCAGACATTCCTCACCTGGAATGAAGCCAATGACCAGACTGGCTATCACGTCTATCGATCCAATCAACCGATTACGAATGCAAATTTGTCATCCGCTCAGCGTTTAACCGAACAATGGGGCTCGCTGGACGCGTTAACCTCTTTGCATCGCATGGCCGGTAACGGTGCACCTGCAAATTTCGTCATTAATGAATTGTCGGCACCGCTGCGTGACGACCAGGGACTGTTCGTTTACACGACTCAAGCAAATGAAGCTGGCCCTGCATACTATGCGGTGACTGAGGTCGTAAACGGTTCCGAAGTTCGCACGGTCAATCCAGGACAAACATCAACCTCCGAACCGGTTAACGAACAGTTTGCCTCGCCAGCACCAGTACTGGTTTCATCGGTCAATGGTGGTCGTGGCAGGGTTTATACACAGTTCATGGATTACGCGAACTGGAATCCAACATTGAAAGGCTATGCCTTCAACTATGCAGTGGCGCTGCCTGCTGATTACAACCCGTCGATTGCCTATCCTTTACGTCTGGAGCTTCATGCGTACGGCGAACGACACAAGTTTGTTGAACAGACTGAATTCGACTGGCCTGTCATTCAATTGTTTACCGATGACCCAGGCGCCGACGTCGGTTCGCTGCATACCTGGTGGTACGGATTTGCTGCAGAACACGACTATCGCCTTAGCAGTACCCCGCAAGGCGGAACAGTAGTCAACTTCACCGAGCAACGTGTCATGCGCGCCGTCGAGGAAGTTATTCGAGATGGCGGTATCAATGTCGATACCAATCTGGTTCATGCGTTCGGACACTCCATGGGCGCCTCTGGTGCTTTGTCCCTTGGCATGCGCTATGGCAATGTGTTTGCCGGTATTTACGCCAGCGAGCCAATGACGAACTACCGAACCAGCCCAACATTCGAAAACGAATTCATCAGTCTTTGGGGGCAGAAAGCACCCAATCTCGTGATTGAAAATGATGGTCCATTCTCCGACATCATTCGTCAATACAGCAACAGTGGCACATCACCAACGCTGGTCTGGGACTGGATGGATCATCCCCGCCAGCTTGCCAGACGCAGTGGCGAGGATATGGCCTATCTGATGGTCGATCACGGCAAGCAAGATACGGTGATTGACTGGCAGACTCAGGGACGACCATTCGTACGTGCACTGACCGATGGCAAGCGTGGCTTTTCCGGGCAATCCCTTGGCGATGCCGGACATTTTTGGCAAGGCTTTGGTGGCGTATCAACGCAACAGTTCGGCTTTGGTTTCAGTACGAATACCGGCTGGGTGTATGAACGCAGCGCCAGTTTTCCAGGCATCCTCAATGCCAGTGGTTCCGGTGCGGTGGATGCGGGATCTTCCGGTGACGATCGCTATAACCTGACTATCGAGTGGTCAACACCGTGGCTTTCATTCCACCAGCCAATTCTGGATCAGCCGGGTCGTTATGAAATATCCCTGCGCTCGACGTTTGGGGGTAACCAGACTGCAGATATAACGCCGCGTCGTACGACCAGTTTCAAGCCAAGCCCAGGGCAGACTTGCAATTGGACGGCTGTGGAAATCAACTCTGGAAATACGATTGGCCAGGGCAGTGATGTCGTTGACTCCGTGGGTTTGTTCACGGCGCGACAAGTCCCCATTTTTGCCAGTAGTGGCTCGCGTCTTCGCATATCCTGCTGATCTTGCATGCTTGATGTAAAGCGTGCTTGCTTGAGTAAAGCGTGCACGCGTTAATATTCTGCACGCTTAGTGTGGATTGCTGCATAACAGGCATTTATCCAAGTCACATTAAGCTCGCTTTAATTTAAAGACGACGCTAACCGAAACCGCCAAGTACAGTCTACGGTGAATTTCGAGAGGTTGGCGAATGGGTATCAGCAGAACACTTTTGTGCTGCGCGTTTGTGTCTGTCGGAGCGGTGGTTTCCGGCGCTACCTTAGCCGATACTAACGACGGTACGTATCCGGAATCTTCAGTGAGTCTGCTGGAGCGTACCGATCCCCGATTGTTTGCGTTACTGGAAGGTGCTGATGTCACGTCGATGAACAATCGCGTACACATCGAGCGATGGTATGACAACCCGGGCGTCAATCGACCAACTACCGTTATCGCCGAGACCAACTCGAATACCGATGATGCATACGAAATTGGCGTATCAAATCAGTACTTGTATGATCTTGTCTCGCCAATCGCCGATGATGATCCGTATGGGTTCGAAGCATTTGCGAGTAACGGGGATACGCAAGTGGCCATGTGGTCAACCATTGACGAAACCAGAGATCGTGACGGTGCCAAACCGTATGCAAGAGCTTATGAGCGTACTTACGAGCGGGCGCTTATCAATTTTGAATCCAATATTCTTGATATCGGTCGACAGCTGGCAAGAGTCGAGTCGGTCGATTCGGGCAAGTTGCGTTACCGACAGAGTTGGGTATCCGACAGTTTTCGTATTTCACGTAGTGAGCCTCCTGAGCACCTGATCGCTGCGGATCAGATCGACAATGAATATTTCAGCCTGCGCATGACACGTTGGTGGAATGCTGATGACTACGCGCTGCATGTTGACTATTACCTGCTGGTACGGGATGTCGAGGTTTTGCCTGATGATGAGCATCGCTTCCACGATGCGGTTGTGCAGGCGCAGAACCTGCTGAGCTTTACGGTTGGCGATGCCAGGACGGTGGTGACCGCCGAAGTGGATCAGTAGCTCCGAAGTGGATCAGTAGCTAATGGGTCCAGTTCGCTGTTGTTGCCACCAGTGAGCAAAATGTGCGCTGATCCGCTAAATCTCGTCCAAAATCACGCCTTTGTGATTAATCTGACGTTTCCCTGACCACCGTGTATAGATTGTATCTCTTGGGCGACAGGCCGCTCCGGTAGAATTCGGGGTTCACAAGTTAATTTCGAATCAGGTCTCTGCGTGCCCAACCCTAAAGAATCATCGCTTTCTACCCGACGCGTTGCGGCGCTCGTGCTCATCCTGGCTGTCGGCGTTTTGTCAGCCTGTGGTGGTGGCTCAGATGGTGAATCCGGCGACATTGATGTCATTAACCCGGGCGCTGATAACTTGCTTCCGCCTTTGCCATCGCCGGCATTGACGTCAGCACCGTCTCAGGACGATGAACCACTATCCGAATCAGGTGACTTGAACACGATAAGCGATTTCGTGGTTGTCAGAGATGCCGGTGTGCCTTTACCTGACGTTAAGGTGGCGACCTTGACGATTGAAGACTTCAATGCAGGTGTTCCTGCGCCGGTCATTGACATACCACCAACGGTTGATCCGGCGACCAATGCAGCCCCGTTTTTTGAGGGTTTGGAAAATCCGGAATTGTTTGCAGGAGAAATCCTTGAGATCGTTTATCGGCCGCTTGATACTGACGGTGATTTACCCGGCATGTTTCCGAACGATCTACCTAAAGGGGCTTCGTTCGACGACAACTTTGATGGCTCAAAAACGTTTCGCTGGCAACCGTTGCAAGGAGATGTCGGCATCCGTGAGTTCGCGGTTACCGCCGTTGATGCTGCCAACCCCGCCTATCGCTCCACGCAGAACATTCGCATAAAAATCAATTTGCCGGAGGATGAATCAGCCATCCCCAATGTTGCACCCACACTCGACAGACTGCCAGATTTTGAATACACCGTACGTGTTGGTGATCCTGTGGTGGTTGAGCTTAAAGGTATTGATTTGAACGGTACAATCCCGGTCATCGAGATACCAGAAGCGCCAGCGGGTGCGAGCTTCAATGCCCATCCATTTCGTGACGGCATATTCGTGCTGAAGTTTGTCCCGACCACCATCGGTGTTCTTGATTTGACCGTGTTGGTACGTGATTCTGTTGACCCTGGTCTGAGCACGCTTGAGACTTTTGATATCACCGTCGCTGGTGCAGACTTCCCAGCCCGTACGGGTGAGCGATTGAAATCGTTAGCGGCTGAGCGTTCAATCCTGTTCGGCTATGCCTCAGCTGATGAGTTCTACCATCAGCCTGATGGCGCTTTGTATGCCGAGATCGCTACGTCCGAATTTGATTTTGTGACACCGGAAGGATCGATGAAGATGGGCCTCATCAATCCTTTGCCTGGCCGTTATGATTTTGCCAGAGCCGACAATCTCGTTCGGTTTGCCCGCCAGAACAACATGCAGATACATGGCCATACCTTGGTCTGGCATCGTCTCTTGCCCGAGTGGATTTTGAATGCGCCGGCTGCCGATATCGAAGGGCATATGCGTGAACACATCGATCGCGTGATGACGCGCTATCGCAATGACGTCAATCTTTGGGATGTGGTCAATGAACCGATTGCCGAATTTGGCGGTTTTCGTGATTCCGTCTGGTTCTCGGCGATGGGCGAATCCTATGTGGCGACTGCGCTTAGACAAGCCCGTCAAACCGATCCGGATGCAAGTTTGTTGATCAATGAATTTGATGTCGCGGTGCCTGGGCCGAAGCAAGATACCTTTTTCGAGATGCTGGACGATTTGATCGCTAATGATGTTCCGCTCGACGGCATCGGCTTCCAGTTACATGTGTTCACCAGTTTCGATCAGTTTGATGATGTGCGCGCGGCGTTTCAACGGGTGGCTGACCTTGATCTGGATATCTATATCACCGAGCTCGATGTGTCTCTGGAGGGTGGTGCAAACAACGAGACCCAGGCCAATGTATTCCGGCAGCTGGTCTCGTTGTGTCTGGAGCAAGCTCGGTGCAAGGCTGTACAAACCTGGGGCTTTACCGATCAATATTCGTTCCGGCGTATGTTCAATCCCTTGATCTTTGATCGCAGCTATCAGGAAAAACCCGCCTATGGTGCGGTGCAGGACGCGTTAAGCAACTGAAACTCGCGCCCTTTGTAGCTTCATACTAGTTCGCACATAGTTGTTGTGTCCCCTCATGTCTTGGCTCGCGCTTGCGACGTCTGCCGCCGCGTGAGATCATGGCCTCACCCAGTGCGTTTGCGCACCTGAATATTCCTGACTATCCAAGAGCCACTCTCTTGAGCAACTCAAAACTGACTTTTACGGCCCACCCGGCCACGCGACTCTCGGGTCGAATTCGTGTACCCGGCGATAAATCCATGTCTCATCGTTCGATCATGTTCGGTGCGATCGCCCACGGCACAACAACCGTAACCGGTTTTCTCGAGGGTGAGGACAGCCTGCATACGCTCGATGCGTTTCGCGCGATGGGTGTGCGTATCGAACGTGGCGGGCCCGGCGAGGTCACCTTGTACGGTAAAGGTCCGGAAGGACTGTCACCGGCATCAGCACCGATTTACCTTGGCAATAGCGGGACAGGCATGCGGTTGATGAGCGGCTTGCTTGCCGGTCTGAACCTCCCGACTACGCTGACAGGGGATGAGTCCCTGAGTGGCCGGCCCATGCGTCGCATCGTCGATCCTCTGAACACCATGGGTGCTTCGATCAAGACAGCGGATGACGGCACACCGCCGCTGCACATTGAACGCTGCGAACAGCTACACGGCATTGAATACACCTGTCCAATAGCAAGCGCACAGGTGAAGTCGGCCATCCTGCTGGCGGGGCTTTCGGCCGATGGCAAGACGACCGTTCACGAACCGGCAATCACCCGCGATCATACCGAACGCATGTTGCGCGGCTTTGGCGTTGATGTGACAAGCGATGGTCTGACAGCAAGTATCGAAGGAGGTCAGTCGCTGACAGCGACCTCATTAACGGTGCCGGGTGATATCTCTTCGTCCGCTTTTTATCTGGTCGGTGCGAGCATGACCCCAGGGTCCGATTTGACGATAGAAGGGGTTGGCATGAATCCATCGCGAACGGGTGTCATAGATATTCTGCGTCTGATGGGCGCCAGCATCGATGTGCGTAACCAGCGTGATGCGGGTGGCGAACCGGTTGCCGATCTACATGTCATTGGCGGCCAGTTACGTGGTATCGAGGTGCCTGAAAACCTAGTCTCTCTGGCGATTGACGAATTCCCGGCCTTGTTTGTTGCAGCGCTGGGCGCCACTGGCAAGACGGTGGTCAGCGGTGCGGAAGAATTGCGCGTAAAGGAAACCGACCGGATACAAGTCATGACCGATGGGCTTCGGGCACTTGGTGCATCGATCGAAGATACGCCTGATGGTGCGCGTATTCAGGGTGGGGTGGATGGCGCCGCCCGACTCGCTGGCGGAACGGCTGATAGCGTCGGTGATCATCGCACGGCGATGGCATTCTCGATGGCATCATTGATCAGTGACGGGCCGATCACGATCCTTGACTGTGCCAATGTGAATACCTCATTTCCCGGTTTTGCCGATCTTGCCAATGCCAATGGCTTGCAAGTGGACGTGAGCTGATAGAGTTCAGCTCATGAGCATTCCGGTAATCACGATTGATGGGCCGTCTGGGGCTGGCAAGGGCACCGTCGCGCAACAACTGGCCAAACGTCTAGGATACAGGCTGCTGGACAGTGGTGCCGTCTACCGCGCAGCGGCTGTGCATGCGCTCAAAAGCGGCGCTGATCTCGATGATGAGGCATCCGTGATGCTCGCCATGGATACGCTTGAGGCACGTTTTGAACCTAGTTCATCGGGGATACAGGTATTTCTGGCAGATCTCGATATCACGGCGGAGTTGCGCTCGGAGACCACGGCTGCAGCGGCTTCCCGGGTCGCGGTCATGCCACGCGTGCGTCAGTCTTTGCTTGATGAACAGCGGAGTTTTCGCACGGCACCGGGGCTTGTTGCCGACGGACGCGATATGGGTACCGTGGTATTTCCCGATGCAACACTGAAGGTTTTTCTGTCGGCCTCAGCAAAGGTCCGAGCCGAAAGACGTGCTAAGCAGTTGAAAGACAAAGGGATTGAGACTACAATGCCCGGCTTGCTGCAGGAGATAGAAGCGCGGGATCAACGAGATTCGACACGGGCACATTCACCGCTGAAAGCCGCGGAGGGTGCACTTGTCATTGATTCCAGCAACCTGACAATCAGTGATGTTCTCAATGAGATCATTGCTGCCTTGCCTGTACAACTGTACGTTACCTGATAAAGGTTTTCGTTCGATTGACTGCAAAGGCTGAGCGTCTGGAGTGACCCTTGCATCAAGCAGTCCGGCTGTGTGTCTGACTTTCAAGTACAGATAGACAACCAACCTGCAAAACGTTACCACTGCGCCGGGAGGGTACAGTGTCCATTTAACTATCCATCGTCTTGTCAGGAAGACATTGCGTCATTCACTCACAGGTTACATTCCTACATGTCAGAATCTTTTGCGGAGCTGTTTGAAGAGAGTATTTCCAACGCTCAAATGAAAACCGGGTCAATCCTGACCGGTACAGTAGTTGATATCACTGGTGACTATGTCATCGTTAACGCGGGCCTCAAATCTGAAGGTGCCGTACCTATCGAAGAATTTGAAAATGAATCAGGCGAAGCCGATGTTAAAATTGGCGACACGGTTGAAGTAGCACTTGATTCAGTTGAAGACGGCTTCGGTGAAACCAAGCTGTCACACGAAAAGGCACGCCGTGCGCGTAGCTGGACTGTGCTGGAAAAGGCACAAGAGAACGACGAAATCATCAAGGGCAACATTACCGGCAAGGTCAAGGGTGGCTTTACGGTTGAAGTCTGCGATATCCGCGCATTCCTGCCGGGCTCACTGGTTGATGTTCGTCCGGTTCGCGATACGAGCTACCTCGAAGGAAAGGAGCTTGAATTCAAGGTTATCAAGCTTGACCAGCGTCGTAACAACGTGGTGGTTTCACGTCGTGCGGTTGTTGAATCCGAATACAGTGCCGAGCGCGAGCAACTGCTCGAAAATCTTCAGGAAGGACAAGAAATCACGGGTATCGTCAAGAACCTTACCGACTACGGTGCCTTCCTTGACCTCGGTGGCATTGATGGACTGCTGCATATCACTGACATGGCCTGGAAGCGCGTCAAGCATCCTTCTGAAGTGGTCGAGGTCGGTCAAGAGATGCATGTCAAGGTACTGAAGTTCGATCGCGAGCGTAACCGCGTATCGCTTGGCCTGAAGCAACTCGGTGAAGATCCATGGGTCGATCTCACACGTCGTTATCCGGAAGGCTCACGCCTGTTCGGCAAGGTCACGAACATTGCCGACTACGGTTGCTTTGTCGAGATCGAAGAAGGTGTTGAAGGTCTGGTTCACGTCTCGGAAATGGATTGGACCAACCGTAATGTCAACCCAAACAAGGTTGTTGCCTTGGGTGATGAAGTCGAAGTCATGATCCTCGACATCGATCAGGAGCGTCGTCGTATCTCGCTCGGCATCAAGCAGTGCAAGCCGAATCCTTGGGAAGACTTCTCTGAATCGTTCAACAAGGGTGACAAGGTTTCTGGAACCATCAAGTCAATCACTGACTTCGGTATCTTTATCGGCCTTGAAGGCGGTATTGATGGTCTTATTCACTTGTCTGATCTGTCCTGGAACGAGACGGGCGAAGAAGCCGTTCACAACTACAAGAAAGGTGACGAGCTCGAAGCGGTTGTGCTTGCTGTTGATCCAGAGCGTGAGCGTATCTCGCTTGGCGTTAAGCAGATCGAGCGCGATCCGTTTGGTCAGTGGGTCGCTGATAATCCTAAAGGCAGTATCGTTAAAGGTACCGTCAAGGAAGTTGATCAGAAAGCTGCTGTCGTTGATCTCGGTGAAGGCGTCGAAGGCGTATTGCGTGCCAGTGAAATTGCCCGTGATCGCGTCGAAGATGTGCGTCAGCATCTTAAAGAAGGTGAAGTGGTTGAAGCCAAGTTCATTGGCACCGATCGAAAGTCGCGTATGCTGAGTCTCTCGATCAAAGCGAAGGATTACGCTGAAGAAGCCGAAGCCATGCAGGATTACAACGATACGAGCGGTGAATCATCAGGTGGCGCGACTCTGGGTGACTTGATGAAAGAACAGCTCGGCGACCTCGACAAGTAAGAGGTCAACGTAGTGTCGTAGCAATGAAGGGCGAGGTAGCGATACCTCGCCCTTTTTTACAACAGCTAAACGAGGTCCCATGAACGATAGCTCACGCACAGATAACAGCTTGACCAAATCGGATCTGATCGATTCCCTGGCGCGCAACCAGAATCATCTTGCGCAGAAAGATGTCGAGCTGGCTGTCAAAAGCTTGCTCGAAAAAATGAGTCAGGAACTGGCCAACGGGGACCGCATAGAGATTCGCGGTTTTGGCAGTTTCAGCTTGCATTTCCGTGGCGCCAGAATGGGGCGAAACCCCAAATCCGGCGATGCAGTTGCACTGCGTGGCAAACATGTTCCGCACTTCAAACCGGGCAAAGAGCTCCGCGAGCGTGTCAATGAGCTTGCGCAATCACGTCGCGAGACTGACGGCAGTGAAGGTGGTTTGTCTGCCGGCGTGCCGGGTGCTAATACATAGCACGTAAAGATGCTCAACCTTCTCTGGTTCTTGTTACCGGTAGCTGCAGCCGCCGGCTGGTTTGCTGCGCGGCGCAGTGGCGCCGCGCGTCCTGAAGCCTTCTGGGATTACGCGAGTAATTTTCATGAAGGCTTGAATGTCCTGTTGAATGAACGCCATGGTAGCCCGACAGATCTCTTTGACAGCCTGTCGGATACGGATCGTGATACCGCTGATACGCATATCGCGCTTGGCAATCTCTATCGCCGCCGCGGTGATGTTGAGCGGGCCATCCTGCTGCATGAGAGTCTGCTTGAAAAGGCCGAACTCGGTGATGAAGTTCATGCATCTGCACGTCTGGCACTGGCTCACGACTACAGTTCTGCGGGTCTTCTTGACCGATCTGAAAAAGCGTTGCGCGATCTGATTGAATCCGGGCATCGCAAGGGCGATGCCTACAAAAGCCTGCTGCAGTTACATGAGCGTGAGCGCGATTGGGGTCAGGCGATCAGCGTGGCAGAGGACTACCAACGAGAGACCGGTGATGGCAATTCCGCCCTGGTTGCTCATTACTATTGCGAACTGTCCGCCAAGGCGAGCGAAGACGGTTACACGGAAGAGGCACGCACGCTACTGGATAAAGCCTTGTCCAACGATCCAGAAAGCGCTCGCGCGAACATCATGATCGCCGAATTGGCTCTGGCAAGTGGCGATGCGCAAACGGCGATTGATCGATACGCAAGGGTTGAACAACAGCGGCCGGATTTGATGCCTGAGACCATCGAGCAACGATTCGAAGCGCTTTGCAGCAGTGAGGACACCTCTCAGCTGCATGCTTTTGTCAAACACATTCGTAACCAGCGTAATGCTTATTCGGTTGTTCGCAAGACGCGCGATGTCATTGAACAGATTGACGGTCGCGATGCTGCCGATAAATTCTTCAAACAACAGGTACTCCAACGCCCATCATTAAAGGGTTTGCGCGACTGGGTTTCGGACCAGGTGCCCTTGAGTCGCCCCGGTGAGCGAGAAAAGGTGCAGGTCATACTGCAGCTTCTTGATCAAGTCACTGAAGACAAGCCCACCTACCAATGCAGTCATTGTGGATTTCAAGGGAACGTCTTGCATTGGCGATGTCCGAGTTGTGGCACCTGGGATAGTGTGCGAACGATTATCGGTGTCGAAGGGGAGTAGAGACCATGACTTGCATCATTACTGCGCTGGATTTCGCGAGGACTCAGGATGCGACACGTCTTGTTGAGCGGCTCGATCCGACATTGACACGTGTCAAGATCGGTAATGAACTGTTTACCCTTGGTGGGCCAGCGCTGGTCGAGCACTGTCAGAAACTGGGTTTTGATGTTTTTCTGGATCTGAAATACCACGATATTCCGAACACGGTAGCTAAAGCGGTAGCGGCGGCGGGCTCGCTCGGAGTCTGGATGGTGAACCTGCATGCTGGCGGAGGCTTGCGCATGATGCTGGCTGCACGTGAAGCGCTGGTGCCATATTCAGGCGACAAGGGAACACGGCTAATCGGCGTTACAGTGCTGACCAGTCTCGACGCCGACGAGCTACAGGATATCGGCTTTGCAGCAACACCCGCTGAACAGGCTGTGCGATTCGCCACGCAGGTGGCCGATGCGGGTCTTGATGGGGTAGTGTGCTCGGCGCATGAAGCGGCGGCTATCAAGGCGGCGCACGGTTCGCATTTTTTGACCGTGACACCGGGGGTTCGACCGACAGGTAGTGTCGTCACATCCAGTGGAAAGCAGTCTGATGACCAACGTCGTGTCATGACGCCGATCGATGCTATCAATAATGGCAGTGACTACCTGGTGATTGGTCGGCCTATCACGCAGGCGAAAAATCCCGGTGATGTGCTATCGACTATCCATCACGAAATTCAATCCTCAGTGGCTAGTGCCGAAAAAAACCGTAACGGAGAAACCGTCTGATGGCAGCGGACCAGAAGATCTATATCTCGGCGCAACAGCTGCTTGAGGATTCACTCGAGATCGGTCGACAGATTCTACTTAGTGACTTTCGTCCTGATTTTATCGTTGGTGTCTGGCGAGGCGGTACTCCGGTGGGGATCATGGTTCAGGAACTACTCGATTTTTACGGCGTCGAGACCGATCATATTTCGATTCGCACGTCATCCTATGCCGGAATGAGTCGAATGGAAACACCGGTCAGGGTGCATGGATTGAGTTACTTGACGCAAAAGGTCAACGCCGAAGATTCACTGCTGATCGTCGATGATGTGTTCGATACAGGCCTGAGTGTCAAATCAATCATAGACAAACTCAAACGACGTTGTCGGCGGAATCTGCCACATGAGCTGCGCATTGCTACGGCCTACTATAAGCCGAGCAAAAACCAGACAGACTTCGAGCCTGATTTCTGCGCGCACAAGTTGGACGATTGGTTGGTTTTCCCGCATGAAATGGAAGGATTGTCTCGCGAGGAGATTCGTATCAACAAACCGCATCTCATCCCCGTGATGGATTCGCTTGAAGGTAAGGTCGCACCGGCCAAAATCCGTCACGAGTGATTGAACTCCCGACACTTGTCGTTTTGCTCGAAAATCCCTACACTCGACGAGTGCGCCGGAGTGGTGGAATTGGTAGACACGCCGGATTCAAAATCCGGTTCTGGAAACAGAGTGCGAGTTCAAGTCTCGCCTCCGGCACCATCCCTTGTATCGATTGAAACCGCCCTTGAATCCGCCCTGTCGGGTGTCCTGTCAGTGCGTTGCGGCAATTGCCCGATGCATGTGCAGATTCGTAATTCGTCACACTCGTTTTAAGTTCATCGTTTAATATCCCTCGTTCGCTGCTATTCTTTAATCTTGCTCTGTCACTGTATTTAATACCGATACAGTGATGCAAGGCGACAACAGCTGGATCTCACGTACTTGATTCATGCAGGTCCGGCAGGATTACGTTGAACAGATAATGCGGCATACGGAATCGACAAGTACTATCGCTGGTCCATGGAAGAAAGCGGCTTATCTTTGCTTGCTCTTCTTGATGAGCTGTGGAAGTGGCTCCGCCCCGTCGCTTGATGAGCCCAGAGACGATCAATCACCTGTCATCGAAGACGAAAACCTGATCTTTTCAAGTCCTGTGCATTATCTGCATGGTTATATACGAAGCGATCAAGTTGGTATTCGTTTGTTACCAATAGATGAGACCTTCGAGTTGCAATTCACTGAAGCTACCTTTTCCGCCAGTGCAGGTGTTCTGCGTGTCAGTGGACCGTGTTTCGACATGCTGATCAATACCAGCCGAAATGGTAATGAGCTTGAGTTGAGTGACTCTCGCAATACCCGCCCACTCGGCTGCCAGTCTACGTTTGTCAATCAAACCCTTACCGATACATTACAAACGGTTGTTAGTGTGGTGCAATCAGATGTGATCACTATCGAGTCGACGGAGAACTACCTGTTATTGGGGCCACAAGGTGGCGAGTTGCTGGCATTCAGTACCGTGCCGCTTCGAGTCGATAACCGGGAATTGAATGAGGCTACGAGCATATCGCAAAGACGATGGGCGCTTGAATCGATTCGAACGTTGGAATCAGGCTTCGCTGCCGTCCCTCTTGGTATGACAGCTTTCATGAGTTTTGGTCAAGACCAGACGCTTGATCTGGACCTCGGATGTTCCAGTGGTAGTGGCGGGGTACGTATTGGATCCGGGATTATCTCGATCATCGATCTTTCATTCACTGATTCCCTTTGTTTGCCTGATGAACTGGCGCTAGAAGATCTGACACAGGATTACCCGACTGAGCTTGTCGAGGCATTCTTCACTCGGGGCAATGTCATCCCGCTGGCTTTTTCCATAGTTAATGATCAACTGATGCTGTTCAACGGGCGCGATACCGTGCTGGTTTTTTCCGGGCGCGTGATTAACGAGAGCGAATCTTTGCCAACGACCTCCGAGTTGGACAGGGGGGATCTGACTCTGGGCGGGATTGATGTAGACGCGGTACAAAGACGCACCGATATCATTCGCGACCAGGTCGCATTGGACGAGTTGTACGGTTCGCTCCTTACCGATTTCGGACTGACGCAGTTCGAAGCACCTGTTGTGGATTTCACACGCTTTACCGTGATAGCTGCATTTTATGGGCATAACAACCAGACGGGTTATGACCTGGTGGTACGCAGCGCGGTAGAGACTGAAAGTGGTCTGGATGTATTTCTGACCAGTCGCGATCCCGATGACAGCTTGTTGAATACGAATTGCTTTGTCGAGGAAGCGGAGTCGGCGCCGTTTTCGATTGTGCTGGTGGACAGCCGGCAAACGCCGGTTGCAACCCGCATTCGTGAGACTTCGTTTTGTACCGGCTTATGGGATATTGTGGGCTAAGTAGCAAAGGTCGCAATATTTAGTCACGCGAGTCACGCGTTAAGCCCCTTTATGCCTTCTTCTATACATCCTGGCTCGAATTAACAGCAATCAATTTTTAGCATCAACGCGTTACTATTGTCCGTTGCCACACGTCATCTGTTACAGCCTCCATTGAAACGCAGCGATTTCGCCTTCGACCTTCCCAAGCAACTCATTGCACAGACCGCTTTGGAGTCTCGCAGTGCCAGTCGTTTGTTGGTACTCGACGGCGCAAAGACTGATCATCGCCAGTTCACCGAGTTGCCGTCGTTGTTGCGCGCCGGCGATCGGCTGGTTTTCAATAATACTCAAGTGATCCGCGCTCGCATCCATGGGCACAAATCCACGGGTGGGCAATTGGAATTGATGCTTGAGAGGGTGTTGTCAGAGGGTCGTGTATTGGCAAAGATTCGCGCCAGCAAATCTCCACGACCGGGTTCCTCGATCATGTTGCATGGAGTCAATAAAAGTGGATCCGAACCGAATTCTGAAGAACAGCTGCAAGCAGAAGTCCTTGGACGGCAGGATGATCTGTTTGAACTGGTCGCCAGCGATGCCGATCGGTCTGTGTATGATTTCATTCAGCTCTATGGAGAGGTACCGCTGCCACCTTATATAGAGCGAGCGGCTGATACTACCGACACGCATCGCTATCAAACTGTTTACGCCTCGGTGCCGGGTGCGGTTGCGGCACCGACTGCAGGTCTGCATTTTGACGAGTCATTGTTCGCTGCGCTGCAACAGTGCCGGGTTGAGACAAGCCATATTACGCTGCATGTAGGGGCTGGCACCTTTCAGCCCATGCGTGTTGATGATCCTGCGGATCACATCATGCATCCGGAGCGCATCAGCATCGACGCCGCAACGGTTACGGAAATTGCTGACACTCGGAAGCAGGGTGGTCGCATCATCGCGGTCGGTACCACCAGTGTCAGAACACTTGAAGCCGTCGCTGCCGCTCATGATGGACACTTGAAACCCTACACCGGGGAGACTCGATTGTTCCTGACACCGGGCTCGAAATTTCATGTTGTTGACGGCATGATCACCAACTTTCATCTACCCGAATCAACCTTGTTGATGTTGGTGTCGGCGTTTGCCGGTTATGACAATACGATGGCCGCTTATCGGCTAGCCATCGAAGAGCGGTATCGCTTTTTCAGTTACGGTGATGCGATGCTGGTCTGGCCACAACCTGGAGTCCGTCTGTGAGTATGCGTTTTACCAAGATTGCCAACGATGGTGTGGCGCGACGCGGGCAGCTTGAATTTGATCGTGGTAGCGTGCAAACGCCTGCCTTCATGCCGGTCGGCACCTATGGCACGGTAAAATCCGTGACCCCGGAAGAAGTGCGCGGCATCGGGGCAGAGATTCTGCTCGGCAATACCTTTCATCTGTGGTTGCGCCCCGGCACCGAGATCATCCAGGCGCACGGCGACTTGCACGATTTCATGCATTGGTCAGGGCCAATTCTGACCGACTCGGGTGGTTTTCAGGTCTTTAGCCTCGCCAAGTTGCGCAAGATTGACGAGTCGGGAGTCAAGTTCCGCTCCCCGGTTGATGGTTCCGAAGTCTTCTTGAACCCTGAGGAATCCATGCGTATTCAGGCCGCTCTGGGGTCGGATATCGTCATGGCCTTTGATGAATGTACGCCTTACCCGGCGACGCGCGATGAGGCCGCGAGCTCGATGGAATTGTCCATGCGTTGGGCACAGCGTTGTCGCGATGCTCATGATGAACTCGGCAATACCAACGCCTTGTTTGGCATCGTGCAGGGCGGTATGTATGCGGATCTACGCAAGGCCTCGAGCGAGGCACTGGTCGCTATCGGATTTCCCGGATATGCGGTTGGCGGCCTCGCCGTCGGTGAGGAGAAAAGCCTGCGCGATCAGGTGCTGGAGGATACCGTCCCGTTTCTGCCCGATGACCGCCCCCGCTATTTGATGGGTGTCGGCAAACCCGAGGATATCGTCGCATCGGTCGCGCGGGGCATTGATATGTTCGACTGCGTTTTGCCCACGCGTAATGCGCGCAATGATTATATCTACACGGCAAGAGGGGATCTGCGACTGCGCAATGCCAGGTTCCGCACTGATACGCGGCCGATTGACGAATCTTGCAGCTGCTACACCTGTAAAAACTATAGCCGCGCCTATCTTTATCACCTGTCCAAATGCGGTGAAATTCTCGGCTCTCGGCTCAATACATTGCACAACCTGCACTATTATCAAAAACTGATGTCAGAGATCAGGGCGTCGATTGAAGCGGGAAAGTTTGCCGAGTTCCAGCAGGATTTCGCAGCTCGGCGAGCGTCGTCCGACTGACACTTGCCGGCGCTTTGCTCGACACTCCCTGTGGCATAATAAGGGGTTGACTTAACCTGTCCCTGAGACCCCGACGAGAGACCTCACCATGGATTTTTTCATCAGCAATGCCTACGCCCAGAGCGCCGGAGGCGCCAGCCCCTTAGCGGGTCTTTTGCCGTTGTTCCTGATGTTGCCGATTCTGTATTTTTTGATGATTCGACCGCAACAAAAACGCATGAAAGAACACAGACAAATGATCGAAGCCTTGAAAAAGGGCGATGAGGTAGTCACTAACGGCGGACTCGGGGGCACGATTACCAATGTTGGCGATGCATTCATCACGATTCGAGTTGCCGAGTCTGTTGAGGTCAATGTGCAAAAGCCGTCAATCGCGGCGCTCCTGCCGTCCGGTACCTTGAAGGCCGTTTGATCCATTTGTATAAACTTTTTCTGGCGTAGTCAATTCGTATGACCAATACCAACGCACTTTGGAAAGTACTGCTCCTGGCAGTGGTACTGATTACCGGTCTGCTTTACGCGCTGCCGAATATCTTTGGCAGCGACCCGGCGGTACAGATCTCTGCGCGTGGTGGTGACCTGCGACCAGAAAATATCGACGTGATCCGTCAAGCGGTCAGAACGGCCGGTTATGGCGACGCAGAAGTTCGCACCGAAGATGGTCGTGCTTATGTGCTGTTTGCCAGTGAAGATGAGCAGATCAAGGCTCGAGATCTACTCGCAGAGTCGCTTGATCGCGGCACCTTCATCACGTCGTTGAATCTGGTTCCCGCAAGTCCGGAGTGGCTGCGCAAGATTGCCGCTCCGATGTTTCTTGGCCTGGATCTGCGCGGCGGCGTTCATTTCCTGATGGAAGTGGATATGTCGTCGGCAATCGATACAGCTGAAGAGCGCTTTATCGCCGATTGGAAGAGTCAGGTTCGCGCAGAAAAAATGCGTGGCACATCCATCGTTCACAAGGATGGGCAACTGGTCGCGCGGTTTCGCGACGAGGCCAGTCGCGACAAGATGTATCGTGCCTTTGGCGTCGATGGCTTTGACCTTGACTTTTCGACCCGAGAGGAAGGCGAGTTTGCCTACATCGAGGCTAATCTGACCGAGCTCGCAGCAGATACCGAACGGCGTGCTGCCTTGCAGCAAAATATCGTAACCCTGCGCAATCGTGTAAACGAGCTCGGTGTCTCCGAGCCCGTTATTCAGCAGCAAGGTCTGGAACGCATCGTGGTTCAACTCCCGGGTGTTCAGGACACCGTTCAGGCGAAAGAAATTCTTGGGGCGACGGCAACGCTCGAATATCGACTGGCAACCAGCGGATCAGATTCGCGTACTTATAAACGGCGGGACGATGGTTCAACGGTTAGCCTCAGTCGCGATATTATCGTGACCGGCGATCAGATCAAAAGCGCTCGCGCGGGTATCGATCAACAAACGCAAACCCCCAATGTCAGCGTGACGCTCGATAACAAGGGTGCGCGACGTATGCGTGAAGTCACAGAAGACAATGTCGGTAACCCGATGGCCGTTGTCTATATTGAAAACCGTCTTGACACCCGCGTCGTCAATGGTGAAACCATCAAGACAACCACCAAGACCGAAGAGGTCATCAGTGTGGCAACGATTCGTGATGTGCTCAGCCACAATTTCCAGACAACCGGATTGGGTTCGGAAGAAGCATCACGGCTCGCCTTGCTGCTGCGTGCGGGTGCACTCAAAGCGCCAGTGCAGATTGTGGAAGAGCGAACGATTGGCCCGAGCCTCGGTAAGGACAATATTCGTCAGGGTTTTCTGTCCGCGCTGGTCGGTCTTGCCCTGGTATTGGTTTTCATGGCCTTCTACTATCGGGTTTTCGGGCTTATCGCCGGGGCTGCACTGGTCATCAATGTCATTCTGATTATTGCTGTTCTGGGCGTCTTGCAAGCAACGCTGACCTTACCCGGCATAGCGGGGATCGTATTGACGACCGGTATGGCGGTAGATGCCAATGTATTGATCTTCGAGCGCATACGTGAAGAACTCAGAGCAGGCAGTGGCGTACAAGCGGCGATCTCTCGCGGCTATGATAAGGCGTTTGTCACGATCGCCGATGCGAACGTCACGACACTGATCGCGGCGGTTGTGCTTTTCAGCATGGGTACCGGGCCGATCAAAGGGTTTGCCATCACCTTGTGTATTGGCATACTGACGTCGATGTTCACCGCCATCTTTGGCTCTCGAATTCTGGTCAACGCCATCTTTGGTGGGCGTCGCCGTGACACCTTGCCGATTTAAGACTGGATGACATCATGCGAAACCTGATCAAAAATTCCTCGATAGATTTCATTGGTCGCCAACGCGAGGCAATGATCCTGTCCAGTGCGCTGATTGTGATCTCGCTACTGGCGATCCTGATTCGTGGCATGAATTTCGGTGTCGACTTCACGGGTGGCTACACGATCGAAGTGGGCTATGAGCAAGCACCGAATCTTGAAACCATTCGTGGCGCGATGGCAGCCGCCGAAATGCCGGATTCGCAAGTCCAGACCTTCGGCAAGAGCACCGATGTTCTGATACGCATGGCGCCGCGTGAGGACTTGTCGAGCGCCGACGTCAGTACTGAGGTGTTACGCGTTCTCGATAGTGTCAGTGATTCGCCGATCTCCATACGGCGTGTCGAATTCGTTGGGCCGCAGGTAGGTGAAGAATTACGCGAGAAGGGTGGTATCGCTGTCCTTACTGCGCTTTTCTTTATTGTTGTTTATATCTGGTTTCGATTTGAAAAGAAATTTTCGGTGGGCTCGGTGTTGGCGCTGGTGCATGACGTCATTATCACGGTGGGTATCTTTGCGCTGTTCCAGATTGAGTTTGATTTGACAATTCTTGCCGCGATCCTTGCCGTTATCGGTTACTCACTGAATGACACGATTGTGGTGTTTGACCGCATCCGTGAGAATTTTCTGCTGCTTAGAAGTGAAACGCCGGCTGAAGTCATGAACGTGTCGATCAACCAGACCTTGTCGCGCACGGTCATTACATCATTGACGACCTTACTGGTATTGTTTTCCTTGTTTCTGTTCGGTGGCAAGATTATCAACGGGTTTGCACTTGCGCTGATTATTGGTGTTGTTGTCGGTACCTATTCATCAATTTTTGTCGCCAGTGTCTCCGTACTACGGCTTGGCATTACCAAAGAAGATCTGATGCCGGTTGAGAAAGAAGGCGCTGATCTGGAGTCAACGCCCTGAGATCAGCTTGGGCTTGCTATCTTCTTGCGCGCAGCAGACAAAGGTTTCATGACCTCGATCATCTGATGATGCACTTTTGGTGTTGCAGCAATGACCTCACCACGGGTCATCCAGTCATCACCGGCATCAAAATCATTCAAAAGACCGCCCGCTTCACGCACGATGAGTCCACCAGCCGCAAGATCCCAGGCTTGTAGCCCGGAAAGCCAGGTGCCATCGAGCCGGCCGGCCGCTACATAGGCGAGATCTAATGCAGCTGAACCAAGGCGTCTGATGCCGGCTGCCCGTTCGGTGTAATGCCGACTGGTGCGTTGGTAGAAATCAAGATCCTGACCCGGTCGATAGGGAAACCCGGTGCCGAGTAAAGCGTCTGCCAGTTGTTTGGTTTGCGCGACGCGCAAGCGCTTGCCATCGAGGAAGGCGCCTTCACCACGGCTGGCCGTGAACAATTCCTGGCGCATCGGATCGTAGATGACCGCTTGATAAAGCTTGCCCTTTTGCTTCAGGGCAATCGACACACAGAAGTGTGGCAGGCCATGAATGAAGTTCATGGTCCCGTCCAGAGGGTCGATGACCCATTGATACTCAGCATCTTCCTTGCCGACCAAACCTGATTCTTCACACAGGCAAGCATGATCAGGGAACGAGCGCTGCAGAATGCTAAGGATTTCAGCTTCGGCGTGGCGATCAATTTCGGTGACCAGATCGTTGCGACCTTTGCGATCGATTTTTACGCTATCCATGCGATCGAAGTTTTGTGTGATGACTTTACCGGCAGCGCGGGCTGCTCGGATGCCGATATTCAGCATCGGATGCATAGGGGATTAAATCCGAGTTCAGGAGTCCGACAAGTGTAATGCCGAACGCCTTTGCTTGCTTGGCAGAGATGCACACAATGATCGATACACGTGCCAGATGTGCGATTATCGTCTTCATGAATGTAGAAATAGTTTTTGTATTGGTTGGCACCACGCATACCGGAAACATCGGCGCGGCTGCACGTGCGATCAAGGTCATGGGTTTCAACAAATTGCGTCTCGTAGATGCCTGTTCGCATCGCACGGCCGAGGCGATTGCCCGTTCATCGGGTGCCAACGATATTCTGGAAAATGCCGTCTGCCATGACAGCCTTGATGCGGCGGTTGCCGATTGTGTAGCGGTTATTGGAACCAGTGCTCGTTCGCGCAATTTATCGGTGCCGATGCTCAGCTGTCGTGAGATCGCGGATGAGATTGCCGTCTCGGCAAAGGCTGCTGATGAAACCCAAACGGTTGCAATGGTTTTCGGTCATGAACGATCCGGTCTCAGTAATGAGTCACTCGATCGATGTACGCGATTGCTGCGTATCCCGTGTAATCCGGATTTCTCGTCGTTGAATCTAGGCAGTGCGGTGCAAGTGGTCGCCTATGAGTTGTCGCAAGCGCTCGAATCCGTTCCCCTTAGCCCGCCGCAGCGCATGGCTGGTAAATGGAAACCGGTATCTGAAAATACTGATGCTGATGCTGTGGTAGAAACGCCTGCGACCAGCGAACAGATGCAGCATTTTTTCGAGCATCTTGATCGGGTCATGATTGGCACCGGCTTTCTTGACCCGGACAATCCACGTTATTTGCGCCGGCGACTACGCCGCTATTTTGAGTCAAACCGCCCAAGTGAGGACGAATTGTCGATATTTCGGGGAATTCTGACCTCAGTTGAACATCCTAAAACCCGATAGTCTTTTGCGGGGAAGTTAGACGATCCCGCGCAATCGGCGTATAATACTTGACCAATTCACTAGGAAATGGCGGTCTGAGGCTGCTGCTATGTGGAAATTACTCAAAGAAGACGTAACCTGTGTGTTTGAACGGGACCCGGCGGCGCGCGGCGTTTTCGACGTCCTGACGTGCTATTCCGGTGTCCATGCGGTCATCTTGCATCGCTGTAATCACTGGTTGTGGCAGCGCGGTTTGCGCTGGCCAGCCCGTTTTCTCGGCAATATTGCGCGCTGGCTGACCGGCATCGAGATTCATCCCGGGGCGAAAATCGGTCGTCGCTTCTTCGTCGATCACGGCACTGGTGTGGTTATTGGTGAGACCGCGGAAATAGGCGATGACGTCACGCTTTACCAAGGCGTGACACTGGGTGGGCGAAGCTCGGAAAAGGGCAAGCGGCATCCGACACTGGGCAACAATGTGGTGGTCGGTGCCGGAGCGAAGATTCTGGGGCCCTTTACGGTAGACCATGATGCGCGTGTTGGATCAAATGCCGTGGTGCTCGATCCAGTTCCGGCCGGGGCGACCGTCGTGGGGGTTCCTGCACGCATTGTTCGCTGCCGTAACCCAAATGGGAACTGTCTTGAGCTGGTGCGTGAAATGCGCGCTGAGCATTCGGCCAATCAGACTGGCTTTGATGCGTATGGTGTCGCCGGTATCGCCGAAGATCCAATGCAGTCTGCTCTGGATTCCTTGCAGCAAGAAGTTGCTGAACTACGAGCGGAGTTGATACGTCTTCGAGAGGACACCGATAACCAGGCGTCGTCAAGTAGCACTGCGAGTGTCGCGAAAACGGCCAAGACGGGCACTGAGAGCTCCTGAGTTTGAGGAGTTCGCAGGGTGGGAACTATACTTGACTAAATTAGTCAGGTATGAGAAGATCGAGCCACTTCACCGCTTGATGTCGCTGGCTTTTTTGGGTCGGTAATCGACAGCATCTGAACGGGTTAAACCCATGAAACTGACAACCAAAGGACGTTATGCGGTAACAGCAATGCTGGATCTTGCACTGCATGCCGAGGAAGGTCCAGTGTCGCTGGCGGAAATTTCCCAACGACAGGAAATATCCTTGTCATACCTTGAGCAGTTGTTTTCACGCTTGCGCAAGAACGGTCTGGTCACCAGTACACGTGGGCCGGGTGGTGGATATCGAGTTGCACGTGATCTGGACAAGGTCGCGGTGTCAGAAATCATCGGCGCAGTCAATGAATCGGTTGATGCCACACAGTGTGCTGGTAAGGAAAATTGCCATAGCCATGGACGTTGCCTGACGCACGACTTGTGGGAAGGCTTGAGTGAACAGATAGAACATTTTTTAAGCGGTGTATCGTTGCAGAACATGATCGATCAACGTCGAGTTAAAGCGGTGTCGATTCAGCAAGATCAGGTCATGGTCCAGCAACCCTACGCATAACGTATGTATACGAGTATCAATCAAAGGTTTCGAGGCAGACTATAGTGAGTTCCCTAAACGTTCCAATTTACATGGATTACTCCGCTACCACACCCGTGGATGAGCGAGTTGCTGCGAAGATGGCAGAGTGTCTGACCAAGCAAGGGCATTTTGGTAACCCTGCATCACGTTCCCATCCGTTTGGTTGGCAAGCCGATGAACTGGTTGAACAAGCGCGTGACAATGTGGCCAATCTCCTCGGCGCCAACTCCAAGGAAATCGTATGGACTTCTGGTGCCACCGAATCTGACAACCTGGCGATCAAAGGTGCGGCTCGTTTCAACGTGAAAAAGGGCAAGCATATTGTCACATTGAAGACAGAACACAAGGCGGTTCTAGACACTTGCCGTCAGTTGGAGCGAGAAGGTTTTGAGGTGACGTACCTTGATCCGCTGGACAATGGCCTGCTTGATATGGACGCTTTCAAAGCAGCCTTGCGTGATGACACCACAGTTGTGTCAATCATGCACGTCAACAACGAAATTGGTGTTATCCAGGATATCGCGGCTATCGGCGCCATCACACGTGAGAAAGGCATTGTCTTTCATGTTGATGCGGCGCAGAGCCCGGGCAAGGTGAAGATCGATGTCAATGAAATGAATGTTGATCTGCTATCGCTGTGCGCCCACAAGGTTTATGGACCCAAAGGCATCGGTGCCTTGTATGTGCGCCGCAAGCCGCGCTGCCGTATCGAAGCGCAGATCCACGGTGGTGGTCATGAGCGTGGTATGCGTTCCGGCACACTGGCGACTCACCAGATTGTTGGTATGGGCGAATCTTTCCGGCTCGCCCACGAAGAGATGGCCGCTGAAAACGAGCGTCTGCGCCTGTTGCGTGATCGCTTGTGGGATGGTCTGAAAGATATGGAAGAGATCTATATCAATGGTGATCTTGAACAGCGTATCCCGGGCAATCTCAATGTCAGTTTCAATTTTGTCGAGGGTGAGAGCCTGATCATGTCAATGAAGGACATTGCCGTATCAAGTGGCTCGGCCTGTACCAGTGCAAGTCTGGAGCCTTCTTATGTGTTGCGAGCCATTGGCCGCAACGATGAGCTCGCTCACAGTTCCATCCGTTTTACCATCGGCCGTTTTACGACCGAGGAAGAAGTGGACTTCACGATCAAGCAAACGCGTGGTGCTGTTGAGAAGCTACGTGAGCTGTCGCCGTTGTGGGACATGCACAAGGAAGGAATCGATCTCGACACGGTCGAATGGGCCCATCACTAATTTACTTTTTATAATTTACGTAGCGCCCGAAAGGCTCTGCACCCAATCAGTTCAGGAGAAAGAACATGGCATATAGCGACAAAGTACTGGATCACTACGAAAATCCACGTAACGTTGGCGTCCTAGACAAGGATGATCCCAACGTAGGAACCGGCATGGTCGGTGCGCCTGCTTGTGGTGACGTCATGCGTCTGCAGATCAAGGTCAGCGACGACGGCATCATCGAAGATGCCAAATTCAAAACCTATGGTTGTGGTTCAGCCATCGCATCGTCTTCGCTGGTGACTGAAATGGTCAAAGGCAAGACGCTTGAAGAAGTCGGTGAAATCAAGAACAAGCACATCGCTGATGAGCTGGCGTTACCACCGGTAAAGATCCACTGCTCCGTATTGGCTGAAGATGCCATCGCTGCAGCTATCGCTGATATCAAGGCGAAGCGTGGAGAAACTACCGCGGAAGCTTCTGAAGCGGTTGCCAGTTAAAAACGGTTCCATAGAAACGTTTTTTGGCACACGCTAAACGGAAACGAAGAAATCTGGCCAGTCTTTTTGGGCTGGCCAAAGACATCGGGCAAGGTACATGGGTATTACGCTGACAGATCGTGCGGCAGAGCACGTCAAAGGCTATCTTGATAAACGAGGCAAGGGCATTGGCCTGCGTCTCGCTGTGCGCACAACCGGTTGTTCGGGGCTCGCTTACGTCCTTGAGTTTGCCGATGAGATCGCTGCTAACGATGAAGTCTTTGAAGACAATGATGTGAAAGTCGTTATCGACAAGAAGAGCCTTGTCTATCTTGAAGGTACCGAGCTCGATTTTGCCAAGGAAGGGCTGAACGAAGGGTTCCGCTTCAAGAACCCGAACGTCAAGGATGAATGTGGCTGTGGAGAGTCCTTCACTATCTAGACTTGTCTGGATGCAATGGTAAGATTGATTCAACAACTGCCGTTCATGCCAATCTCCAACCCAACTCAGTGGCCTGGTCTCCAAGCCCGGCAACGCGTCACGACCGAGACTTGACGACCATGCAGGTCGATTTAACCCGCAATTACTATGAACTCTTCGAAATGCCTGTGCAGTTCGAGCTGGACAACGATCACTTGACGTCACGATTTCGTGCGTTGCAAAAAGCCTTACATCCTGATCGTTTCGCGGGTGCTACCGATACAGAAAAGCGCTGGTCGGTGCAGGCTGCCAGTTTTGTTAATGAGGCGTATCAAACCTTGAGCAAACCTATCGCCAGAGCAGCCTATATGCTGTCGCTTAATGGCATCTCGGTCGATGAAGAAACGGATACACAGATGTCACCGAGTTTTTTAATGGAACAAATGGAGATGCGTGAGGCTTTGGAGGCTGCAGTAGAAACCGATGAACCCTTTGTCGCGCTTGAGCGACTTGCAGGTCAGCTCAAAGTTGGCTGTGAGCAACAGGCTGCCGCATTTGCAGGTGCCGCGGCATCCGCCGACTGGCAAGCTGGCAGAACGGTAGTTCGTCAGTGGCAGTTTCTCGACAAACTGCAAAGAGAAGTGCGAGATGCCGAGGAGCGTCTTGATATATACGGTGAGAGGTTATAAGCGTGGCACTGTTACAAATTGCCGAACCCGGTGAGTCGCAAGCGCCTCATCAGCATCGCTTGGCCGTTGGTATCGATCTCGGGACTACCAATTCGTTGGTCGCGGCAGTGCGTAGTGGTGCATCGAGCGTGTTGCCGGATGCCGCCGGACGTCGAGCATTACCGTCGGTCGTGCATTATGCCGATGATAAGACGGTGACAGTGGGTAATGATGCAGAAGCTATCGTCGGAGATGCCTTGAGCACGATTCGCTCAGCGAAGCGATTGATGGGCAAGGGTGCGGATGACCTCGCGGGAAGCTGGTTGAGTGAGCACTATCAATTCGATGCTGATTCTGCTTCCATTCCCTTGTTTAAAACAGCGGCCGGACCCAAGAGCGCAATAGAGGTCTCGGCAGAGATACTTTACAAGCTCAAGGTTCGCGCAGAAGAAACACTCGGTGGTGAATTGGTGGGTGCGGTGATTACTGTGCCGGCATATTTTGATGATGCCCAACGTCAGGCAACAAAAGATGCAGCTGCCTTGAGCGGTTTGCAGGTTTTACGCCTTTTGAATGAACCCACCGCTGCTGCTGTCGCTTATGGCCTTGATACCAAGGATGAAGGGACCGTTGCGATTTTTGATCTCGGTGGTGGCACCTTCGACATATCATTGTTGAAGATGCAGCGCGGCGTCTTTGAAGTATTGGCAACGGCCGGCGACACAGCGCTTGGCGGCGACGATATCGATAATACTGTTGCTGCATGGATTCTTCAGCAGGCGGGCATTGATGCGCTTGCAACCGAGCAAGGTCATAGTGATGTAAAGGCGCTGGCTCGAGCCGCCAAGGAGGCCTTGTCTAACTCGGCGCAAACATCAATTGAATTCGCATCAGAGGGTCATCAGTGGCAGGGGACGCTGAGTCTTGAGGCTTTTAATTCACTGATCGAACCGCTGGTACAACGAACGCTTGCGCCTTGCCGACAAGTTATTCGTGATGCACAAATCAATCGTGATGATATCAATGCCGTGGTCATGGTTGGCGGTTCAACGCGCGTGCCATTAGTGCGGGAAAAGGTCAGTGAATTCTTTCGCCAGGATGTGTTGACTGATATTGACCCTGATGAAGTCGTGGCTATCGGTGCTGCCATTCAGGCCGATGTGCTCGCCGGCAACAAACCAGACAACGACCTGTTGCTTCTGGATGTAACGCCCTTGTCGCTTGGACTTGAAACCATGGGCGGTCTGGTTGAGAAAGTTATCCCCCGCAACACGACGATCCCGATTGCACGCGGTCAGGAATTTACTACTTACAAGGATGGTCAGAGTGCCATGGCTTTGCATGTACTGCAGGGCGAACGCGAAATGGTGTCTGATTGTCGTTCACTGGCACGTTTTGAACTAACTGGTTTTCCTGCACGTGTTGCGGGCGCTGCACGCATTCAAGTGCTGTTTCAGGTAGATGCCGATGGCCTGTTGACCGTCAGCGCTCTGGAAAAAGAAAGTGGTGTGGTGGCAAGCATCGATGTCAAGCCTTCCTATGGACTGACAGATGGCGAAATCGAGGACATGTTGCGAGCTTCCATGGAACACGCGTCCGAAGATATGCAGGCACGTGCCTTGGCCGAACAGAAAGTCGAAGCGCAGCGAGTGCTTGAAGCCGTTCACAGCGCGCTTGACGCCGATGGTGATGAACATCTGAACACCGAAGAGCGTGCAGCAATTGATAAACTGGTCGTCGGTCTCCGCGAACGCATTGACAGTGGTGATCGAAACGAAATACAAAACGCCGTGCACGCACTCGAAGCCGGTAGCACGAACTTTGTCGAGCGACGCATGAATGCCAGTGTCAGAAAGATGATGGCAGGCCAAAGCGTCGGCGAATTTGATTGACTCAGGAGCTGATGGCAGATGCCAAATATAACCATTAAACCCCATCATGAAATTTGCCCTGAGGGTGCAAGCTTCACGGTCGATCCCGGTATCTCCGTGTGTGATGCGATGCTTCGCAATGGCGTTGACATTGAGCACGCTTGCGAAAAATCCTGTGCCTGTACTACCTGCCATGTGCATGTGCGTGAGGGCGGGGAGAGCATCGACGAGGCTGATGAACTTGAAGAAGATTACCTCGACAAGGCCTGGGGGCTGGACCCGGATTCCCGATTGAGCTGCCAGGCTATTGTGGCAGACAAGGATCTGATTATCGAGATTCCCAAATACACCATCAATATGGTGTCTGAAAACCACTAAGACCCTTGACTGCGGCTATGACTACGACTACGGCTGCGTTATCGGAGATTGGAGAAGAACTGATGCAACTGAAATGGACTGATATTCGAGAGATCGCCATTGAGCTGGCTGAAGCCCACCCGGACGTGGATCCTCAGTACGTGCGCTTTACCGATATGCATGCCTGGATCTGTGCGCTGGAAGACTTCGATGATGACCCAGAAAAGTCCAGCGAAGGCATTCTTGAAGGTATCCAGATGACCTGGATTGATGAAGTCGATTGAATTGTTGGTTATATAGTCAGTTGTTCAGCCGTTCATGTGACGATGGCTTTTTGAAGAGAACTTCATGATGCCAAACGTGAGTTGAATTACCCATGTCATTCGCGATAAGCATCGACGATATCGAAGCGGCAGCTTCTCGCCTCAAGGATGTGGCTGTTGTTACACCGCTACTGGAAAGTCCCTACCTTAACGAGATTGCCGGACGACGCGTGTTGGTCAAGGCGGAAGTCTTGCAGCGAACCGGCTCGTTCAAGTTTCGCGGTGCGTGGAATGCAGTGACTGCTCTTCAGGAACGAGAACCAGGGTGCGGGGTAATTGCGTATTCGTCCGGTAATCACGCTCAAGGTATTGCGCAGGCAGCAGCCCTGCATGGCGTGGCTGCGGTCATTATCATGCCCAATGATGCACCGGAACTGAAACTTGCCAACACACGCGCCTTGGGCGCTGAAGTGATTCTCTATGACAGACCCGGTGGCGAGTCTCGCGAGTCGATCGGTGACTCGCTTGCCGAACAACGCGGCTTGCATCTGGTGCGGCCCTATGATGATCCCTATGTCATGGCGGGTCAGGGCAGCTGCGGTCTGGAAATTGTCGAGCAGGCGGCCAAAGCGGGTGTCGATTCAGGCGATGTACTCGTGTGTTGTGGCGGCGGAGGATTGTCTTCAGGTATAGCACTTACCTTGCAAGCAAAAGCTCCCGAGATGCGGGTTCGGCCCGTTGAACCGGTAAGCTCCGACGATGTTTGTCGTTCATTGATTGCAGGCCATCGTATTGCCAACGAAACGCAAAGCACTTCAATATGCGATGCCATCGTGACGCCAATGCCTGGCGAGCTGAGTTTTCCCATACTCGATTCACTCTCAGGTCCAGGCTTGAGTGTCAGTGATGAAGATGCGCTTAAGGCAATGGTGCAAGCGATGCTGCGTTTGAAGCTCGTGGTAGAACCTGGCGGTGCCGTGGCCCTTGCTGCTGCATTGGCAGGTCATGATCTGGATGGCGATGCGGTTTGTTGTGTGGTGTCTGGTGGTAATGCTGATCCCGCTATGTTGATGAAAGCGCTTGAGCACTTTGCTTAGGCCGATATGTAATTGCTAGTGCTAGTTGGCGAGCGCATTTTTTTATGCTCTGTAGCAAGTGCTCATTAGTAAGTGCTCGTTAGTAAGTGCTCGTTAGTAAGTGCTCGCTAGTAAGTGCTCGCTAGTAAGTGCGCGTGAGGCATAAAACAGGATAAGCGAGCAAGTGTCCCGAGCTGGATACGATTTAATTTTTCAGAGCGGCGCGGCTGTCATCTGGTGCATTGTCTCTTTCTTCAAGGCCATAGTCGCGGATGACGGTCGCAACGCGCAATCGGTAATTTGAAAATATTTCACTACGGCCGGCCTGCTGCGCAGTCCGGTGCTCAGAAAGTGTTCGCCATTGCCGGATAGCGTCTTCATTTTCAAAGAATGACAATGACAGAATGCGATCAGGATTAATAAGACTCTGAAACCGTTCCACGGATATGAACCCCTCTATCTGCTCCAGCAGAGGGCGTAATTCTTCGGCTATCGACAAGTAGTCATCATAGCGGTCTGCTTTCGGGCTTACTTCAAAAATGACAGCGATCATGATCGTGGTCCGTGTGGGGTTGATACCAATTTTAGAAAAGTGCGATCCTCGCGTAGTAAAAATTTTTCCTGTTGGGCGAACTCGTAGTTTTCACGCCCTTGCGGATCGTTTGCCAGCCTTGTTCGATATTGTTCGTACTCTGCAAGGTCCGCTATTTCATAGATGCCGTAGGCAAGTGTACTTGAGCCCTCATGTGGCGAGTAGTAACCAATGAGATTAGCCCCGCAACGAGGAATGGCTTGCCCCCAGGTACGTGCATATTGATTGAATTGAGATTTCTTTGTTGGATTAATGTGGTAGCGAATGATGCAGGTCAGCATGAAGTTTCCACGGTAGCGGTGATTGTATTTGACGATGAGATTATGCAAAACTGAACTTCCTGAATGCTTCGGTGTGGAACGAACTATGGAATATTCACCCAACATTGCGCGGATAGGAACACTACTCGGCGATAATACCCGCGCGCGAATGCTCTCGACACTGATGCATGGCAAGGCATTGACGGCATCGGAACTCGCACGCGATGCGGGAGTGACAGCGCAAACAGCAACAACACATTTGGCAAAATTGGAATCCGGCGGGCTGCTTACACTGCGTAAGCAAGGAAGACACAAGTACTTTGCGATCGCCAATGAGGAAGTAGCGCACTTGCTTGAATCCATGATGGGGTTAACAGCTCAAGTCAGCCCACATGTTTTGATGACCGGCCCGCGTGATGCAAATTTACGCAAAGCCAGAGTCTGTTATAACCATCTGGCCGGTGGCAAAAGTGTTCAGCTTTATGATTACCTGCTGGCAAAGAAGTATCTTCTGGAACGTGACGGCACGCCAGAGCTAAGCAAGCAGGGCGAGAAATTTGTACACGACTTTGGAATTGATCTTGATCAGCTGAAAAAATCAAAGTCGCCACTGTGCAGAGCCTGCCTTGACTGGAGTGAACGACGATCGCATCTTGCTGGCAGTCTTGGCAGGGCTTTTCTCACTCGGTTTGAATCATTACGTTGGTTGAGTCGTGGTGAAGGGCGAGTCGTTACTTTTAGTGCGAAGGGTCAGCGAGAATTTGAGACTATGTTTGGTGGTTGATTTAGCAGGGTCAAGTCTGAGGCACAGCAATTTAACCAAAATTTAACCAAACGAGTGTTGTCGTACCGCCTTGACGGATCATTTCTTAACGGTTCTTTTGTGCTTACTGGTAAACGGTTGAAGATGACTGAATAAGATCCCAACGATTGCCATAAAGATCTTCGAAAACTGCCACTGTTCCGTACGTTTCTTCTTTGGGTGCGCGAATAAAATTGATCCCGTCGGACTTCATGCGATGGTAGTCACGCCAGAAGTCATCCGTACTCAGAAAAAGAAACACGCGCCCGCCGGCTTGATTGCCGATATACGTTTCCTGGTCGCTTGTTGATGCGCGTGCCAGCAGTAAGTTGGAGCCAGTTGAGCCGGGCGGGGCGATGACGACCCATCGCTTGTCTTGTTCGGCTTGATAGCTGTCTTCGACAAGTTCGAATTTAAGTTTATCGGTGTAGAAGTCAATCGCTTCGTCGTAGTCTCGGACTAGCAGGGCAATTTGGATTATTGATTGTTTCATTGTGGCTGAATTGTTTGTAACTACGTAGAGTCGCTACGTAGAGACTGTGTGAACCAGTTCCGCCGAGTCACTACGTAGCGACTTTGCAGCCCAACTCAGCAGGCATTTTTGTACGCTTG
>CAYUZB010000009.1:48821-68261 GCA_964449565.1 uncultured Granulosicoccaceae bacterium | reverse complement strand
GGACCTGTTTTTTTGAATCCAACAGACCCTCGCTGATACTCGTGCTGAGTGTGCTAAGTGTACTGAGTGTGCTGAATGTGCCGAGTGCGCTGAGTGCGCTGAGCGTGTCTGCCGGTGTCGTGTTGAGTGCCGACGGGACTGAAGTCGAGCCCTCTCTTGCCCCGAACCACTGTCAAGCTTACGTCATCAGGTACAGGAGGCATGCCGGCTACTAGGGAGACTTTGCCTGACTCTGGGAGGCCTTGCGCGTCCAGATTTCCCAACTAGACTCATGTTAGAAAAATGACACCTGTGTGAGGTACCCATGAAAAAAACGCTTGCAAGCATCGTTCTGCTGCTGGGCACAATCGGCGCGGCAGAAGCGAGTGGGCTTGATCTGGCGTTGAGCAATGAGACGGCAAACCTGTCTCTTCTGTTGAATCCCTATCCTCTAACAGGCGGTGGTGGTTCTGAGCTCGCGGTTGGTGGGTTTATTAGTGAAGCCGGTGATAACATTTTGCATGCAACCCTGATGGCACGCGGTTACCGTCAATCGGCGACCTCACAGTACAATCTGGCCGCAGGCATAAAAGCCTTGGGAGGCCAGATCGAGGTAGATGAAAACAATGTGCTCCCCGATGAAGACGATGAAACGGTTGGGGCCTTAGCGCTTGGAATGCAGGCTGGCTTGCTTCTAGCTTCGTCGAAATACAACCCGATGGAGCTCAGCTTCGAAGCCTTTTATGCACCGAGTATTACAAGTTTTTCGGATGCTGAAAACTATGCAGAAGTGGCTGCCAGGTTTCAGGTTGAGATCATTCCACAAGCGCGTGCTTACATCGGTTACCGACGCATGCAATTTGACACAAATGACTTCGAAAACGTAAGTCTTGATCGTAGTATTCACATTGGTTTAAAAATTACTTACTAGAATCGATCCAGATACGAAGAATAACTTTAGCCTCTAGTTACCATCGGCGTGTCGAGGTCAGAGGATATTCATCGTGTCAAAGATTGATGACTTACTGGGCGTCATGCGAGATCTGCGGAATCCTGAATCAGGCTGTGCCTGGGATATCAAGCAGAATTTCAAGAGCATTGCACCTTACACGATCGAAGAAGCCTATGAAGTGGCTGACGCGATTGAGCGTGAGGATCTGGACGATCTTCGCGATGAACTTGGAGATCTGCTGTTACAAGTGGTTTTCCATGCACAAATGGCTAGTGAACAAGGCGCGTTTGAATTTGATGATGTAGTTGATGCGGTAACTGAAAAAATGATCAGACGTCACCCTCATGTTTTTTCCAATGTTGAGTACGCTAACGAAGCGGAATTGAAGGCAGCCTGGGAGGCCGAGAAGGCACGTGAGCGAGCAGCACGTCAGTCTCGTCAGAATTCACAAGGTGAGTTGATACCCGCGTCTGCATTGGATGGCATTGCTCTAAATCTGCCCGCCTTGAAACGAGCGGACAAGCTACAGAAACGTGCTGCACGGGTTGGTTTTGACTGGCCGGATATTGATCCCGTCTGGGACAAATTACAAGAAGAAATCAACGAGCTTGCCGAAGCACGGACTTTGGCTCAGCAGGATGCCATAGAGGATGAGGTCGGTGATTTGCTTTTTACGGTTGTCAATCTTGCACGCTTTCTGTCGGTCGACGCGGAGTCTGCATTACGTCGAGCCAGTCAGAAATTCAGCAATCGATTCAAGCGGGTCGAAACCTTGGCATCCGAACAGTCAAAATCACTGCCTGAGCTTGACCTCGATGAATTGGATCTGCTATGGCGCGAAGCCAAAATCAGAGAAGGTATCTGTTAACTTGTTACCAACAAGCACGCACTTTGACAATTGATCATCTGTCTATAGTGACACGACTGTCTGTAGCGAACAGTGCGTCGCAACGTCAGTACCCGATATGTTCAATTACTCATTGGACTCCGCTACCAACAGCTCATCCTCGTCTACTGGCGAACCCAGTGTATTCAGCAACGTGTTTTTATCGAACAGTGCTGTACGCAAGGCTGGATCATGGTTGTAGACGTCTTTACGCCGTTGCAATTCACCCTTTTCGTCAATCCAGGTTGTAATGTAGGCCATATGCGTTGGAATGTGTTCCCTGAATCGCAATGTATCTGTTGTGGATGATCGTAAAGCACGGTTAATGCTTCTGCGGCTGTTGCCATCCAGTTGCAACAGAAGGTGTGCTAGTTCATCTGGTTCGCTTAGGCGTATGCAGCCGTGGCTGTAGGCTCTATCATTTCTGTTGAACAGACTTTTGGCTTGCGTGTCATGCAAATAGATTGCGTAAGGGTTTGGCATCATGAACTTCATCCTGCCAAGAGCATTGCCCGGTCCTCCTGCCTGACGCAATACATACGGAAATTTTTTCCGCTCATAGTGACTTGGGTCGATGCTGGAGAAGGGGACTTCGATAAGGTCGCCATCGCTGACACGATATGCTTTGAAATTCCTGCTTTCCAGGTAACCTGGTTGCTGTTTCTCTTTAGGTATTAATTCCTGATTGGTAATTGAAGCCGGTACGGTCCATGTCGGATTCACTTGCATGTAGCTGATATCACGTGAGAACAAAGGAGTCTGATTTCGTTTCGAACCTATGACAACACGCATATCAATTGCTGTATCTTTGCCGTCCTTGACCGTTAGCCTGTAGCTAGGTAGGTTGACATAAATATGCCTATCGCCTAGATCTCTCGGCATCCAGCGCCAACGCTCAAGACTTAATGCCAGCTCTGTTATCTCTTCCCGAACAGTAGAGTTAAGCATTTCTTTAGTCTGTCTTCCAACGGCACCATCGGGTTCAAGTCCATGTCGCTGTTGAAATGATTTTACGGCGAGAAGCAGATCGGCATCAAACATCGGCGTCAGAACTGTATGAGTAGGTAAATCACCTGTCTCGATCAAGCGGCGACGTAGGTCCAGTATATTTGGCGATCTTTCACCGATTTTCATTGTGTCGGTGTTTATATTCAGAACGGTGCGTGGTACATCGGACGCAAGTTCTGTCAGTGCACTGCGCATACGTTCTTTTAGGCGTTGATACTCATCTTGAGATGGTTCAATTGATGTGATGATCGAATTGACATCAGTTTGACCACGGCGTAGATTTTCGAGGTATTTTTCAGCTTTTACCGAAGGTGGATCTCGAAATAGTCTGCGTTGAGTATCTCGGGCGTCAACAACACCTTGCCCAAGATGAGTAACAAAGCGTGTAAAGCTATCAGTCAATCCTTTCTTGAGTTCGCTGCGAAGTTTTATAGTACTGGTGTTGCTACCACCGGGTACGGCTGAATTCAAATTGACCCTAAGGTTTCGGCTGAGTTTGTCAAGATGATCGAGGTTATAAGCTTCAGGGTTCAATCCATGTGCACGTGAGTCTGCAATATGGTCGAGTAGTTGCTGTGCGTTGGTGGATACGCCAAATTCATCCAGCCATGGCCCATATTTTTCAAGCCGTGCCCGTTGCTCGGCAGAATAATCATTCAGTAAATCATCAGATGGCTGAAGACTTTGCGTATTGCTATCCGATTTATCGATCGTTTCGGAGTTTGCGATTGCTTCGCGAGCGGCAGCAAGAGTGGGAGCGGAGCGTTCATACTCAAGCCATTGAGGCTCTACCCGTTCAGCGGCGTTAGTAGTGCCAGTGAGCATCAAGCTGGTGGTTACGGTAATTGTGAATAAAGCCTTGAGATTTGTAGTAGTCATCTGGCGCTTCTTATTATTGTTATATACCCTGAATAAGGTATTCTTATGTAGTTCCGCAATTCAGATACTGGAAACCGGGATTGATAATAAACCAGCGACTCGTCTGTATTTTACTTGACGACGTAACTCACAAAGCTCTAGTTCAGGAGCATGAGCAGTCGTGATGGTTCACACGTGAACCGTGTGCATGGTCTCGAAATTTGAGAATACGGGAGCTACGTCTGGATATTTGCTTACGATGAGCTGAAAATGCGGTAGTCCAATTTATTACATGAAACTGATCACAGCAGGCGTTTGAGGTTTTCCAGATATCGGGCCTCGTCGGGCGCACTGCCTTGTCGTTGAGCTTCCCAAAGACATACGCCAAGGCATTCGATCATCAGATGTTCTACCGTATGCCCGTCACCATGTTTAAGTAGTAATGAGCGTGTGATCGACGCTATGCCTTTTGGTCGATCAGTGCCGACTTGCTCCCGAAGAGCAAGATGAAGGCCGAGGTGCAGGAACGGATTCTCAACGCCTCCTTCGGGTGTGTAATCCTTGTCCATCACCTCTTCATCTGAGGTAATCAAGGCTTGGTATTCAGGGTGATCCTCCACAAGATCTGCAACCTGCTTCTCCAGTGGTTCGAGCGGTTCACCAGCGATACGTTTGTTCCAGGCCTGGCGGAACATTTCTCTGGTTCGGTTTCTGTCTTGAGTAAACAGCATGAATCGTTTGTAAGTTATTTAGTGAGGTAAACGACGAATCTATCGAATGGGAGAAATCAATAGCTGGGCGTTATTAGTTTGGTTCCGGATTCCAAGTGTCAGTCAATCTGGGTTTTTATTACTGGGCTTATGGATTCTTTGGCACCCTGTCGCATTATACGAGACCTTTCCAGGCAGTTCTTTGCCGCGACCATCAAACCGAGGCCGATAAATGCGCCAGGTGGCAGCAGTGCTAAAAGGATACCTTTGTCTTCAGAAAAGACACGAAGTCCTGAAATTTGTTCAGACAGATTCAACAATAAATGGGCATCGCTGAACAGGGTTCCTTGTCCAATCAGCTCTCGAAACGAACCAAGCAGTGCAAGCACCCATAAAAATCCAAAGCCCATTGCAAGCCCGTCAATCAGTGAAGATATGACGTCGTGCCTGGAAGCATACGCTTCGGCTCTGCCCAGAATCAGGCAATTGGTCACGATCAACGGTAGAAAGATTCCTAGCGATTGATGCAAGCCGGGAAAAAAGGCTCGTGTCAGAAATTCGATAACGGTGACCGTCGTCGCGATGATCAAGACGAAAACGGGGATGCGTATGGCAGTAACGATCGTGTGTCGAAACAAGGAAACAAATACGTTGGTTATGCATACAGTCAACAATGTGGCCAGGCCTAAGGCAATGCCGTTGATCGCCGAGTTGCTGACTGCAAGCAATGGGCATAAACCAAGCAACATGACTAGTGCGGGGTTGTCACGCCATAGTCCGTCAAGCCTGCGAGTGGCGTTGCTTGTTGCTGATTCGCTCATGAGTCCAGAATAGCGTCTTGGTGCGCCGAGTACCAGAGCAGAGCGCGATGAACTGCATTGACTACCGCACGTGGTGTAATCGTCGCGCCAGTAAAAGCGTCAAACTGTGAGCTTGCGCGTTTTACCGACCACGCTGCCTCTGAGATCGAATTCAGCGATAAGCCGTTGAAGCTGCGAATCCAGTCAGAGCGTGCGATGTCGATGTCATCACCAAGGCCGGGTGTCTCACGATGCTGGGTTACCCGGGCGCCAGTGATAGAACCGTCTCGATCGATGCCGAGTAGCAGTTCAATCGTTCCATTGTATCCATCAGGAGCTACAACGGTCAGGATTGATGCAATCGTATTATTTGCAGCGGTTACGCGATACAACGGTAGGGGAGCGTCTAGCACATGTGCATCTGGTAGCTCAAGAGGCGTGATCATTGGCGACAAGTTCCGTTGTTCATCACTTAGTACTTCCATCAGCTTCTGCTGTAACCATGCATCCTGCGTGCGTTGAATTCGGCTACTGGTTAACTGATTGACAGCTAAAAGCAGTAGACCGGCGATGAACACAAATGCCAGTAAAATCCAAGCACTGCGAATCGCCGATGTTGAACGAGCTTTAGCGTTCATGATGTGTATGCTCGTCTCATGACGGCATCGTTGTCTTCTTTTTGAATACGGCGTCCAGACGATCTATCAATGGTACCGTCATGTTCATCAGCAAAATGGCGAAGGCAAAGCCTTCAGGATAAGCGCTGTATTCTCTGATGAAAAAACACAGAATGCCGACGCCTGAGCCGAACAGGAGCTGTCCGGTCTTGCTGCGTGCTGCCGTAACCGGGTCGGTCGCGATAAAAAACGCACCAAATATGATGGCGCCGGTAAATATGGCGGGGAAGGCTGGTAGCGATATTTCATCGATAAGAATATTCTGAGCGATGTAAAGCAAGAAGATGCTTAGCAGAACACTCGATGGAATATGCCAACTGATGACCCGTCGTATAATGAGGTAAATACCACCGAGCAGCCAGCCCAATGCAATGATTGGCCAAGGGGTGTCGAAAATCAGGGTCGTGATCTGGTCATTCGTTGGAGTTATTGAGTTCGTTGCGCCGGTGATGTCAATCGACCTCATGTGGTCGAGTGGCGTCGCCATTGTAATCGCACTCCATTCAACGTCGATGTGCTCTGAGCCGGGAAGGTCCCATGCAGTCATCGTGACGGGAAAAGAAATCAGCAAAAATGCATAGGCCACCATGGCGGGGTTGAACGGGTTATGCCCGAGGCCGCCAAAAACTTGTTTTCCAAGCAATACAAGGACAGTAGTGCCGATAATGAGTTGCCAGGCAGGTAACGTCGGAGGTATCGCGAGAGCAAGTAAGGTGGCGGCGAGCATGACACTACCGTCGGACAATGCTGACCTTACTGAGCGTTTTCTGAGCCACATGCATAGTGCTTCAAAGACCAATGCTGTGGCTGCGGCGATCAGAATATTTTTTACGACATGGCCGCTGACCAGTATTGCATACAGAAAGGTACCTGGTATCAATGCAAAGCATACCTGTAGCATTATCCATTGCACGGATCGTGGTTTGCTGTTGACAGAGCTGACGTCGACAGTGATCCGGCTCATGTCGTGGAGTCGCCATTGTTGTCTGTATTGCTCCGGGTGGAAGCTGGATTGCGTTTACGCTTGATGCGAGCAAGTACATCATCGGTATTTATCGCACCTGCTTTGATTCTGGCCTGCGCCTCGAGACGCTTGGATTCTTTTAGCTGTGCTCTGGTCTCTTCACGTTTGATATGAGCCTGATAACGATCCTCAGCCTCTTCAGCGCGTAAAGCTTCATTTCGATTTTGTTGTCTTGATGCACGCAATTGTCGAAACGTATCGGTCAGCGGGATTTGCGAAGGGCAGACAAGATCGCAACAAGCGCACTCGATACAGTTATCCAGTTGATGAAGATCCAGATAGTCTTGCTGTTCTGCCTGACCAAACCAGTAAAGCTGCTGTGGGGCGAGATGCACAGGACAGACATCCTCGCAGGCTCCGCAACGTATACAAGGTAAAGCTTCCGCCAATGCTGTCGGTGCATCGACCGTAATGCAATTCGTCTTGGCTGTTACTGCTACTTGCCGTTCGTCAAGATCAAACCCGCTTAGTGGTCCACCAATGCGTACGCGATTCTTCAATGATGCTTCCAGGTTTCCCGTTTGGCGCAGAATATCGAGTACCGATGTGCCCAATCTCGCCCTGACATTGATGCAGTGATGAGCTTGATTGCCAGCGACGGTGATCACACGGCTGATCAAGGGGAAGCCGTCTGCCGCGTGTGCGACTGATTCGGCAGTAGCGACATTGATACACAGCACTCCAAGGTCGACACTTTTTTGTAGTGGCGCAAGCCGTTGGCCCGTAACCAGTTCAACCAACGGCCTTTCGGCACCGGACGGGTATATCGGCACGACAGTCAACAATGAAATCGGACACTCTGTGCCAACGTTGCTAGGGTCATCAGAAAGCTGGTCGGTAGAACGCTTTGTGTGTTGCGAGTCGTACTCATCAATGGCTTGTCGCATGACCGCGATAGCCTTTGACTTGTCGTTCTCGATCACGAGTACACACTGTTGACATTGCGTCAATTCGATGAGTAACCCGATGCCTCGTACAATGTCTCTGGCGTGCTTGCGACATTGCATGAGTGCTTCGTCACAGGCAATCACCGGCTCGCATTCAGCGCCGTTGATAATCACGGTTTTTATTTTTTTCGCGTTTAGTGCATTGAGTTTTTCATGTGTCGGGAAACCTGCGCCGCCCAAGCCTGATAGTCCCATGGTTTGCACTCGTTCTAACGTGACACGAGTCAGTGATGTGTGGCGTGTTTGAGCGGAGTCAATGGAGTCGCGCGTATGATCGACTTTTATGACGACCGAATTTGTATGTGTTTGATAAGGGGTGGCAACAGGGCGCGGTTCTATCGAGCTGATCGTGCCAGAGGCAGGAGCAATGAGCGTTCCTGCAATCACATCACCACAGCTGATTTCATCCCCGGCTCGTAAATGTGTGTGCAGCCTGCGTTGATGATAGTCAATGAGCGGAACAACCAGCTCATCCGGGACATCAAGTGTTCGTATGGGCGCTGGTGTCTCGTCTTTGGCATGTGGGTTATTCAACGCTTGTTTGTCACGCGCCAGAGGTATGCCTCGGCGCAAACGCCTTGTAGCATCATCGTGTCGACCCTTCAGCAGCTTTATCATGCGGGCCGAGACCACAGAGGTTTACCCGGGTTGGCTGGAACCAGTTCAATACAATCAACCGGGCAAGGGGGCAGGCAAAGTTCACACCCGGTGCAATCATCGCTGATGACGGAGTGCATGTATTTCCGCGCACCCACGATCGCATCGACGGGGCAGGCGTCAATGCATAGCTTGCAGCCAATGCATTGTGTCTCGTCGATCAATGCAACGATTGCGGGCTTGTGTTCTCCATAGTGTGCGTTCAACGCAACTACAGGTCGATCAAGCAAGCTTGCCAGCTGATGAATAACGGCTTCTCCACCTGGAGGACACTGATTGATTTCTGCATCACCATCAACAATTGCTGTGGCATAGGGTCTGCAGCCCGGGTAGTCGCATTGTGCGCATTGCGTTTGCGGGAGCAAGGCGTTTACTTGTTCGATAAGCTTTTCGCGATTGTTACCGTCACTTTGCTCTGTGCGATTTTGGGCGCGACCAAGCACATAACCAGTAAGCAAAATCGTCAGTATGACGACAAACAAGGCGAATAGCGCGCTCATATCCATTACAGAAGGCCGCTAAATCCCATGAAAGCCAGTGACATAAGACCTGCACTGATCAGGGAGATCGCACTACCTTTGAATGGCCCTGGAATATCGGCTGAGTCCAGGCGCTCGCGCATCGCGGAAAACAACAGAAGAACCAACGTGAAACCTATTGCAGCACCGAAGCCATAGGTTGTCGCCTGCACCAATGAGTGTTGTTTACCCACACTCAGCAAAGCAACACCTAGCACGGCACAATTGCTGGTTATCAACGGTAGATACAAACCGAGTATTCGATGTAGTAGGGGACTACGTCTGCGTATCGTGATTTCAGTAAATTGAACGACCACTGCAATGACGACAATAAAACTCAAAGTTCGTAAATACTCGAGTTCGAAAGGAACCAGCAGCCAGTGATTGACGAGATAGCTCAAACCCGTCGCGAGAGTTAGCACAAAAGTGGTGGCGATACCCATGCCCAACGCCGAATCGAGACGTCGTGATACGCCCATGAATGGACACAATCCCAGGAACTGTACCAGCACAAAATTATTGACCAGCACGGTTCCCAGAATAATTAGCGCGAGATCGCGCATCGCGCTACTTCACCCGCATGCCGGACTCGGCGCCATCGTCGGGTGTCAGTATGAACAGATCCGAACCACCGGGTCCAGCGGCAAGTACCATTCCACTGGATACGCCGAAGCGCATCTTGCGTGGTTTCAGATTGGCCACCATCACGGTACGCCGACCGATCAGATCTTCGGGCTTGTACGCTGCCTTGATGCCGGCGAACACCGTACGCGTTTCAATGCCAATGTCGAGCGTGAGCTCTACCAGTTTGTCGGCAGCTTCCACCGCCTTTGCATCGACAATCGTGGCCACGCGTAAATCAACCTTGTTGAAGTCATCAATCTCGATTTCAGGTTTCAACGGTTCGTGGTCACCACCTGTTGAGCCCGACGCGCCCGCATTTGTTGCAGCACTCGCAGCTTCTCCTGCCTCGCGTGTTTCTTCGAGGATTTTTTCAATTTGTTTGGTTTCAACACGCGTCATCATTGGCTTGTAAGGTTTGATGCTGTGATCAAGTAAAGGAGATGACAAGGAATCAAGTGTCAGCGTTGTGGCAAGGAAGTTTTCTGTTTTCTCGGCAAGCTTGGGTAGTACCGGGTGTAAATAAGTGACGATGATGCGGAAGTAATTTAATCCAACGGTACAAATCTGCTGTACTTCAAGTGCTGCATCAGGGTCCTTGATCTTGACCCAGGGTTCTGCATCATTGATATAAGTGTTGGCATGTTCGGCGAGCATCATGATTTCGCGCATGGCCTTGCCATACTCTCGTTGTTCGTAGTACTGCATGATGATCTGCTGCGCACTGATGAAATGCTCGTAGTCGGGTGATAGTTCCTCGGGCAGGCTTGTCGCAAGCTTGCCATCAAATTTCTTTTGAATGAATCCAGCGCAGCGGCTGGCAATGTTGACCACTTTACCGACCAGATCAGCGTTCACCCGCGTGACAAAGTCATCAAGGTTGAGGTTAAGGTCCACAACGCTGTTACCAAGCTTTGCTGCGTAGTAGTAACGTAAATATTCAGGGTCGAGATGCTTGAGCCATGTTTCAACCGTAACTGATGTGCCGCGAGACTTTGACATCTTCGCTCCGTCGACGGTAAGAAAGCCATGACAGAACACGCCAGTGGGTTTACGAAAGCCGGCGCCTTGCAACATAGCTGGCCAGAAAAGGCAGTGAAAGTTGGCGATGTCTTTACCAATGAAGTGATAAACCTCGACATCTGACCCTTCTTTCCAGGTTTCGAGATAGTCCTCGCCGGTTCGTGCCGCCAGATGCTTGTGACTCGCAATGTAAGCAATCGGTGCATCGAGCCATACATAAAAATATTTGCCCGGTGCATCGGGTATCTCAAAACCCCAGTAAGGCGCATTGCGCGAAATGTCCCAATCCTGCAGGCCGCTATCCAGCCACTCCTTGAGTTTGTTGGCGATCTCCGGTTGCAGACTACCTGAGGCTGTCCATTGCTTGAGCATGTCCGCGAAATGACCGAGCGCAAAAAAGTACTGCTCCGAATCACGCAATTCCGGTGTCGCTCCGGACACCTGCGAGACTGGATCTTTCAGCTCGGTTGCATCATAGGTGGCACTGCAGTTTTCACAGTTGTCACCGTATTGATCAGCAGCTCCACAATTTGGGCAAATCCCTTTGACAAAACGATCCGGCAAGAACATCTCACTCTTGGCATCATAAAGCTGCTTGATGGTGCGCTTGACGATATGTCCCGCATCCCGAAGTCGGGTGTAGACAAGCTCGGCAAGTTCCTTGTTCTCCGGAGAGTGCGTGGTGTGAAAATTGTCGGGTGACAGCAGAAAGCCAGCAATATCGCGCTCGTGCTCGGTCTTGATGCGCGTGATCAGGGCTTCGGGCTCGATACCCTCAGCCTGCGCTTTGAGCATGATGGGTGTCCCGTGTGCGTCGTCGGCCCAGACCCACTGGCAGTCATGACCCATCAGGCGCTGGTAACGTACCCAGATATCGGTCTGGATGTATTCGAGCAGGTGACCGATATGCAGTGCGCCATTGGCGTACGGCAGGGCGCTGGTGACCAGAATGCGGCGACTCATGGGGTATTGATAATCCTGTTACGGTGACGTGCTACTCCTCGTTGATGGGTAGCATCGATGCCACGGCTTACGTGTATAGTTGTGGGTTGCCCATAGTTTAACAGTCCACCCCGAGCGGAGCCAAAGAGTCGCATGTCAGAGCTGTCTCGCGAAGCCATCGAGCACGCGCTCGATCAAATCATCGATCCCCATCTGGAATCTAGCCTTGTTGCGGCCAAAACGGTTCGCGACATTCGCATTGAAGGCGATTCGGTCGCCATCGATCTGGAGTTGCCCTATCCCTGTGCCCGTTACAAGGAGGCACTTGAAGTGCGGGTGGTCGGCACCCTGGCCTCAGAAGCCGGAGCCGCCAACGTCACGGTAAACACAAGCCAGAAGATCATCGCCCATGCCGTGCAGCACGGTGTCAAGCGCCTTGAAAACGTCAAGAACATCATTGCCGTGGCCTCGGGCAAGGGTGGCGTCGGCAAGTCGACTACATCGGTCAATCTGGCGCTGGCACTCGCCTCCGAAGGGGCGACAGTGGGTCTGCTCGACGCCGATATTTATGGCCCGAGCCAACCGCGGATGATGGGATTGTCCGGACAGCCGGATTCCGAGGACGGCAAGAGTCTGGAGCCGATGGAAAACTATGGTGTGCAAACCATGTCCATCGGTTTTTTGATCGACGAAGAAACACCGATGATCTGGCGTGGGCCGATGGTTACGCAGGCACTGGAGCAGCTGTTGAATGACACGCGATGGCGAGATCTGGACTACCTCATCATTGATTTGCCGCCAGGCACCGGAGATACGCAGCTGACACTGGCGCAAAAAGTACCGGTCAGCGGCGCCATCATTGTCACAACGCCGCAGGACATCGCCCTACTTGACGCGCGCAAGGGTTTGAAGATGTTCGAGAAGGTTGAAGTACCGATCCTCGGCATAGTGGAGAACATGTCCATCCACATCTGTGGCAACTGTGGTCACGAAGAACATATTTTCGGCGAAGGCGGTGGCGCGACCATGGCCGGTGAGGCGGGGGTGTCTCTGCTCGGCGAATTGCCGCTGGAACTGGGTATTCGCCAGAATGCTGATAGCGGCAAGCCGACAGTCGTGTCAGAGCCAGACAGTCGAACTACGGAAATTTATCGGGAAATAGCCCGCAAGGCCGCAGCGCGGCTTTCTCGTCAGGCGAAGGATTACTCAGCGAAATTTCCAAATATTGTCATTCAGAACACTTGAGTTAATCATGAGTATCAAGTCAGACAAGTGGATTCGGCGAATGGCTGAATCCGAGCAGATGATCGAACCCTTCGAATCCGGTCAGGTACGTGTCGACAGCAATGACGAACGGATCGTGTCTTTCGGTACGTCCAGCTACGGCTATGATGTCCGCTGCGCCGATGAATTCAAGATTTTCACGAATATCAATCACGCGATTGTTGATCCGAAATCGTTTGACCCCGACAGTTTTGTTGACGTCCAGGCGGATACTTGCATCATTCCGCCGAATTCTTTTGCACTGGCGAGAACGGTTGAGTATTTTCGTATACCGCGTTCTGTATTGACCGTATGCCTAGGAAAAAGTACCTACGCGCGTTGTGGAATCATTGTCAATGTCACGCCGCTGGAGCCTGAATGGGAAGGCCATGTGACCTTGGAATTCTCGAACACGACGCCTCTACCAGCAAAAATCTACGCGAATGAAGGTGTTGCGCAAATGTTGTTTTTTGAAAGCGACGAAGTTTGTGAAACCTCGTATGCTGATCGAGGTGGGAAATATCAGGGGCAAAAAGGTGTGACGTTGCCACGAACATAGTGAATTGGACAGGTTTACATTGCCATATCACGCATTGTTACGGCATTGTCCGTAATGAATGCTCGCGAGTGTTTGCCGAAGCTCGCTTTTTTTGGAAGAATTAGAACCGGGAGTTGCTTGAGGTGGACGAGAACCGACATGATTGACAGCGAAGGCTATCGGGCTAATGTCGGGATTATTCTGAGTAACAACGACGGGCAGGTTTTTTGGGCGCGCCGTATTGGGCAGGATGCGTGGCAATTTCCGCAAGGTGGTATTGATAATTCCGAATCTCCTGAACAAGCAATGTATCGTGAGCTCAAGGAAGAGACTGGGCTTGAGCCGCATGATGTGAAGCTTCTGGGGTGCACACGGCGATGGCTGAAGTATCGATTGCCAAAAAAATATATTCGACGCAATCAAAATCCGGTATGCATTGGGCAGAAGCAGATCTGGTATATGCTGCGAATGCTCGGGGATGAGAAAGCAGTGGATCTTGCCAACAGCGAAACCCCGGAATTTGACCGTTGGCAATGGGTGGATTACTGGGAACCTTCACGCAAGGTCATCTTCTTCAAACGTAAGGTCTACAAGCTTGCGCTTAAGGAATTGGAGCCATTGCTTATCAGCAATGCGTAATTGGGGACTTAGACTTAAGTGTCCCGCGCTTAGTAGCGAAGACTTGTCCAATTAATTGATGCTTGATGACTCGCGCTGGGTGGCGAATGCTTATTCAATTGATGCTTGTTATGCGGTGATTTGTTCAGTTGAAAGGCCGAACGATCACCATAATCACACAGCCAAACAGGAACAACACGGGTATCTCATTGAAAAGCCGATACCAACGGTGTGTTCTGGTATTCCTGTCCAGTCGGAAGTCCTTGACCAGCTTGATGCAATACAGATGGTAAAGGATCAGGATCAGCACCAGCAGGAGCTTCACTTGCATCCAGGCCAGGGTGGCCAGCCCCGGTAACCAGGCAAACAACAGCCAGCTGCCAAAAATGATGGTCAATACCCCACCGATGTGCGTCATGATCAGGAGCTTTCGCTCCATGACCTTGAACGTTTCGATTTGAGCCTTGTTGGCGAGCTCGGCCTGACTGTGGTAGACAAAGATGCGCGGCAGATAAAAAAGACCGGCAAACCACGTGACCATGAAAATGACGTGCAGCGCTTTTACCCAGAGCAGCATGCGCTTAGGTCGACGCGGCGGCTACGGCGAGCCTGGTGGGGTTTGAATTGTTGCGAATGTGGCTCACGGAGAGAAGCTTATCCAGTTTTTCCCGTAATACGTCAAATTTGATTTTACCCACATATCGCCCAAGCAAGTCTCCATTGGCATTGATCAGAAACGTTGTGGGTGTCCCTTTTATCGTTTTTCCGTTTGCAGTTTTGAACGCCGAAATGACTTTGCCGTCGAGGTCGAGCGCGACGGGAAAGGGCAAATTCCGCTGTTGGCTGACTTCGAGTACCAAATCGGGGCGGTCGCCCGGCATGGCCACGGCAATAACGGTAAATCCTCGCGACTCGTAGTCCTCGTGGAGCTCCACAAGCTCGGGCATTTCCTTCAAGCAGATGTGACAACTGGTGGACCAGAAATTCACCAATTTGGATCCAGGCAACTCATTGAGGCTGAATTTCTCCCCGTCGAGCGTTTTGAAGGGAACCGACGAGGCGGCAGAGGTGAGCTCGGTATGGTTGCTGCATGCGCTAAGGCTGAACAAGGCTATCGCGACCAACCATCGCCAGTTTCGACGGGTGTTCGGGTTTGTCATGGAGTGCGCTTTCCGGCGTGGTTTCAATGGGTTTTGGTCACCTTGGGCGGGGTAACTTGCCTCGCTCGTTTGTGGGTGTCCAGAACGGATGATACCGGGTTGATGGCTGAAAAGTGTGAGTTGGTTGGCAATGTGTTCTGCGACAAATTCTTAAGGGATTTCGCCAAGTGGCCGACACTTTGCTGGACGGCTACGCGTACGCATCAAGTTTGCATGTGTAGCGAGGTGGCATTTTGTACGTTTGCTGGCATGAAGTTCGGCAGATGATCGAAGGAGATAGGATTGATGAGAAAATTTTTCGGCTGTTTGGCTCTGTGTCTCGGCATGTTGGTAGGCTCTGCACATGCAGATGCGACCAGGCTGTATTTTGGCGCCGGATTCTCCGATGGCAGTGTCGATATTTCAGGTGGTGGTGACAAGAGCCTGGGTACTGTGCATGCAAGCTTCGGTATGCAACTGCTCGATTATCTGGGCATTGAACTGGCTTTAGGTGCTGGCTCAGATGACTCTGACAGCGTCCTTGGTGACCCTCTCGCTCAGTATCAGGCCGCTTTGTTGCGCGTTGGCCATCGTTGGGATCGTGCCGGTGTGTACCTCCTGGCAGGACAAGCGCGTTTGGACATCGACTCTTCGCTCAATAACAGCAATTCAGGTAATGCATTGGGTTTTGGTCTGAACTTTTTCGGCAGTGAGACAACTGCTCTCAACTTTCATGTACTGGATTTCGACGGTGGCGCTTTCACGACGGCGACGATAGGTTTTCAGTATTTCATCGGCGGATTCCGATAGGACACTGGGACGTTTGCAAATTCTGGATGGGCGAGCGAGAGCGAAATAATGAACATGAATAAGTTAGGTATCTTTTTGATCGCGTCAGCTGTGCTGCTGTCTGCATGTGGCCAACGTTCAGAAGAACTGGCCGTCGATGGAATCGGTCAGGTTGATGCAAATGGGAATCCTATTGATCCTGATTCACCTTCACTGGGCGCCGCGTTGCCAGACATACTGGATGTTCGTGTTATCAGTGATGTCAGTAACCTGGATACAGGCAGCATTGATGTAGCGACAATAACTGCTTATGTACTGGATGAAGATAATAATTCGGTATCAGGTGAGGCCGTCAAGTTTCGTTCTACGGGTGGTGCTTTGCTCTCCATTGATACGGAAACCAACGAAAATGGTGAAGCGCAGGCGACACTTAGTTTGCTCCAGGAATTTCGGGAGCAAGACATCATCGTCACTGTTGAGGCTGGTACATTTTCCGATGACGTGTTGATTTCCGCAACCGGTACAGATTTAACTGTTTCGGGTCCTGACAAAGTTGCCTTTGGTGGCGACGTTGAGCTGAATATCACCTTGATTGCCGGTGATGAAGAACCGATTTCCAATCAAGAGGTCACGTTTATCTCAGCAGCCGGAAATACGGTTACCCCATCTGAGGCTGTAACTGATCTTGATGGGCGGGTGAATGTTGTGGTTGATACTGCTAATGGCAGTGACACCATTACGGTTCAGGCGCTTGATGGTACAGTCGTCAAGACACATAGCTTCGAACTGACAGAGAATCTATTAAGCTTCCCGGCATCGACTTTCGATGCTGAATTGCCTGTTTCCTTATTCAACGATATTGAAGTCACATGGACCCGCAGTGGTCAAGCAGTTGTTGGCGAATCATTGCAGTTTTTGACAACGGCGGGCCAGATCATCAGCTCCTCAGTTGTCACTACCGACATTGAGGGTAAAGCGACTATAACCATTACTTCAAGTAGCGCAGGGTCAGCTGAAATTACTGTTCAAGGGGTAAATGACTCGTCAGCAATTACTTCGCTCAATGTTGAATTTATCGCCGTGAATCCTGAAACAATTTCGCTCACAGGTTCACCTACTCGCGTTGATACGACTGGAACCAGTGAGCTCAGGGCCCTGATTGTTGATATCAATGGGAACCCTGTAAAAAACATGAACGTAAATTTTACGAGCGCTGATCTTATGGGTGGGCAATTAAGTCCGGCATCTGCAGTAACGGATAGTCAAGGTATTGCTCGAACGTTCTTTACTGCTGGCAACAGTCCCTCGGAAACTGATGACATCGAGGTAGTTGCCGAAGTCGCGGGCACTACTATTCAGGACAAATTGCTGATGACCGTGGTCAAGCGTGTTTTGAACATTACATTAGGTACGTCCGGCGATATCGAAATCAGACCACTGGGTACACAGTACGCCAATACTTTTTCAGCCACTGTCACTGACGGTAGCGGGAATACCTTGGAGGGTGCTGAAGTCGAATTATCAGTTCAGCCTATCTGGTACGGCAAAGGCTTTATGACTCTGGTTGACGAAGATGGGGTCGAACGAGAGAATTCACCTGATGTGGATACCTGGAGCGCAGACCGCTGGGTTAAGGATTCCATTAGCGTAATTTGTGGTTCCGAGGACACTAATGGAAATCGTGTGCTGGACACTGGCGAAGATAATAATTTCAACGGTGCGCTGGATCCTCAGGATCCCGCAGCACTGACGGCTGTTGCAGGTGACTTCGCGACGATCGTTGGCGGTGTGCTGGAAACAGACGAGGACGGCACGGGTCACTTCCAGTTGCTGTATCCGGCCAGTAATGCTGAATGGGCTCGCGTTGTAGTCACGGCGCGTGCTCAGGATCTTGGCGCTGAAGCGGTAGCTTCTTTGCCTATTACGCTACGGATGCCAAGTTCTGAAGCGTTTGACACTATCAATCAGCCGGCGAATGCATTCAGTCCTTACGGAATCGAAGCCGATTGCACTACGACAAATTAATCGTGTAAACGGAATTCGCGTTTAACAGCGCAATGTTTTTTATCTAGATAATGATCGACAAACAAACAAGATGGCAGGCGGAAATTCTTCCGGAATATCGTCTCAACTGAAGGTACAGGCACATGGTATTTAAAAGCGACAATAACCCGACAGTCTCCAATTCAGATGAGAACAACGCTATTATTCTGGCAGCGGCCGGTGCGGTGTCTCCGGTCAATGAGTTGAATGAGGCTAATCGCGCAGCACTTTGCAAGACGGCTACAGTCGTTCATGTCCAGCGTAATGATCAGGTCAAGCCTGAAAATTCTCATCGTTGGATGATGTTTCTTGTCGAAGGAACCTTGAATCTTTATTCCGGTAAAGAGGAAATCGGTACTATCTCTGCCCGAACCTCCGACGCACTACAACCACTGTTCCAGAACAAAGGGGAGTATCAGTCTGTAAAGACCAATACGGTTGCCAAAATCGTCAAATTTGGGCGTGAACAGTTGGATATCCTGTTGCGAGAACAACAGAAAAATGCCATTCGCGTGGTAGATGTCGAAGTTAGTGAACGGGATAATCTGGTGTTCGATGACATCATCGCTGCGATGAAAAGTAACTCAGCGCATTTAGCAACATCCTCGGCCAATGCGCCAAAAATTCTGACTACGTTTCGTAATGTTGCGGGTATACCAGAACTTGCAGACATCATTCAATGCGATCCTGGGCTTGCTGCGCATGTTGTCAATGCGGCCAATCGCGCTGAAGCGAATGGAGGCGATGCTATTCATAGTATTCGAGGAGCAATCTCTCGCTTAGGTGTAGAAGAAACTCAGCGTAGTGTTGAGGATTTACTCCAGAACAACACGATGGTTTGCGCGAACGATGTTGTCGAAAAGCGCTTTCGTCGATACATTCAACGGACAACGCTTTCCGCTGCGATTGTTCAGGTACTGGCCAAAGAGCTGCCTGATCTCAAGCCCGAAGTCGCTCAGCTGATCGCCTTGACAGCAGACATTGGCGAATTGCTGGTATTGACCCATGCCAACGCACATGCAGATCAGTTTACTGAAGAGCAGGATCTGGCAAGTGTCATTGAAAATCTGCGGCCGATACTGTCTGTCTGGTTACTCAATTCATGGGATTTTCCAGAGAGCTTTATTGATGCCAGCACCACGTCGCGTGACTGGTATCGCAACCTCAGTGGAGAGATTACCTACACTGATCTGGTTACTGCATCGCTTCTGATCATCCAGGCTGAAATTCCGGATTCAGAGCACAGCTCGATTCCAAGTGCGGACAATCTATTGCTGGCTCGGCGCCTGCAGCAAGCCGGTATTGATTTGAAATCACCGGGTGAAATTGTTCGTGCAGCAACGAATCGTCTCGTATCTGTTCAATCGCTACTAAAGGCAAGTTGAATCTAGTTCAAGACAAGACAAGACAAGCAGACTTAGCTTCAAGGCATCTTCTGCGTTAACAAC
>CAYUZB010000009.1:30541-48721 GCA_964449565.1 uncultured Granulosicoccaceae bacterium | reverse complement strand
CAAGACAAGACAAGACAAGCAGACTTAGCTTCAAGGCATCTTCTGCGTTAACAACTAAAGATCCCGGTACTGTTGCGAGAGCAATGGCCGGGATTTTTTGTCAGTAGTTCCAGCGGACTGGCGGGGGAGTATGCAGTCGCAACACATCACCCACTGATAGCATGCGGGTCCGTTCGACCCACATGTGATGCCCCGTTTTCCCATGGCAATTTGTGGGAAGCGCATGCCTTTATTCGGATAGTTAAGAACCCTATCCTGAGATGTCCATACGGCGCAAAGCTCGGGGGATCGAGAACGTGATGTTTTCCTCTATGCCGGAGAGTTCTTCAGCAGACTCTCCGCCAGCGTCTCTTAGTCTTTGCACCACTTCGTTGACCAGTATTTCCGGTGCCGATGCACCAGCGGTCACGCCTATTTTCTGCTTACCGACAAGCCAGCTTTGTTCGATATCACCGGCGCGATTGATCAAATGCGATTCAACACCTGCGCGTGTTCCGAGTTCTGCCAAACGATTCGAGTTGGAACTGTTGACTGCTCCGACGACCAGCAGGAGATCTACATCTTCACAGAGTTTCTTTACTGCGTCTTGACGGTTTTGAGTCGCGTAACAGATATCGTCATGGTTCGGCGCACTGATATCCGGGAAACGCGCCTTCAATCTGTCAATGATGTCGCGTGTGTCGTCAACGGAAAGCGTTGTCTGCGAAACGAAGGCAAGTTCGGCTGGATTGTTGATTTCCAATGTCGCGATATCTGCCGTTGACTCAACCAGGATAATGCGTCCACCGAAGCTCGTATCATAGCGCCCCATGGTACCTTCGACTTCCGGGTGTCCGGCATGGCCAATCAGGATGACTTCCTTACCTTGCTTGGCATACTTGACGACTTCCAGGTGGACTTTGGTTACCAGTGGGCAGGTAGCATCAAATACCTGCAGTCCTCGGTCATGGGCCGTTCGCTCTACCGCTTCTGAAACACCATGAGCGCTGAATATGACCGTTGCATCGTCGGGTACTTCATCAAGCTCTTCAACGAACACGGCCCCTTTGTCGCGCAATGCATCGACAACGAACTTGTTATGTACCACTTCATGGCGTACATAAATGGGAGATCCGTATAGTTGGAGCGCACGTTCGACGATTTCGATCGCACGATCGACCCCTGCACAAAAGCCTCGAGGATTAGCCAGTACTATCTGCATATGATTGAATTTACCGTCACTGTTCTTTTGCCTGTTCTTCAGGTTTGTCGAAAAACGTCAGGTAAAGCATCAGTGCGGCTCCACAGGAAATGGCTGCATCGGCAATATTGAACGAAGGAAAATAGGAATTCCCCCAATACACCTGAATGAAATCGACCACATAACCATACCAGAACCGATCGATCAGATTGCCGACAGCGCCACCTAGGATTAGCGAAATGGATAGCGTCATGAGCTTTTCTTGTTTCGTCAATCGGTACAACCAGACGATAAGTACGACGCTGACGACAAAGCTGATGCCAGTCAGGAACCACCGCTGCGAGCCTCCGGCCACATCGAGAAAGCTGAATGCAGCACCATAATTATAGGCTTTAGTTATGTTGAAAAAGCCGGTAATCGGTACCTGCTCGTATAGTTCCAGTGATCGATCGGCGGCAATTTTCGTGATCTGATCAGAGACAATGATTACTACCGCTATCAGGTAGCGTGTGATGTGATTCATGACATCAGTGCTCAGGCGATATTGCGTTGTTCGCCATTGTCGTCAATGTTGCTGACACAGCGTCCACAGAGTTCCGGGTGGCTTGCGTTTGCGCCAACATCTTCGCGGCGATGCCAGCAGCGTACACATTTTTCACCATTTGCTGTCGTTGCAGCGACAGCAAAAGATTCACCATCGATAGTGATGACTTCGGCGTCAGTGGGTTTGCTGGCCAGCGGTAACACCGTAGCGGTTGAGGTAATGAAGACGAAGCGCAGTTCATCGCCGAGCTTTGCCAATGCGGCACCGAGCTTGTCAGATGCATAGACTGTCACACTCGCTTCCAGCGCGGCACCGATAGTGCCAGCAGCTCTTAGAGTTTCAAGTGATTTGGATACTCCGCTTCGAACCGACTGGATCGATTGCCAATCAGCTTTACTGATCGCGGCATTGGTATCAATGGCGAACAGAGAGTCCACGTAAGTTTCTGTAAATACATTATCCGAGCGATCATCGCCATGCACTGTTTTCAGATGCTGCCAGATTTCATCACCGGTAAAGCTCAAAACGGGCGCGATCCAACGGACCAAAGCCTCGGTAATGAGATACATCGCCGTTTGCGCCGAACGTCGACCATGACTGTTTGCAGCCATCGTGTACTGACGGTCCTTGACGATATCGAGATAAAAGCTCGACATGTCGATAGAGCAGAAGTGATGAAGTGTTTGATACACCATGTGGAATTGATAAGCCTCATAGGCCTCCTGCAAGGCGTGCTGGGTTTCAAGTGCGCAGTCAACTGCCCAGCGATCAAGTGCCAGCATGTCTGCTGGCGCAACCATATCCTTGGCAGGATCGAAGTCATGCACAGCACTCAAAAGATATCGAGCAGTGTTGCGAATGCGACGATAGGCATCTGCTGACCGATCGAGAATTTCGTTCGATACGGTCATCTCGCCGCGATAGTCAGCTGAACACACCCATAGGCGAACGATATCTGCACCAAGTGTCTTCAAGAGTTTCTGTGGCGCGATAACATTGCCAAGTGACTTCGACATCTTGCGACCTTTCTGATCGACCGTAAAGCCGTGCGTCAGCACTTGACGGTAGGGGGCTTCGCGATTGACGGCGACACTTGTCAGGATTGATGAATGAAACCAGCCGCGATGTTGATCGGAACCTTCCAGATACATATCGGCGGGATAGCTTAAGTTTTCATCCTGCTGTAATACATGCATCCAGGACGTGCCTGAATCGAACCAGACGTCCAACACATCGCGTACTTTTTCATAATACTTGGCATCTTCACCAAGCAATTCTTCAGGTGCGAGATCAAACCAGGCCTGAATCCCATGGTCATTGATCTTAACCGCTACTGCTTCGAGTAGTGATGCAGTATCAGGATGCAGTTCGCCTGTTTCCTTGTGCAAGAACAGCGGAATGGGCACGCCCCAGTATCGCTGCCGTGAGATACACCAGTCCGGACGACTGGCAATCATGCCCTCGATGCGCGATTGACCCCAGTCGGGTACCCATTTGACCTTTTGGATTTCGTCGAGCGTGTCTTGCCGCAGGTTCTTGTTTTCCATGCTGATGAACCACTGCGGCGTCGCGCGGTAAATGATGGGCGTTTTGGTTCTCCAGCAGAACGGATAACTGTGTTGATATTTTTCATGCTTGATCAGACGCCCGCGTGATTCGAGCTCCTCGATCATATGCTTGTCAACTTTCATCACGTGTTCACCGGCGAACAGTTCAACATGTTCACGGAATACACCATGATCGTTAACCGAATCTAATAGGCCAAGATCGTGTTTTTGTGCCGCGTAAAAATCATCAACGCCGTGATCCGGCGCCGTGTGTACAACACCAGTACCCGTTTCAGTGGTGACGTAGTCGCCAGTGATCATCAGTGAATCGCGATCATATAAAGGATGTTTGAAGACCAATCCTTCAAGTGTTGCGCCGGTGGTGGTGCCGATGACAGTCGGGTTTTCGAAGCCATAACGCGCCACGACATCATTAACCATGTCAGCCGCCAGCACCAGGCGTTCACCATTGACAGCAACCAGTGCATATTCAAGTTCAGGATGTACGGTTACGGCAAGATTGCCTGGAATCGTCCAGGGTGTGGTTGTCCAGATAACAACACTGACATCACTGCCATCATCGTCGCTGGCAAATGCTTTGAGTAAGGCGGCTTTGTCCCGCGGTGCGAAACGAACATCAATCGCGGTAGATGTCTTGTCCTCGTATTCGATCTCGGCTTCGGCCATTGCCGAGTGTGCACCCCAACTCCAGTAAACCGGCTTGACGCCTTTATAGATATGGCCAGCTTCGATGATCTTGCCTAGCGCTCTTACGATGTTTGCTTCATTGGCAAAGTTCATTGTCAGATACGGGTTGTCCCAGTCCCCGATAATGCCGAGACGCTTGAACTCGACGCGTTGGTTGCTCAACTGCTCTGCAGCGAAGTCGCGACAGTTCTGGCGAAATTCTGCCTCGCTGACATTGCCACCCGGTTTACCAATCAAGCCTTCGACCTTGTTTTCGATCGGCAAGCCATGGCAATCCCAACCAGGCACATACGGTGAATCGAATCCACCGAGTTGTTTGCTCTTGACGATCATGTCCTTGATCACCTTGTTGACTACGTGACCAATATGAATATCGCCGTTGGCATACGGAGGTCCGTCGTGCAGTATGAACTTTGGGCGTCCCTTCGAGTGTTTGCGAATCTGACCGTGCAGGTCGGATGCCTCCCAACGTGCCAGCATTTCAGGTTCACGCTTGGCAAGGTTGCCACGCATCGGGAAATCTGTTTTGGGCAGATTTAGTGTTTGTTTGTAGTCGGTCACGAGTGTCGTTTCAGCGAGAACCTTTTAGCAAGGAAGTTTCGGTGTTTTTCGGTGTAAATCAGGCATCAGACCAGCTTTTCGGCTTAGTTCATGCCCCCAGTGCCTAGTGTATGACATCTACAGCCTGATGCACTGCTGTACAAGGTTCATTCAGGCTCGACGGTGTATCGGGTATCGAGTCTGAGGTCATCTGCGCATCGGGCGTCATTTACGGGCGTCTTTCATACAGGCGTCTTTCATGAGAGTAACTTACGAGCAACATCGGCATCGCGCGCAATCTGTGCTTTCAATTCATCGAGTGAATCAAAACGAACCTCGCCTCGAATGAAATCATGGAAATCGATGGCAAGCTGTTTTCCGTACAGCGCTTCGTTGGCATCAAGCAAGTGGACTTCAAGCAGGAGTTTTCGACCACCGACGGTCGGTCGCTCACCCAGATTGGCGACAGCGGGCCAACGTTGTGCCGTATTTTGGTCGTGCGCTGTAACTGCGAAAACCCCGCGTAATGGAGGGCGGTGTGGGCCAAGGGCCACATTGGCGGTTGGGAAACCGAGCTGGCGCCCGAGCTTTTCGCCGTGAATCACGCGGCCGCTGATTCGATAAGGTCTGCCGAGTAAGGATTCTGCTTCGTCAAGTTTCCCGTCCAGCAGTGCCTGGCGGATCCGGGTGCTGGAAATGCGTGATTCATGATCAGACACAGTGGCGTGCTCGGTCACGGTAAACCCTTCTTGCGCGCCGATTCGCTCGAGTAAAGCCCGATCCCCGACTCGCTTGTGACCAAAACGAAAGTCGTCACCGATGATGATGTGTTGTGCATGAACGGCTTCGATCAGAATCTTGTAGACGAACTCCTCAGCAGATTGAGCCGCTTGTTCAGCCGTGAAATCTAGTAACAGCAAGCGGTCCATCCCGGTCGCCGCAATCGACAGCACTCGGTCACGCAGACCCTGGAGTCGCGCTGGAGCCTGATCCTTTGCAAAATACTCGTGTGGTAGAGGTTCGAAGCTGATGACAGTGCATAACAGCCCCTCGCCATTGGCCCTGACTCGCGCCTTCTCGAGCATCGCCTGATGACCGAGATGCACGCCATCAAAGTTTCCAATGGTGACGACGCTGGGCTGTTCATCCTGCCAGCGCGACAAGCCGCGAATCAGACGCATGGTGTTCAAGGACTCTTCAAATGTCTGGGCCTAACCCCGGACAACAACAGCACCGCAGCATAAACCACTGCACTCGCCACAATTATACCCGCCAGCATCAACCCCCGATCCAACGCCCCAAATCCAACAAACCCTGGTGTGTAGGTTTTGGACACCCACAAACAGATCCACAGGCATACCCCCATCGCAAGCAACCCTGGCAAGACTTGCTTGGAGAACCTGACAACGTCCGGTGACAGGGCGTAAATATCTGAAGCCTTGAGGTGTCGGTAGAGCAGCAGAGCCTGCTGCCAGGCAGCCAGACTGCTTGCGATCGCCAGTCCGGTGTGCGGAGCAATGAAATCCAGCCAGATCATGGGTAGTACGAACAAAAGGTTGTAGAACATGTTCGAAACCAGCGCAATGATGCCAATGCGCACCGGCGTCTTGGTGTTCTGGCGGGCGAAAAATGCGGGCGCAAAGACCTTGACCAGCAGGAACGCTGGAAGGCCAAAGCTGTAGGCGATCAGGCTGAAGGAGGCCATGTGGGCATCATCTGGTTGAAATTTGCCATAACCGAACAAGGTCAGGATCATCGGTTCGGCCAACCAGACCAGACCAATCGCAGAGGGCAGGCCTAGCACGAGTACCAGACGTACCGCCCAATCCAGGGTTCGGCGAAAGTCGTCGCTGCTTTGTCGCGAATGACCTTGGGCGAGTCGAGGCAGGATCACGGTGCCAAGCGTCACGCCCAGCAGCCCAAGCGGAAATTCCATGAGCCTGTCGCTGTAATACAACCAGCTCAAGCTGCCAACGGTCAGAAATGACGCGATGACAGTGTCCAGCAGCAGATTGATCTGCGCCACAGATGATCCGAAAATTGCCGGCGCCATCAGCTTCAGGATGCGCTGCACCCCGGGATGTTTCCAGCCCCAGCGTGGCCTTGGTAGCAAGCCCATTTTCTGTAGAAATGGTAGCTGCAGGGCCAACTGTACGACGCCGGCCACGAATACTCCCCAGGCCAGCGCGATTATGGGTGTCTCAAACAGCGGGCTCACGAAGAGGGCTGCGCCGATCATGCAGATGTTGAGCAGGCATGGGGTGAAGGAGGGTAGGGCGAAGCGGCCGAAGGTGTTGAGCATGCTGCCGGCATAGGCCAGCAAGCTGACGAAAAAGAGATAGGGGAAGGTGATGCGCAACATGTGGGTGGCCAATTCGAAGCGCGCAGGCTCATCGATGAAGCCGGGGGCGAACAGCATGATGAGCAGTGGGCTCAGCATGACGCCCAGGGTGCTGATAATCAGGAGAATTAGCGTCAGGGTGCCTGAGACGTGGGCAGCCAGGTCGAGCAAGGCTTCACGGCTTTTGGTCTCGCGATATTCCGTGAATACCGGGACAAAGGCTTGAGCGAATGCGCCTTCGGCAAACAGTCGACGCAGAAAATTTGGAATCTTGAAGGCCACCAGAAAGACGTCGGTCGTGGCCCCTGCGCCAAAGACGATTGCCAATACCTGATCACGCACGAAGCCCAGGACCCGTGACATCAGGGTCATCATGCCCACTATGCCGCCTGAACGGGCGAGATTCTGGCTAGACACGGCTTCCCCAGCATTGACTCTGGAAAGCCCGAGGCCCATAATTGTGGGCTGCCTGAAATGACGACTTCATGGATGGCTTCGCATCAGCACTTTTAGAGAAGTTAGAGGATAGTTCGTGGCCAATTCCGCACAGGCGCGCAAGCGCGTTCGTCAAGCCGAGAAAAGCCGTCAGCGCAATGCCAGTCAGCGTTCGATGATGCGTACCAAGGTCAAGCGCGTCTTCAGCGCAATTGAATCGGGTGACAAAGCCGCCGCTGAGACAGCGCTTAAAGACGCTGTACCGGTTCTCGATCACATGGCTCGCAAGGGTTTGATCCACAAGAACAAGGCTGCTCGTTACAAGAGCCGATTCAACAGTCAAGTTCGCGCACTCTGAGCTGTACTCAAAGTGGCTCGCGACTTCAGGCGAGCCCATCAGCGCACGATTATCATGTTGTCGCGGTGAACCAGTTCCGGTTCGCCGGCGAATCCCAAAATACTGCCAAACCTGTCGCTCGACTTGCCGAGTATGCGCCGCGTGTCTGCCTCACTATAGTTGCTCAAGCCACGTGCGATTTCTACGCCCTGGCCGTTAACGCAAGAGACCAGATCGCCACGCAAGAATTCGCCATCGCAGGCGGTGACCCCGACAGCGAGCAGACTGGAGCCTTTTTCTGTCAATACCCGACAGGCACCATCGTCGAGGGTTAATGTGCCTTTGGCGCGCAATTGGTCGGCCAGCCAACGCTTGCGCGCATCGCGCGGTTTTTTGTCACTGGTCAGCATCGTGCCCAGGGCAACTCCATCGGCCAATTTTTTCAAGACCTCAGGCTCTCTGCCATTGGCGATGACTGTAGTCGTACCGGTCTGTGCAGCACGTTCGGCAGCAAGAATTTTGGTGCGCATGCCGCCGCTGCCGAGCGTTGAGCCACTAGGTCCCGCGAGCTCCAGAATGGACGGATCACTGGCATTGGCACGTTCAAGCAGTATTGCATCCGGATTACTGCGCGGATCAGCGCTGAATAGTCCTTGCTGATCGGTGAGAAGCACCAAGACATCTGCGTCTATCAGATTTGCCACCTGCGCGCCGAGGGTATCGTTGTCACCGAGTCGAATTTCATCGGTCGTGACTGTATCGTTTTCGTTAACAATCGCCAGCACACCATGCTTGAACAAGGTTGATAAGGTGGCGCGTGCATTCAGGTAACGCTGGCGATTGGCCAGATCCTCATGGGTCAGCAAGACCTGAGCGGTGAGTTTGTTGTAGCGTTCGAAGCCTGTTTCGTACGCACGAATTAACCCCATTTGCCCCACTGCGGCGGCGGCTTGCAACTCATGAATGGCGGTGGGACGTTGCTGCAGACCCAGTCGCGTCATGCCTTCGGCGATGGACCCACTAGACACCAGGACAACTTCGCGCTTGTCATTCATCAACGCCGCGATTTGTGTTGTCCACTGTTCGATGATGTCGTGATCGAGGCCAGCTCCATCAGCCGTCAGTAACGATGAACCGACTTTAATGACCCAGCGCCGAGCGTCGCGTAAACGGGTCCGCAACTGAGTCTCAGGCATTCGAGTTGCCCGAATTGTCTTGGCGCATTACGTTGTCTGTCGCGTTATCTGTCGTGTTTTTATTTGCCCGTTCAGCGGCCTCACGCTCAGCGGCTAATGCCTCTCGGCGTGCTGTTTCCTCAGCTTCTTCACGCAGGTTTTCCAGCCGCGTCATGATGTCTGCAGCAAGGCGTTGCGTGCCAGCGCCACTGACCGCTGAAATCCGATAAATCGAACCCTGCCATTCAAGCTTGCCTTCCAAGGCTTCGACAATCGCGTCGCAATGCGCATCCACTTCAGGTTCTGGAAGAAGATCAGTCTTGTTCAGCACCAGCCAGCGCTCCTTGTCATACAGCGTCTGACTGTGTTTCTTCAGTTCGGCGACAATGCTGAGCGCACCCTCAACGGGATCCGATTGATCAATTGGCGCAATGTCTATCAAATGCAGGAGCAGATGTGTGCGGCTTAAATGTTTGAGAAAGCGCACGCCAAGCCCATGCCCTTCAGCAGCGCCTTCGATCAAGCCCGGAATGTCGGCCATGACAAAACTGCGATGTTCTTCGATACTGACAACGCCAAGGTTTGGATGCAGTGTTGTAAATGGATAATCTGCTACCTTCGGTCGCGCTGACGACAATTGGCGAATAAGCGTCGACTTGCCTGCATTAGGTAAGCCGAGCAAGCCCACATCGGCCAGTACGCGAAGTTCGAGTTTCAGCTCACGGCGTTCACCTTTGGTGCCGTCAGTCGTCTTGCGCGGTGCTTGATTGGTAGAGCTCTTGAAACGCGCATTGCCAAGCCCATGCCAACCACCTTTGGCAACCAGTAAGCGTTCACCCGCGGTTTTCAGATCAGCAACAAGCTGTCCGTTCTGGCGATCTCGGGCGATCGTGCCAACGGGCACAAGCACAATGATGTCCTCGCCGCCAGCCCCCGAACAATTGCGCCCTCTACCGTTTTCACCGCGCTTTGCCAAATAGGTCCGCTGGTGACGGAAGTCCGCCAGAGTGTTCAGGTTGTCTGTTGCCTCAAGGTACACGCTACCGCCGTCGCCGCCGTCGCCGCCATCGGGACCACCGCGTGGGACATATTTTTCACGGCGGAAGCTCATACAGCCGTTGCCGCCGTCCCCGGCGATAACATTGATGCGAGCTTCGTCTACAAATTTCACGATAAAAGGCCGGTCTTGAGTGACGCGATCAGGGAACTGCGGAGCGCGGCAAAGTTTAGCGGAATTCGGGATGCAACACTGTTCGAATGACTGTGACTAGCAACAAACACAAACTAGCCCTGTTCCCACATTGTGACAGCCACGGCGCTTTGAGCGAGGCATTGAGACCCGTTCCACATTTGCACGAAGCAGTCACCCAGACTCGAAGTGACGCTGTGTTATTCGCCTGGATGTTGGGTTTGTCCACTGAGATAGACGCAGTCGATGCGGCCAAAGCTATTCTCCTTGTTGCCCATGAGCAGCTTGGAGAATCTGCCAGCGACTATCAGCGTGAAATCATCGTAGCGCTGACACGTTACGTCAAAGAAGAGGGTAGTGTTCCTTCGTTACGACGTGCTGCAGATGTGCCAAGGCCTCGTAATAACTGGCGACTGCGGGAAGCGCGTCGGCGACGCGACAAAAGCAGCGAATAGGGAAATTTGTCAGCTATAAGCGGCCCGAATGCGATTCCGGGCTGCTTGGAATCGCAGGCCGGTAAAGTCAGCTGGCAGCTGCTGGAACGATATCAACGAATTTTCGGTTGTTCGCGCCGCGAGTGCTGAATGTCACTACACCGTCAGCCTTGGCAAAAATGGTGTGGTCCTTGCCAACTCCGGCATTCACACCCGCGTGGAAACGTGTTCCTCGCTGGCGTACGATGATATTGCCGGCCAGCACAGCTTCGCCACCGAACTTCTTTACGCCGAGTCGTTTGGATTCCGAATCGCGTCCGTTTCTAGTACTACCGCCTGCTTTCTTATGTGCCATGACCTGTGCCTTGTTCTGTTGCTCTTTGCCGCGTAATCGGGGTTTTGATGCTTTCCAAGTATTTCAACCTGAAGGATCAGCCCGCGTTGATGCCGGTGATTTCGAGCTCGGTATAATTCTGACGGTGACCTGCCTGTTTGCGGTGATGCTTGCGGCGGCGAAATTTGACGATGCGGACCTTGTCGCCACGACCATGAGCGATGACTTTGGCGTTGACTGAGGCATTGGCGACCGACGGTGCGCCGACGGTGACAGAATCACCACTGCCAACGAGCAAAACTTCAGCCAATTGAACCTGCTCGCCGGCCTCAGCCGTCAACGATTCAACCTTGAGCCGATCACCTTCACTCACTCGATACTGCTTGCCACCGGTCTTGACTACCGCGTACATGGATACGTTCCCGAAATGTCGAGGTCAGCCCCGTAAAACACCGAGGCACGACCACAGGCGGCTCAACGCCGCGAAAAGCCCACAATCATAGCGCCCCGTCTCTCCAGAGTCAATCATCTTTCGAATTCTGGACACCCACATCCTGGCAGCTCCGGTATCTGCTTCTGGACACCCACATTTGCCCGCCGGTGCGGAACAGCTTTTTTCCGCCTAATTCACTGCCGAAGTGAAACTATTCGACAGAAAACCTGTAAAACACAGGTATAGAACTTTCGATATGTAATACCTGATCAACCTCTGTGACAGATTCCGCTACTCTTGCACGCCCCGGGCGCATGACCATTGCCGACGTTGGCGCTCTGATCGCCGACAGCATGACGGCAGTTGACACCCTGATTCGCGACAGTCTCAAGTCTGATGTTGCGTTGATCAATCAGTTGTCTAACTACATCATCGCCAGTGGCGGCAAAAGATTACGCCCGCAATTGGTCCTTCTCGCCAGTAAGGCGGCTGAGCCGATGGGGAGTGTGCCAGCGGCGCATCACCCGGTAACGGTCGCGGCGATCATCGAATTCATACACACAGCCACCTTGCTGCACGATGACGTGGTCGATGCCTCTGACCTCAGGCGCGGGGCTGATACTGCCAACGCCATCTGGGGTAACGAAGCGGCCGTACTCGTTGGTGACTTTCTCTATTCGCGCTCGTTCGAAATGATGATTGATGTGCAAAGCATGGATGTCATGAGCATCCTCGCCTCGACCACCAATCGCATAGCAGAAGGCGAGGTCATGCAACTGTTGAATGTACGTGAGCCGGATCTGACCGAGGAACGCTACATCGATGTTATCGAGGCCAAGACTGCGCGATTGTTTCAGGCGGCAACCGAACTCGGCGGCGTGTTGACTGGTGTTGACGACGGGATTCGAAAGGCTCTAGCGCAGTACGGTATGCATCTCGGTACCGCTTTCCAGATTGCAGACGATGTGCTCGACTATCAAAGCGACAGCGAGACCATTGGCAAGAATATCGGTGATGATCTGGCGGAAGGCAAAACGACATTGCCACTGATATACGCTATGCGAGATGGCAGCGCGGTGCAGCGCGATCTTGTGGCCAATGCCATTCGCAATGCGGACATTAATGCGTTGGCCGATGTAATCGAAATAGTCAAGGACACCGGAGCGCTCGAGCTATCGATGAAACGCGCAAGTGTAAGTTCGACCGCTGCCATCAGTGCTCTTGGATCCCTCTCGCCTTCACCATATCGTGATGCGCTGGAGTGTATTGCGGAGTATTCATTCAACCGAACATTGTAGATGCGAGTGTAGTAGCCACAACGGTCCGCTACTGCGACATAAATATTATTGTCGAGGGCAGTTAGCGGTTAGCCCTTTCAGTTTCCTATCGAATGCATAATGCCGGAAGCCCACATGGTAGCGACACTTTTCCACGCTCGATCGGGCAATAGCTTCAGAGCCGCTATCGGCACGGAGCTTTCACCAAAACCCATTGCCCGTCAATTGCTGGACTTGACACAAGGTGATCATAAATCGGCTGAACATCTTGTGCGTAACCCGGTGGGAGCCGTTCCTGTTTATGTCGAAGACGATAAAGTGCTTACCCAGTCAGGTGCGATACTGATGTTGATGGTCCGTCGATGGCAACCTGACTTGATCCCTGCTGATGCGTGGCAATGCTCACAAGTCGAAGCCAGTTTTCTTGCGGCAGTGGGTGATATAGCCGCGCAAAATGCGCATATGCGCTACATGGATTTTGACGAACGCAATGTGGAGTTTCTATCGGAGCGTTTGTTGAATTCGATACGAGCGGCGTTTATCAATGTTGGTTCACAGCGGTATTTGTTTGGTGATGAGCTGTCGGTTGCAGATCTTGCTCACTATCCCGTCATTCATATGCGGCGCGCATTGCTGGAACAGGCAGGTGATTTTCAAGCTGTTTTGGATTGGGCCGACAAGGTGTGTCTATTTCCCCGCGGTTGTACGGGCCATTGACTATGCGGCTTTGGAACTACCCGCCTGAACTTTGGTATTTCTTCGGATCAAGATCAAGCCAAGCACTGGCAGTAACCAGGCTCCGATACCACCAATTCCTGCACTACCACCTCTACTACCGGTATCGGCGTTATTGATCGCATCATCAGCTGGCAACCCGCTAAGTGCGGAGCTTGTTTCTTCAAGAACATTTAATGCTGCTCGATTATCGGTATCTTGAGCGTCTTCAAACTGTTCCGTATTGATTTGCGCGACGACTAGTTGATCATCAAAGCTTGCCAGTAAGGCAGATACAGAAACAACATCGCGCTCGCCTGCCGCGAGTGGGTTGTGACGACATAAAAGGTTGGTTTCTGCAATGGTGCACCCAGCAGATGCATCAATGAGAATCGTGTTATCCGGGAATCGGGTTTCGCTAGTCAGGCCAACTGCAGAGCGAGTCAGGTCAGGATTACTGACCTGAACTTCGATACGTCGTTCAAGTGATGAGCTGTTGCCACTGGCAAACAATGACACGTTAACATCAATGTTTTCAGCAAAGCAGCCTCTCTCAAGAGTTGGCAATACACGTTGCAGGCTGCAGGAGGAAAATTCGGTAGTCGTAGCGCTGGATAGCTGTGACCACATAACGTTACTTGGAAACGCATCCCCGGAAATCTGACACGCGGCATCATCATCGTGCACCGCGCCAAGGTTGTGTGCGATTTCATGTGCGGCGAGCAACATGTCAAACGGGAATGGCGTTGACATGCTGACATCGAATCCGTCATTTCGGCAAGCTGTGTCTATCCAACCGAGCCCGATCACTTGTGTCGGATCCTGATGTCCGGTGAACAGATGTACCAGCGCAAGGTCTGTTGGCAACTCAATATCGGTCAGCCTTGCTGATCGAAAAGCCGATAACAGTGTTGTCACATCGCCGGGTTGTTCTCGAAGTGGGTCCGTTGTGGGGTCATCGTATACACGGATACTATCGACAATAAGCGCAAGCCCGAACTGCGATTGGTAGAGTCCGTCAACACCGTTGATGATGGTTAGTGCTCTTGCCAGTCCACGACCATTGTGAAACTCATTGAAGCGACTATCCACGGCGATCCCGATTCGGGCGGCGCGTGTTACAGCTTGGGAAATCGTATCTCGAGAATGCAAGTTATCCGGGAAGACGGTATCGCTTTGGCCAATTTGTGTTAGCTGGTGAACTGCTTGTCCGTCTTGTGTTTGTAAAGGGTCAGTGGTTGGCTGTGGCAAATGCAAACGATAAAGTTGCCCGCCACGCTCTATAAACCCATCATAGGTTTGAATGCCATCTATGGTTTTTGTGCTCAGACGTACCCAAGACTCTTTGTCATCAGCGACGGCGCCTTGATGAAATGTTGGTATTTCGTGTAGCGCGCGTTGCAGGGTGTCAGAATCGCCAAGCAAATTATTTCGGCGTAAGGTCAGTCGCCAGGTACCATCCTTGGTCAGGATTTCAAGTTCACCTGCATCTTCATCATTTGTGATCGAAGATGTGGTATCTGAGATGATCGTGACATCTTGCGTCAATATTGTGTTTGACAAACCGGTTTTGTAGTTTTCAAAGCTACCGATCGGTAAAACGGATTTCGGAAGCGCGGGTTGGGCCAATAGCAGTAACGCAATAAGCCCCAGAAATAGAGCCATACACCTTATCGGTGTAGCGGGAATACGGATTTTCTGGTGGGCGCTAGGCATTCACATAGTGTATCAGCGCCAGCCGGCTAATCGCTCCCAGCCAGTTTAATCTGTGGTCTGATCGAGAGTTGAATCGGTGACTTCATACCGGTATTCGCCGGGTTTCAATGTCGCAAGCTTGAATGGACCGATAGATGTGCGAATCAGTCGTAATGTTGGATAACCAACTGCCGCAGTCATGCGGCGAATTTGTCGATTGCGTCCTTCCGACAGTCCGATCTCTATCCAACTGGTCGGGATTGATTTGCGGAACCTGACAGGTGGGTCCCGCGTCCAGAGCCAATCAGGAGCTTGCGCTGCGTTGGCAAACAATGCACTGGAATTACCATCTTTCAATGTGACACCGGTTATCAATTGCTGCAAAGACGTTGAATCGATTGCACCATCTACTTGTACCAGATAGGTTTTCGGTAATTTGAAACGCGGGTGGCTAATCCGTTGTTGCAGTTTGCCGTCTTTTGTCAGCAGAAGCAGGCCTTCGCTATCACGATCAAGTCTGCCGGCGGCGTAGTAGCCAGGCGCATCGATGAAGTCGGCAAGCGTTTGCCGGCCATCCTGATCGGTGAATTGGCACAAGACATCGAAGGGTTTGTTGAAAAGAAGAACTCGCGCAGGCTTCGATGGCTTGCTTTTCACGAAACCCTTTTTCACGATTAATTTTTTATGCAAGGCGGGCAGCAACAGCTGCCGCATTTTGTTCAGTAAAGCCTAAGGCAAACAGTTGTTCGGTTACGAGTTCGGGCGACACAACTTCGCGTTTCAAATCATCCAGTGAGAGCGAAATATCGTCGTCATAAATCAAGCCAGTCAATTTACGTGCGAGAAATATGTCTTCCTTATGCTCGTACAGGAGTCGGCTGACGCGAGGTGCTCCACGGAACCTCATCATGGCAACCTCCCCGAGATTTTCCAACAGCTTGTCTATGGAGTCCCATTTGACCAGCAATTTTGCCGCTGTTGTTGGACCGACACCTGGCACACCTGGAATGTTATCGCTCTTGTCACCGGCCAGCGCTAACCAGTCGGGTATCTGATCCGGTCTGATCTTGAAGCGCTTGACGAGATCATCGAAACTCATGCGCAACTGTTTACTGTAGTTCCAGTAGGTATCTTGTTCGGTAATGAACTGAGCCAGATCCTTGTCTCCAGTCACGATGGTCACGGGCATCGACACTTTGTTTGCAAGCTGGGCAAATTGTCCGATGATGTCGTCGGCTTCTACACGGGGGCTTCCTTGTGCGAAAATGCCCATTGCTGACGCAACCTGCTTGCAGGTTCCAAATTGGGGAGCTAAGTCAAGCGGCGCTGGTGGACGATCCGCCTTGTACTCCGGATAGATCGAGTTGCGAATGCCTTTGCGAAAACACTCGTCAAAAGCGCAAGCCATATGCGACGGCTCGGTGTGCCGCATGACGTCTGCCAGTGTGTTGGCGAAACCCATGACCGCATTGGCCGGGTTGCCAAAACGATCCGTGAGCGAAGTCGGCATACTTTGCCAGCCACGAAAGATGTAAATACTGGAATCGAGAAGAACAAGCATGTCAGTTTGTGTTCGATCAATCTGACAGTATGCGCATATTTAACGGATGATGCAGTGTCATTTTGGGGCGAGCACGCCCTCCACCGACCCAGCCGCGAATCTCAACGCGTTTGCCAACAAGTTCTTTGCCCGGCGGCGCAACAGTCCAATGCTTTCCAAGCGTTGCGCTGATCCCATTACTGAATCGAAGGATTGATTGATTGCCGTCAGAATTGATGGAGGTGATGCTGGTTTTCATCAGCTTGAACCCGCGACTGTCACGAGTAAGCGTATCACCGTCGATAAACCATTCTGATGGTGTTTCCCAAATGCCCAGGGACTTGATGCGGGCCTCACTCTCGAGAGTGAAGTGATGGTCTGCGCAGAGTGTGTTTTGCGCGACAGCGACGGCAGTGGCGTGCCCACGTCGAATCAGTTCGGCGCCGATATTGACGCGATCCTTGTTGAGTACGTGGGCTAATCGACGCCCGTGTCGATCGTGACGCTCTGGACCCGCGATCAATGTGATTTCCCGATTCCCGATCAATGATCGCAATGCTTGCGATGCGGCTCGAGCGCTGGCTCGAGACGCCTGCGATTTGGCGTTGAGCTCCAGTGTGTTGATGCCGATGATGCGGACACGTTGTCCGCTGGTTAGCGCCAAGGTGTCACCGTCGGTCACTTTTGCGACGCGGGCAGTTTCGGAGTTTCGGTCTCTCAGGCAACTGGCCAACGAGCGGTCACTGGCATGCAATGCCGTACATGCCATGAGCAGGCAGAGCACAAGCGAGAGCTTTGTCGCGTAACGACGTTTGCGGTGTTGATAAATTGTATTCAACACGAAAAGGGCGCCTTTACAGGCGCCCTCTCGATCTGACTATGAAGGGGCACGATCCGTGTGCCGACTGACGCTTTATTTGGCGCCGTAACGTCTACGGAATTTATCGACCTGACCAGCTGTGTCCATGACTTTCTGCTTGCCGGTATAAAACGGATGGCAGGAGGCGCAGACTTCAACGCTGATATCTTTACCGGCGGTCGAGCCAGTTTCGAAAGCGTTGCCACAGCTACAGGTGACGTTGATTTGTTTGTACTCTGGGTGGATATCCGGTTTCATGATTTTCGCCTGTGTGCCCGGGTAAAAATTAGGAGATGGATACTAGGGCCGCGAAGCGCAAATTGCAAGCCTCGGCGTCAAGCCCATGGCTATCCCGCCGCTATTTTACCCAGTATCGGACTCATATCAGGTTCCGCCTATGGTTTGGCGAATTCTCGGCAAGCTCCTGTTTAGAACCACGGTGTCCCTGGTGCTGGTGCTTGGGGTGCTCAGCTACGGCCACTACTTACGCGGTGGGGATCCGGGTTCGCTATGGAAAAATATCGCCGGCAACGGTGCCCAGCGAATTGTGGGTGTCCTAAATGGATCGCTCGATGGGCTGAAGCGAGGGGCTGACGCTTCTGTCGCTGCATTACGTTCTGGTGTGAGTAGCAATGAGGCTGCAGGGAAGGCAGTGATCTTCACTTGGCAAGATGCCGATGGCATCACACATTTCAGCCAGACTGCTCCATCAGGAGTTACAAGTCGAACAGTGACAATAGACCCGAATGTCAATGTGCTTGCTCCGGTCCGGGCTCCGTCAATTGGTGAGACCGAGACACCGGGTGCCGCTAGTTCTGCTAGAGCGGCCGATGTGATAGCCGATGACTTGCGTGACTTGCGTGACTTGCGTGCAATCGGAAGCCTGCCTGGAGTTGCT
>CAYUZB010000009.1:21810-30441 GCA_964449565.1 uncultured Granulosicoccaceae bacterium | reverse complement strand
TGCGTGCAATCGGAAGCCTGCCTGGAGTTGCTGAGCAGTTCTAGCTGGTCTACTGAAGTGTTGTTGACGCATCGATCGATGAGCGATGTCACGGAGGGCCGTATTTGAGCTCGCGAAAGCTTGGCTCAAGTAAAGCCGATACCAATTCTGTATCGAATAGCACCAGAGATCAGAACATCGTCGGCAGGCACGCTGCCGCTGAGCCTTAGGACTACGTCGTATCCTCCAGACGCTTCGAGGTAATCCAGAACATCGTCGTTACGCGCAACGACGGTTAGTACCAGCTCTCTTGCAGCACTTCCAAACTGCGGATCTCCATCTGGCAACGTTGCTATCAGTAGCTCGTTGCTAGTGCCGTTGAAGTCGGCTCGAATGAAAATACTGAGGCCTGTGAGGAAATCGAAACTGTCTTCAGCGCCATCGTCGTTACTGTCCAGCTCCGATGTATCGAGGATGTTTAACGTCATGTTGCGGACCCTCACAAAAGTCACAAAGGACGAAGCAGAACCAAGATCAATCGGAGGATTGGCAACGGCAGCTCCCAGAGAGATCTGCAACGCGGAGGGAATGGGCGCACCCGGGATACGGATTGTTGGAAGTTGATCAGTCCTGGCTTGCGTGCCGAGCGTGGTGTCACATCCGGTAATAAAGGTCGCTAGTGCTATGAGGAGGCATAATCGGTACATGAGAATCTTTGGTTAGTGTTGTCCGTGCCGACCCGATATTATTATCGAGCCGACACGTTGGCAAGTAATTACTAGTTCATAGTGAGTGGTTTAATTAGAAACCAGCTACACCGACAAACTGTCCTGCACGGAACAAGTCCGTATCAACAATCTCGGCTTCCTGCATTCTGGTTAGTGAACCGTCTTCGCCGATTTCAAATTGAGCGATACGTCCATCGTTGTTGACCACCTGGTAGAGGAAGGGGTAAACGATTTCGGCATCCAGAACACCTACGCCATTTTGCGTATCGTCACCTTCTACGTTTGTGGTTCCGGCAGATGTTTCGAGCACGGTCAAGCCACCTTCGTCGCCTACTGCATAGCTAGTGATGACACCGTCTGGCGTGTTACTGACGTAAGCAAAGTCGCCCGTGGGTGTTTCTACAAACTCAACCCAGCAACCGAAGGTATGATCGGTTACCAAAGGATCGCCTTCAACACCTGAACTCAAAGAGATCCCGGTCAACGCACCGTTTTCTTCAATACGGTAGGAAGACAAAGCACTCAAGCCTACAGCGCCGTTGTTACCTTCGGATACCAGCAGGATTGATCCACCTTCAACCGGATATAAATCGGTGCCGAATGGCTGATCGGTAATGCTTGGGATTTCCGTTATACGCACCTCACCATCGTCGTAGCGCAACGGCAAGAAATTTTCGTCAAGCCGTACGTGAACAATGTTGTTGGTACGTCGTTCGGTAATGTAAAGATCGGTTCCGTTATCGGAAAACTCTACTGATCCCGCATTAGCACCTATACCAGGCATCTCTGACCCTTGTATCTGGGTGAGAGACCCATCATCTCCGACAAGAAATCCAATGACACTGGCATTGACACGATTTCTATCTGCAGGAAGTGTGTCAAGCTCATCACCATTTTCATCGACGAAGTTGCCTGTATTCACGACATACAGGATGTTTTCAAATATCGTCAATGAAATCGGGTTCTGAGCACCACTCGCACCACCTGTAGGCACATTAAGATCGGCTGGTGTCAAAGAGTAATCCCCGTTGATGACGAAGGAACTGATGGATTCGCTACCTGCATTAACAGCAAAGACGAAGCGTTCATCTTTCGAGACAATCAACGGATCCTGCGATGCTAATGGATTCGCACCACTGTTGCGGATATTCTCTCCAACGCCGCCCGTATCGTAAACGTCGATCAAGGACAAGGTCCCATCCGACGCTCGCGAATATGCTGCAACCTGATTGACACTATCCGGTAGTGATGCCGCATCTTCCGAGGCCGAAATTTGCTGCGACGGATCGTGCTGATTGGTCAGTGCATATATGGCTCCGGCTCCAGCTCCGGCTACGCCAACACCGTCGTCGAGGGCGCCACCATCATCATCCGGAAATGCCACGACGATTTGATCGTCGTCGTTGGTTGAGATCGATACGTCAATAGTCTCACCATCTTCAAGGCTGGCTTGAAAATCTTCGATCGTTCCCTGTCCGCAGGCAGACAGTCCAATAAGGGCTGTCGCACTGGCCGTCATCACCAGGCCGTTCCTCAGCCCGGATCTTTTCCGGGCTGAGTTATAGCTTCTTACTTTCATCATAAAACTCCTAATTAATCAATATATTTGTTTTGTTATAAGTATCAATCATTAGAATGAAATGATGCCTTGCGTGTTTAGCTGCGGAAGATTGCCGCTAACTTCTTGTACCAGTGTCAGATCGCCACCGTCGACAGCGAAAACACCAACAGTTCCAGTAAGACCGAACAGTTGATAGAGGAATCGACCGTCATCTGTAATGTCGAGATCTACCCAACCATCAGACGTTCCAAACGCGACAGCAGGATCAGGACTTGTTGGCTGGTTACCGATAGCGCCGAGTTCCGAAACCAATTCAATGTTGCCGGTGTCGTCAGTGAAGCGATAGGTAGAGATTGAAGCGTCCAGAGCATTTGATACCCAGAAGTATTCGCCGTCTGGTGATATCACAATCCAACATGCGGTGCGCTGCCCAACCGTCGGTGTTTGACCTGCGAGCAAGTCGAGCTGTGTACCTTGAAGTGTTCCACCTTCGCCAATCTGATAGACGGATACTGAACCGGTTTGCAAGCCAGGGAAGATTGGTGGCTCACCTTCTGAGCGAAACTCTCTCGCTTCGGTGACGATCGCGAAAGTGCCATTGGAGCGATCAACCACTTCAAATCCGATAGCTGACGGTAGGTTACGACCTTCGGAATTGCCTCGAGGGGTTGAAGTTGCACCTGCTGTGGCTGTTTCGGTTGGCACACCGTTTTCGTCAATGCCGAACACTACTATGGAGTCATCGTTACCACTTGCCAATGCCGCGGAACCCGCATTGATGCTTGTGATCGCAATGTATTCACCGTCTGGAGTAAAACGGACTGCCGCAGGTCGATTGTCGAGTTCTCTGCGAGAGCCTGGTATCCCTGTGAGGTTACCGTCTTCGAATGTGTATCCGTAAATGGAACCTTCTTGATCTGGCTCACCTGCAAATTCGCCATCAGCGTCAATGTTTGTCACGTAAACAATGCCGTTGTTATAAGCAAGGCTGTTTGGTCCTGTACCAAGCGTGGATTCTGTATCCGTGACTTCGAGGCTCATATCGTCATTGATAGCCATTACGGTAATTGTGTTACTGCCTGCGTTAACCGCCATCAGGTATTCGTTGTCGGGTGTGTTGATTAATGAGTAGGCCGAGATCAGAGGATCAAGCCCCTCAGGTCCATCAAAGTCTCCGCCTTGACCACCTGTCGCAAACTCACCGACGAGACTCAGTGTGCCATCGTCAGCACGTGCATAGGCAACGATCGTATTTTCGTCAAGGATATTGCTCATTGCGAAAACGCCACCTGCAGGACCACCACCGCCAGCGCCGTCATCGCCTGATGCTCCAATGACAATATTTCCATCTTCGTCTGTAGAGATAGAGATATCGACATCGTCACCGTTCTCCAGCCCCGATTCAATCGCGGCTAAAGTGCCGTTAGAAGAATCACATGCTGAAAGAGCCAAAGCCGCCGGGATAGTGAGAGCGAACAGTTTGTTCATCTTATTTTTCTTGGGAACTTTTCGATGGATCATGTTTTTATATTCCTGTAAGTGGTTGTGGACGAAAGGTGCAACAAATTACTTAGTTGTAAATGTTCTGCACTGTTCAAACTGATGGCAGTTTTTTGGCAAGGTTCAGTACATCACACCGATGTAAAGTTCGGTCACGAAACTTTTTAAAACGTTTTAATTGAAAGCCAAATAAATAGCTGATTTATCACGGTATATTTTTAGTTATCACGTTTCTATAACAAGATAATGTAGGCGTTCGTGATGGATGAATGAGCTGACGGTGGTTGGCTTGTTTAAGCGAGATCGGAGCCGTTGTGTAAGTGTGTATGAGAATTTCGTTGAATTTTATTTCAATGAAAATACACAGCTCTATTTCTGATTTTGAGCTTTCAGTCGTTGCAGTTGGTCTGGTTAACCTGCAACTCTAGCTTTCAGTCAGCCTCATTGAGCTGACCTAAGTTTGCTATACCGGATTAATTGACCGGAATTTCGTTTGCCTTAGCTTTACGTTAACGTCTCGTTTGCTATTCGACGTTAAGGGGTTGTCTGCGGGCAGATAAAAAGATCATTACCCCTACAGCCGCAGTCCCAGCCAGATTAAAGACCCAGTTCAGTGGAATGAAACAGCCAATAGCGCCGATAATAAACACAGGGTAGCCCCACCAGGGAATGGGGCCTTCAGAGTATCGTTGAAGCAAGGCATTGAGCGCGTAAATACCGGCTAATGAGAATATTCCTATTCGCAGGAGTTCAGGCAAATCTGCACCGATCATTGGTGTGTAGGCAAATAATAAAGGCACGATATACAAGCCCTTGGCTATTTTCCATGCTTCAACGCCTGTGGCCATGGGCTTGGAACCTGCAATGCCCGCGGCGGTAAACGCGGCCAAACACACGGGTGGCGTTACATTGCTGTCTTGACTCAACCAGAATACGATTAAATGAGCTGTCAACAGAAAGGTAGTCATGATGGCCGGATCAACAATCAGTGGTCGCAAGGCCACTGAGATATCGAAGGGGATAGTAGACAGCAGCTCTCTGGCTTGCTCTTCAGGGATGCCTGCTGCCAGACGTGCAGGCAGTTCCGGATCTACCAGCATGAACATGGCAGCCACCCCTGGATCGCTTATGCCTTGAACGAGCTGTTCGACGATGACGCTATCTGCCAGCATGCCGGCTAGCGCAGGTGCGGATAAGATCGATAGAACAATATAGGCAGCGGTAACCGGTAGGCCCATACCTAGAACCAATGATGCGATGGTTATCAACGTCAACGCCAGCAACAACGATCCTTGAGACCATTGTGCGATCATAAGTGCAAAGGTGTTCGCAATACCGGATGTTGTTACTGCATTGTTGATCAAGCCAACCGCGACCAACAAGATAGCGGTCATGGTGGCGGTTTTGATTCCAAGCGATAGCGCTTTGCTTAAATTCTTCGGGGTCATTTTATTCGGTGTTAAAAAACTGACCAGAATCAATGTGCCGATTGCTACCGATGCAGCATAGCTGGGCGTGCGGCCTGAGACTAGCAAAGTTGTCATGACCCCTAACGGCAATACGAAATTAAGCAGGCCAGCCAACATTTTCTTTTTATCAATCGCAGGCACATCCTCGGTACCGATATGGTATTTGATCGCTTCAATGCGAACGACAAATCCGACGGATAAAAAATAGAGAAGTGCCGGTATGATCGAGACCGCAACGATAGTGCTGTAGGGTATGCCGGTGTAGCTGGCCATTATGAAAGCGCCAGCTCCCATGATCGGTGGCATCAGTTGTCCACCGGTTGATGCTGAAGCTTCGACGCCCGCTGCAAACTGCCCACGAAAGCCATTCGATTTCATCAGTGGAATGGTAATGACGCCGGTGGATGCTGTATTGGCTATGGCTGAACCTGAAATGGTTCCGGTTAACGCGGAAGAGATAACGGCAACAAAAGCCGCACCACCGCGAAAACGTCCGGCGACAACTTTGGAGATTTCGATGACGAAATCGGATGCGCCGGACACAACGAGAAAGGCGCCAAATATCATGAACAAAGTTATGTTCGATGAAGAAATGGTAGTGATGATTCCAAACATTCCTTCATCGTTGTAAAGAGAACGGAATAGAACATCATCAAGCGGGAGGCTGGCGGCGCGAAATGCCCCGGGCAAACTTTCTCCCAAAAATAGAATATAAGACAAGGCCAAAAGCACCAGAACCGGAATGATCATTCCGGTCAGTCGACGAGTCAGTTCAATTGCGCCGATGATGACAATAAAGCCTGCGATCCAGTCCAGTACGCCGAACTGCCAGGACAAACCTGTCTTGGCCAAGGTTCGTTCGTAAACGCCGTTCTCTGCAGCTGCGATCCACAGAGCCGAAACCGCAATCAACACGCCGAATACGATGTTGATGTAAAACATTCTCTTGCTTTGGTGACCCGACATAAATGTTGTCGTTGCAGCAGCAATGAATGCAAAGCCTGCGTAGTGGATTGCGTTCTGCCAGATTCCAGGTTCGATCAAGACCAGGTTTGTGTAGATATGCCAAACAGCGAATAAGATGCTGCCGATGAAAATAAACCAGTCAATGGCCCCGCGATCTGCGGCTGCACGCTCGATGTCGGCTATGTAGGATTTTGAGGATTGTCTTTCTGGGCTCATCGGGCGCAACCTTTAGGAGGGGCGAAAAAGACAAAGCGCTACCCGGAGGGACCGGGCAGCGCTTGGATACAACGGGGAAAAGATTGAACGTCTTTTTTTATTTTTATCTACCTAACCTTCAACGACTAGTTCGCCGCCATCAGTCGCTCAGGTATGTCCAAACCCATTTCCTTGTAAAAGCGAGCTGCACCTGGGTGTAGTGGCACAGGCAATCCTGACATTGCGCCTTCCACTGCCATTGCTTTTGTCGCAGGATGGATCGCTTGCAAGAACGGGAGGTTTTCGAAGATCGTCTTGGTCAGCAGATAAACATGCTCTTCGTCCACATCAGCGTTTACCGCCAGAAAATTAGGTTGCGCAATAGTTTGCACATCTTTATCTACACCAGGGTATGTGCCTGCGGGAATGGTATATGGAACCCACAAGTTGCGGCCACCGTCCATCTTCGCAGCTTCTTCTTCGGTCACGTCAAGAATGGTGAACTTGTCGCCATTGGATGACATGAGTTTGGTAATCGCACTAGTTGGCGGGCCAGCTGGAATACCTGCACCTACTGCCTGTCCGTTTGCCAGCGCATCTACTGAAGGCCCGTAGCCAGCGTGAACAAATTCAAAATCAGCATCGAAGTCCAATCCCAATCCGGACATCAATACTCTGTTTGATCCAATTGTTCCAGAGTTTTCCTTGCCCATTGCCACAACCTTGCCCTTGGCAGACATCAGATCACTGACAGTACCTTTTTCGACCAGATCGTTTGCCAACACGAATTGTTCAACGTTCTGCCACAACATGCTAACCGAACGCAAATTGGTTTGAGGTTCAGAGACAGGACCAGTTCCAGTCGCAGCATATGAACCGAAAAGGCCTTGTAAGATTGCAAATTGTGCGGTGTTCGCGGCGAGTGCCTGAACGTTTGCGCCAGAACCAGCCGAGTTGACTGCCGTCAGGCTGAATTTTTCTTTAGGTAGAAGCTTAACCTTGGACAAGGTTGCGATAGCGGTGCCTACTGGATGGTAAGTCCCTCCAGTTGATGCTGTGTTCAGGACATAATCAGTGCTTTGGGCGAAAGCGCTGCCGCTCAGTCCTGCGCTAATTAGCGCAGCGCTAAGCAGTGTTTTGATGGATACACTCATATAAAAACCTCCAGGCTTTGTTGAAATATCGACCAAACCAGCATTGAAGGTTTGGGCGTCGTTATTTGAGGTGATAGTTTCAACTGAATTGCGAGTCTATTCAATAGAGCATATCTTATTGAATGTATTGATATTTATCTAATTTTGTGAGGCTGTGAGGCCAACCTCAATGGGGTAATCGGCGATTTCTTGCCGATCCGATAGTCACTCAATAGACCTCTGGTGTGCAATTGACTTAGTGCGATCAGCGACGAATACCAAGGCGTAGCATTTTGTCGTTTAGGGTTCGACGGTTTATTTTAAGTGCATCAATTACTTTTGCCACGCTGCCATCATGTTCATTAAGGCTTGATTCGATAATGAATTTCTCATAAGCGAGTACTCGGGTTCGAAAGGATATGTTTTGTCCTAATTCGGTATCGGCGGTGAAGGCGGCACGCTCAATCAATTGATGTCGTTCGTAACGATCTCTCAGAGTCACCAGTGTCTCCATCAAAATATCAGGATCAATCGGCTTTTCCAGAAAATCAACAGCCCCCAGACGCATAGCACCCACGACATCCGGCACATTAGCATTGCCTGAAAAGAAAACGATAGGTGTCAACGGATATAAAATTCTCAGTTGACGTGCGAACGTCAGGCCATCCGCATCCGGCATGATCAAATCAGTTATAACCACATCGATTTCTTGTTCGCGAAGTCTTTCAAGGGCGGTTTTTGCCCGATCCGCCACGGCAACCTCGAAGCCTTGAATTCTAAGGAATCGTGCGTTGGCAGCGAGGACATCGTGGTCATCGTCAACAACCAGAATCGTGAATGGATGAGTATCGGTGTTGTCGTTCACGCGTTTGACTCACTTTTCAGAGAAGGCAAGTAAATCGAAAAACAGCTTCCGGATGACGATGTATCAAACTGAAGCTTGCCATCGTGGCTTTCGATAATTTGTTGAGTAATCGTTAGTCCCAAACCAAGGCCACCATTGTGCATACGATCAGTTGTAAAAGGTTCAAAGAGTGAATCCTTGATTGTGTCAGTAACCCCTGGTCCGTTATCGGTTACGGAAATCGCTATTTCTGATC
>CAYUZB010000009.1:16454-21710 GCA_964449565.1 uncultured Granulosicoccaceae bacterium | reverse complement strand
AGATCAGCTGTCAGCTTGACCATTGGAGATTCACCATCCAGTACAGCATCAAACGCGTTGTATAGCAGGTTTAGTATGCCTTGTTGTAGCAAGGTGCTATCGCCAGAAATATTCGGTAGCGCTGGTGTAATATCAAATGACAAAAAGGCAGACATGTTCGGCCTCTCTGTTTCGATGGTTTGCCGAACCTCTTGCAACATTGAATTGGTATCAATTGCTTTGCCGACCACCTGATTGTGTCGTGCGTAGCTGCGTAAGCTTGTAACAACGCGGGCAATCCGCTTTGTTGTTAGGTCGCTGTCAGTAACAATTTGCTCGACGGATGGTAAGGATTTGTCATCCAGATCACGTTTGCCCAGGAGTGTTCTCAAGGACGCCAGATTTAATCTCAGCGTTGCCAGTGGTTGATTTATTTCGTGATTTATCGCAGCTGACATGCGCCCTAGCATGGCAAAGTTTGATTCAGCAATCAGTGTTTTCTGTATTGCTTCGAGCTCCAAGGTTCTTTCTTGTACTTGAGTTTCGAGTTCACGTGATATCCGTTGCTCTGCCGATACCAAGCGATGTTGTTGACGGTAGAGTGAATACAAAAGCGCTGCGATTAACAGCGCTGCAAAGGTAGTAATGGTTTTTAATGCTGTACTGGATAACACTGAATGCTTTGGCAAGAGGCTGATCATTCTCCAGTTCGATTCGTTAAGTGTTTTAGCACTGTTGTAGGATTGTGAAAAATCCAGGCTTTTTTGGGTTTCGAGATTCTCGCTTTGCCAGTGGTGTCCATAACGACGTTCCTGGATAATTTGGGTTGAGGTCTCTTCGCTGAGTTCAACGGTAGGGCGATACAAATATTGCTCGTTGGAGCTCAGAATTACCACACCGAATTCGTCTACAAGCACTGTATGGTTCCCACTGGCGGTCCATGATTGGGCGACTTCATCTAAATTTACCTTCGCTACAACAACGCCTATGGTCGCTCCTTTTTTGATGACTGGCTCGGCCATGAAATAGCCTGGTATTCCCGTGGTTGCCCCTACTGCGTAGTAGGTTGAAGATTTCCCATTCATTGCATTGATGAAGTAGGGGCGGAACGAATAGTCTCTACCGATAAAAGAAACTGGATCTTGCCAGTTACTCGCAGCAATGGTTTTCCCATCCTCGTTCAATAGAAAACTGAACTCCAGGCCACTTTCAAGCTGTGCTTGCTTCAAAATTTTGCTAGCGTTGTTCAGAAGGTTGGGGCCAGCAAGCGGATCGCTTGTTTCGTTGAGCGCTGCGATAATAGTTGTGTCATTTGATAGTAATTTTGGAACAAATGACAACTGATTTACTTCGCGGTTGAAGCCATCGATCTGAGTTTGCAGCTGCAAGTCTTGTCGTTTATCAGCTCTGCTCTGTTCGGAGAACCAGAAAAAAATCCAAAGCATGACCAGTACCGCAAGAGCCAGACTTTTTACGAGATGATTTTTCACGAGTTAGAGTGTGCCATTGTTGAACAGCAGCTAACAATGAAAAATTGGAGCGTATGATGGTTTTTCATGGATTCGTTGCGCCATTTCACACGTTGAGAACAATTGCCGATTCGATAGTGCAGCTCAATTGTCCGTGTGAAATATTCCTTGATTGAAGCTCCGATCAAGGCGTTTATTCAGACGTCGGTGCCGGGTTCAACGTGATAATCGGGTAGCGGTGAATTCCGAATTTATCGGTATCTCCATTGGTATCGGGTAGAAAAAGCTCGAGCAGCTCGTTTAACCAGTTGGTGCCCAGTTCGGTGGGATGTAGTTGTAAACCGTTCTGCGACATCCAACCCTTTTCCAGTGCCGTGTTAATGGCGGTATGCCATTGATCGATCGACACTCCGGTGTGAGTATGAAAGAGTGGCAGCGGAAAACCTCCGATCAGACGTAAGGCATTCATCATAAATTCAAGCCCAGTGTCTTCAACGGCAATTTCTGTTTCGTCACCGATACGCTCATGCTGTGTCTCGGCAGCAAGATAACGTGTGGGATGTTTGTGTTTCCAGCGGCGGAGGATTTTTCCGTCATTGGCAAAACTGATCTTGCCGTGGGCACCTGCGCCAATGCCGAGATAATCACCAAATTGCCAATAATTTATATTGTGCTGGCAGCGGCTGCCGGTACGTGCATAGGCGGATATTTCATAGCGTTCGAATCCATGCTTTGCCAGTCGCTTGATAATGGCGTCTTGCATGTCACTCTTTTCATCGTGAGCTGGTAGTGGCGGAGGATACTTTGCGAAAAGTGTATTGGGTTCAAGGGTCAGTTCGTAACAGGATAAGTGTGAGGTATCGAGCTCCAGCGCTTGTTGTAAGTCGTCAAGCGCTGCGCTTGTCGATTGACCCGGAAGACCAAACATGATGTCGAGATTGATTTCGTCAAACCCAGCTTGTTTGGCAATATCCACAGCGCGCACTGCCTCGGCTGACGAGTGTACGCGCCCTAGTTGGGTCAGTGCCGCGTCGTTGAAGCTTTGTATGCCAATAGACAAACGATTGATGCCGGCGGCTCGGTAAGCGCTGAATCGATCTTGTTCAAATGTTCCAGGATTGGCTTCCAGAGTGACTTCAGCGGAGGGCGCCAGTCCAGTAAGCGCACGAATTCCAGACATTAGCTTGTCGATTGCCTGGCTGCTGAAAAGGCTGGGCGTGCCGCCACCGATGAATACACTGGACACAGTACGTCCCCAGACATCTGGAATCTCTGCCGCCAGATCATCTAGCAAGGCATTGATGTAGGCATCCTCGGGTAGTTCACCTTTTTGCTCATGCGAATTGAAATCGCAGTATGGGCACTTTTTCAGGCACCAAGGTATGTGCACATACAGGGACAGTGGTGGGAGTTCGGTGAATGTGCGCATTGGTTTTGCCATGGTTGCGACCAAGCAATCAAGCGGCGTAAATGGCGCGCAAGTGTTCCAGCATTTTGGTGACAGCTTTGCCGCGATGACTCAAGTGGTTTTTCTCTGCTTTCGTAAGTGTTGAGGCAGCTGTACCTGTGTCTTTGTTGCAAAATACCGGATCATAGCCAAAGCCACCATTACCTTCAGCTGCTCGAAGTATGTGACCTTCCCACGTACCTTCGGTGATCAATGGTGATGGATCGTCTGGATGTCGAAGGTATACGACGACACTGCGAAAACGTGCGGAGCGTTCTGATTCTTCAACGTCGCTTAATTGCTCAAGCAAATACTCATAGTTAGCGACATCGCCACTTCCACGTCCATGACGCTCCGCATGGCGAGCGGAGTAAAGTCCCGGAGCGCCGTTCAGTGCGTCAACCTCCAGCCCGGAGTCATCAGCGATAGCGGCTAACCCCGATTCGATGCAGGCATGACGCGCTTTGAGTAAAGCATTTTCAACAAATGTCTTGGCTGTCTCATCCACTGATGCAATACCTAAACTACCTTGAGCAACTGCAGAGACGCCTAGCGGCGCCAACATGTCATTCAGTTCCTTGATCTTGCCTTCATTGCCACTGGCAAAAACAATCGACTGTTCTTCGGTATTCACATCAAGTTCCTAAGCGGACTGCAAAGCGGCAGTCTGCGCACTGATGAGTTCCTTGATGCCGCTTCTTCCCAGTGACAACATTTGTTCAAGCTCATCATCGCGGAATGCATGGCCTTCAGCCGTACCTTGTATTTCGATAAAACCACCTGCCTCATTCATGACGATGTTCATATCGGTTTCCGCACTGGAATCCTCTGCATAGTCAAGATCAAGTACTGGTTGTCCGTTGAAAATACCCACTGAAATGGCAGCAATCATTCCGTGCAGAGGGTTGCGTTTGATCTTTCGCTCATCGAGAAGATGCTGCATCGCATCGCTGAGCGCGACAAAGGCGCCGGTGATCGATGCGGTCCGTGTTCCCCCATCTGCCTGGAGTACATCGCAATCGACTGTCACCGTTCGCTCACCGAGTGCATCAAGATCGATCGCTGCCCTGAGTGAGCGACCGATCAGCCTCTGAATTTCCAAGGTGCGTCCGGATTGCTTGCCAGCGCTCGCCTCGCGCCGCACGCGGGTATTGGTGGAGCCTGGCAACATGCCGTATTCGGCGGTTACCCACCCACTGCCCGTGCCTTTGAGCCAAGGCGGCGTACGGGATTCGATGCAGGCCGTGCACAGGACTTTGGTATCACCCATCTCGATCAACGTCGATCCGGCTGCGTGCTTGGTGTATCGTCGCGTTATCTTGATGGCGCGAAGTTCATCGCTTGCTCTGCCGCTGGGTCGCATGTCGGTAAAGGTGCTTCGGAGTGGGCGGCAGAGTATATACCCTTAGCATCCTGTCAGCCCCTATGAGGAGAATTCATACATGTTACGCAGTATGACGGCATTCGGACGTTTTGAGTCAGAGTCGGAATTTGGCGTGCTTGCCTGGGAGTTGCGTTCGGTCAATCACCGTTATCTGGATGTGTCGATTCGGCTGCCTGACGAGCTGCGCACGATCGAAAGCGAGTTGCGCAAGCGTCTGGCCAATGCGGTAAACCGCGGCAAGGTCGAAGCCAGTCTTCGCCTGCTGGCCACATCTCAGGATGCGCCGGCCCTGCACGTCAATGATGCACTTCTCAAGACAGTGGCATCGGCTGCCAATGCGGCCGCTAAATTGGCTGAAGGAAGCACGGCTATTGATCCTTTGCGCTTGTTGCAATGGCCTGGTGTATTGACGCAAAAAGAGGGTAGTGTCGAAGCGCTTGCCGCAGCCGCGTTGCTGGCATTTGATAGCGCCTTGTCAGATTTTGTTGCCACGCGAGAACGTGAGGGAGAATTGACGTCAAGCTTGTTGACTGAGCGCCTTGAGAAAATCACCGAGCAAGTTGTTCACGTCAGGCAGCTACGCCCTGCGGTTGTAGCACGGCAAAAGGAACGTCTACAGGCAAAACTCGCCGAACTTGACACCGAGCATGACGCCGGGCGTGTAGAGCAGGAGCTGGTGTACCTTGCGCAGCGTTTGGATATCGATGAGGAGCTGGATCGGCTTGAGAATCATATCGTGGAAATGGGCAAGGTACTCAAGCGGCAGGAACCTGTAGGGAGGCGACTTGATTTTTTGATGCAAGAATTCAATCGCGAAGCTAACACCCTAGGTTCAAAAGCGAACGATAGCGACACTACAGGTGCGAGTGTGGAAATTAAAGTGTTGATTGAACAGATGCGCGAGCAAATTCAAAACATCGAGTGATAACTATGTTTAAAGCTGACGGTTGACCGAGTGTCGCCATTGCTGACTTTAA
>CAYUZB010000009.1:0-16354 GCA_964449565.1 uncultured Granulosicoccaceae bacterium | reverse complement strand
TGATAACTATGTTTAAAGCTGACGGTTGACCGAGTGTCGCCATTGCTGACTTTAAGCAAGCTGACTAAAGCAAGATTAAAAAGCACGACTAAAAAGCAAGATTAAATAGAGTCAAACCTATTCATGCTTCGAGAACTTCCCTGTAGTTATTCAACCATCAACGCCAAAGCGCTATTGGATGAAGTCGTCACGGACTATTGCGTCGAACGCCCGCAGGACTGTATTTTCTGGGAGCGCGGTGCCAACGACACGTATCGTGTTCGTTGCGCCGATGCGTATTACTCTCTACGCGTATATCGCTGTGATGCTTTTCCGCGCGAAGCGATTGAATTTGAAGCTGAAGCCTTGAACTACCTGCATGAGCAAGGTTTCCCTGTGGCTTATCCTATAGCGCGGAAATCAGGTGGCTATCTGACTGAAATCGCTGCGCCTGAAGGGCAGCGATTTGTCCTGCTGACATCGTTTGCAGATGGTGAGCCTCCCGACTATGAGTCCTTGGAAAATAGTCGCCTGGTGGGAGAGTCGGTTGCGCAAATGCATTTGGTTTCGGATGGTTTTAAGACATCACGTGAACGCACGCATCTTGATCTGCAAAGTTTGTTGGAAGATTCCATGGCTGTCATCCGACCGCTAGTAGCGCATCGACCCGATGATCTAAATGCCATCGAAAATATCGCGCAAAAGGCCCGAGTGAATGTGCAGGCCGTACCTGTAAACTTAATCGATGCAGGTTTTTGCCATGGTGATCTTCATGGCTATAACTTGCATTTGCATGAAGGTAAAGTGACACACTTTGATTTCGAAGAATGCGCTTACGGATACCGAGTGTATGACCTTGCAACGTTCAGGTGGGGCGTCTGTATGGGAGAGCGACGAGCCAAAAGATGGTCAGCTTTTGTCGAAGGCTACGAATCCATACGGCCGATCGCCAAGTCGGATCTTTCTCTGGTTGGCGCCTTCGTCGTTATCCGGGAATTGTCGAATATCGCCTTTGGCATGCGTAACTTGAAAGACTTCGGCCACGAGCTGAGCAGCGAAAGCAATATTGAAGACGTGCGCAGGCAGCTTGAGAAAATTCAGACGCTCGTTGATAAGTGATAGAAGATAAGCAATGGAAGATAAGTAACCAGAAGATATGTAGTAGAAAAATTTATGAAATTACCCTGACTAAGTTAACGGATCACGGATGGCATGATTCCCTGGTCCCACAAAAAATGACGCTGGCTGTGGTGTGGTCGGATCTCCAGGTTTTAATTTGTCGACGGCAGACTACGACGTAGTCGTGCCAGCGCTACAGGGCGCTTGTTTGAATCGATCACGTGATTTCTGTAAAGTTGGCCAAAGGTGCTGGTCAGTGGTTGCTTATCAGGGCGGCCCAGTCCATATTTGATGAATAAGTATCTGGTATTGATGAGCAACGGGTTTAAGCGAGATTTAAAAATTTTTCAAACTTTACTCGACTGACCAAGAAATGTAATGCATTAAAGCCGTTACGTAAACACATTATGCTAAGCCAGAATATCAACGATCTGATTACACGTACGGGACCCGGTCGGCCAGCGGGTGATGTGCTACGGCGATATTGGCAGCCCGCCGCGCTCAGTGAGGAGCTTACGGGTCCACGCCCGGTAGTACCAGTAAATTTGTTGGGCGAATCACTGGTGTTGTTCCGTAATGAGTCTGGCGAGCTGGGGCTGATAGATCGGCATTGCCCGCATCGTGGCGCTGATTTGTGTTTTGGTCGCCTGGAAGATAATGGTTTGCGTTGTCCTTTCCATGGCTGGCATTTCGATCGAACGGGTCAATGTGTGGAACAGCCTGGTGAGCCACTGGGCTCGACAATGCATGAACGTATCCGAACCCCGGCTTATCCCGTCGAAGAGAGAAATGGCATTGTGTTCGCCTACCTCGGGCCGGGTGATCCACCGGCATTCCCCAACTTTGATTGTTTCAGAGCACCAGAGACGCATGTGTTTGCGTTCAAGGGCTTGTGGGAATGTAACTGGTTGCAGGCAATGGAAGTCGGGATCGATCCTGCCCATGCGTCTTTTTTACATCGCTTTTTACAAGATGAAGACCCTGGTGACAGCTACGGCAAGCAATTTCGTGATACGGCTGCGCAAACCGATATGCCCATGACGCAATTGTTACGCGACTATCCGCGCCCGGATATCAGTGTCGATGAAACTCCCTACGGCATGCGTCTCACCGCTTTACGGCACCTTGAAGATGGTCGAACGCATGTTCGGGTTACCAATCATATTTTTCCACAGGCTATCTGCATACCCATGAGTCGAGAAATGACCATTACTCAATGGCATGTCCCTGTCGACGATGAACATTGTTATTGGTATTCGATGTTTACCAGTTTTGACAAACCGGTCGACAAGCAGATGATGCGAGAACAACGTCTCAAGGAACACCGCCTGCCAGATTATGCCCCGATCAAGAATAAGCGCAATCAATATGGATACAACCCAGATGAACAGTCCTCATTGACCTATACCGGGATGGGTATGGATATTAATGTGCATGATCAGTGGGCAGTTGAAAGTCCGGGCCCCATACAAGATCGAACGAAAGAACACCTTGGCAAGACGGATGTTGGCATCAGCCTGAATCGACGTAAACTTCGTGATGCGATAAGCCAGCTCAAGGAAGGTAATGAAACGGCATTGCCGATGCGTGACGGTATGGATGTAACCGCATTGACAGGCCCCTTGTCCAACGACGCCATTGCCAGCACTGAAAACTGGGAAGAGGCGAGTCAGCAAGTTGATGCACAACGTCGTATCGATTGCCCCTGGGATGCCAGCGTTTAATGGCAGCTCAATTGCACGAGTCAATTAAATCCGGATTGCTTGCAAAGACCGGTCTGCTTTGCGACGAAGACATCACCGCCGCAGTTGCATTAATTGATTCCGTCAAGGCCAAAGGGATCGAAACCGTGCGTATCGTGTTTGCAGATGCACACGGAATTTTACGGGGGAAAACCGTGGTTGCTGATGCACTGGCAGCTGCGTTCACAAGCGGCATTCGAGTGCCTTCCACTCTGCTGCTCAAGGACACATCGCACCGCACGGTTTTTCCTGTCTGGTCCGACACAGATGAAGCGCCGATGCGTGGTGCCAGTGATGTTCTCCTGACTCCGGTTCCGAGCAGCTTTCAACAGCTACCCTGGTCGGAGCATTCCGCGATGCTGCATTGCAATGTCAATACGATAGCCGGTGAGCCGATTGTATTTTCGTCGCGTCAGGTGCTGGCGACTGCAGTAGATCAGCTGGCTCAGCGAAATTTTAAAGCAATCATGGGTTTGGAAGTCGAGTTCCAGGTATTCGAATTGCTTAATCCGGCGCGCGAACATGTTGACACTACGATGCCCGGCCAACCCCCAACAACCCGTGCCTTCACTCAAGGTTTTCAGTATTTGACTGAAACACGCTATGGCGAAGCAGAGGAGTTGCTTGATCTGCTGCGTCGTACAGCCCAAGGCATGAATATGCCAGTGCGAAGTGTTGAGATCGAAATGGGTCCGAGTCAGTTCGAGTTCACTTTTGCGCCAGCTGATCCCATGACGATTGCGGACATGGCGGTGAATTTTCGTACTATGGTCAAGGAGGTCTGCTTTAAGCGGGGCTTGCATGCAACGTTCATGGCTAAACCTCGATTGCCCAATGCTGCAGCCAATGGTTGGCATATACATCAATCTTTGGTTGATACGAAGACGGGTAGCAATCAATTCATGCCGCAAATCGATCAAACCCCACCGCCAATCGCAGAAAACTGGATTGCCGGTTTGCTCGCAAGTGCAGCGGAATCCTGCTTGATGACAACACCAACGGTCAATGGTTATAAACGGTATGCTCCCTTTCAATTGGCTCCGAACAAGATTGGTTGGGCGCACGATAACCGCGGCGCTATGGTGCGAGTACTAGTTGCACTCGATGATAATGCCAGTCGGGTCGAGAACCGGGTAGCTGACAGTTCCTGCAATCCTTACTTTGCGCTGGCAGCACAATTGATATCTGGTACGGATGGTCTGGAACGGCAACTCAATGCCCCGGCTCCACTCGTGAATCCCTACAATACTGATGCCGAAGGGTTGCCAGCTAATCTACAAGTGGCGATTGAACGGTTTCAAGCTTCAACGGTATACCGTCATTATCTTGGGGATGAGTTCGTGGACTATCTCGTCAACCTCAAACGAGCCGAGTGGGAGCGCTACCTTGCCTCTGTTTCCGAGTGGGAGCAGATGGAATATTTTTCAACATTCTAGACAAGTGCGTATATAGGTGATGAACATTGAGTAAACGCGCTTCTGGCACCAGCGATGGCTCTAGCAATGGCAATGCTAGTCGACACACAAAGCTGAATGACGATGCACGCCAGAGAGATCAGATCGCGCTAGCCAAGCTTAATCAAGCTTCAGAGCTTGAGGGCGCGTCTGCAAAGACGCTCAAGTCCGTATCTGGATCGTCAAAGTCGAAACGTTTTCATATTCCAGAAAAAGAGATAACTCCGGGTGAATACACGCCGGGCAAGAAGAATCCGATTCACTCTATCCTTACCGCACTCCCGATCTTGATGTTATTTACAGGACTGTATTTTTTTTACAGCGGTGAATCTGAACAGACGAGTGGCGCGCCAATCTTTGCTGAATCTGTCGAAGTACGAGGTACATTTACCGGCTTGTCTGAACTCAAATCTGGATCTGAAGGGCAACACTTTCTGTGGCTGACTGATGCGACTGGTAGGCGAGGTATCAGGATTCAGGCAAGCGAAGTGGCATTGTTTGCGAAAAGAGAACGAGGCTTGCCGATATCCGTTGACATGGCGCCGACCGTGTCTGGATCTTCAACATTCTGGGCATGGCGGGTGACCTTGAATGACGATCTAGTGCTGCAACGAGAAATAGTGGACGAAAGTCGCTAGAGAGTTTTTCGTTACAAGAGAGAGCAGCTGATGTGAAATACTTTTCGATTTAGAGTCTATAATTTTTGGCGAAGAATCTATTGAGATCTGTCGCCCGTAGTAGAAGTAATTGACGGGATGCCGAAAATTGTAGTCGAAGTTGCAAATTGGTCATTTCGGTACGGGTTTACCTGAACTTTTGTTATTTTTAGCGAACGAACGAATATGTTTATCAGTCCCAGATCTGCCAAGGTGTCCGTAACAGCAGTTTTGACATTGCTGTTGTGTTCTGCGTGTGTCTTCGAAACTGGAGGTTCACGCACTGCGCTCAATTCGAAAGACTATCAATGTCGAGAGCTTCAAGATCTCGCTGACGAGCAAGGGCAAGTGTTTCTGCGCGGGTTTTTAGGGGCGAGCAGCCTGGTACATGCATCAGAGAAAAGCTGCGCATCCTTTGTTGAACGGCCGGTTGTCTCCGCTTGGAGAACAAAAGATGTCTTCTCCTGCGTTGTTGGTTTCCGTTGTGCTCAAACCGATACTCTTGACAACGAAGATTAGAAAGCAGAGCGATTTAAAACCCTATATCTATTTAGACGTCTGCCTAGGCACTTTGAGTCAAGGCTCTCAAAGAGCGCTGGGCAGAACCTGCTATCCAAGGTTCTAGACGTTTATCGCGCTCGCTGCACTATATCCCTGCCATTGCCGAAAAATACTCTCTAGTTTCAAGCTGATCTTTTTTTCGGGGAGTTTTTCGGGTCGTAGCTTCCTCTGCTCAGGGCAAGGTATCACCAGCTCAGCCTGATAAACAATCAGTACTTTTGCTTCGGTTGCAGTCAGGAAGTCGCTGAGATTCGACCAGCTATGTGATATCGTACCGATCCTTGACGGGGTGCTGGCAACCGAACTGGTTGCATGCTGAGATGTCGCAAATTTTGCGCGATCCCGATGAACCTGATGCGGATAATGCCGACGAAGGGATCAAGCCAGGCGGGATCCACCCCATAACGCCCTGTTTGCATTCCTTGAATCCGGTTAGATCCAACGGAGTAAAGGATGAACGAGGATGCGCGATCTGCCGGCAAGCTGGCAAACCCTGATAGAACCCCTATTGCTCTGACCATCGCTGGTTCCGATTCTTGCGGCGGTGCTGGCATTCAGGCCGATATAAAAACCTTCAGCGCACTCGATGTCTACGGTGCCAGCGTTATTACCGCTCTAACGGCTCAGAACACGCAAACTGTTAGTGGAATCCACGATGTACCACCTCAGTTCGTCATCGATCAGATTCATACTGTCCTGAATGATCTTGATATATGCGCGATAAAAATCGGCATGTTATCAAATTCACCTGTCATCGAAGCTGTCGCAACTGCACTTCGAGAATACCCGGCCATACCTATCGTTTTGGACCCTGTTATGGTCGCGAAAAGTGGTGACAAGTTACTTAGTGATGATGCCTTATCAGCACTTCGAGACATACTTTGCCCTTTGGCAACCCTGTTGACGCCCAATATTCCAGAAGCGGCCATTCTTCTTGATTTAAATGAAGCTCAACTCATTGCAGACATTGAAAAACACGCCAGACAGCTCAGCACTATGACGGGGGGATCCGTACTGCTAAAGGGCGGACATCTCGAATCTAGAAACAGCTCTGATGTATTAGTGCATGAAGGTGCAATCAATTCATTCGAGTTCACGCGAATCGATACGAAAAACACTCACGGTACCGGCTGCACCTTGTCTTCGGCAATTGCTGCAGGCTTAGCCAAAGGTTTTAACCTGCCAGATTCTGTCGCCAACGCAACCAGCTATGTACACCAGGCAATCGTCGCCGCGGACCAGCTAAGCATCGGCAACGGTCATGGTCCGGTACATCATTTCCATGCCCAATGGCTAAACAAGTGACTCGCGATAACGCCATTGTGTTCAATGAAGTCAGTCTGAGCAGATCCGGACATCGAGTATTCGACGGGCTGAATCTGACGCTGCGATGCGGTCTATGGCATGCCGTTGTAGGCCGCAGTGGCGTGGGAAAGACCAGCCTGCTGCGTTTGCTGGCGACGCTGGAGAAGCCAGATTCAGGTCAAATTGAAACCGGAGGTGCTAAAGATCTGTCTCGACAGATTGCGTATATGTCCCAAGAGGATGGGTTGCTACCGTGGCTTAACGCCCTGGACAATGTGCAGTTGGGAGCAAGACTACGAGGGGGTGTAGACAACGACTCTCGCGCCAAAGCCATTCACTTACTCGAGCAGGTGAACCTTCAAGATTGGGCTACAGCTTTGCCGAATGCGCTATCGGGCGGGATGCGGCAACGGATCGCTCTGGCCCGAACGCTATTCGAGAATCGTAAACTGGTACTGATGGATGAGCCTTTCTCCGGACTCGATGCCATCACGCGTGATGAGCTGCAATCACTCTCATATGATCTGCTTGGTGGTAAAACCGTCGTATTGGTAACGCATGATCCCAGTGAGGCATTGCGCTTGTGCCACTACGTTCATGTCTTGCGGCCATTGGAGGCTGATCAGAAATCTGAAACTACGCAACTTGAATTAACGGGTATACCGGCGCGCTCTGTTGACGACCCTGTGGTTATGGCGGGCATCCCGCAACTCTGGCGACTCCTGAAACAGGTGGCGCATGCCTGAAGTTATCAATAACACTATGAACGGTGTACTTGTCAAAGTTGCAAGAATACTCATCAGCGCATCACTCATCATATTTTGCTGGCATATTCTGGTCGTCATAACGGAAGTCCCGGCGTTCATATTTCCAGCTCCGCTTGTCGTAATTGCTACCTCAATAGATCAATACGATACATTGTTGGCACATAGTGCGATAACTCTATTCGAGATTATCGCAGGCCTGTTTATAGGTATAACGCTCGGTATTATCAGCGCCATTACACTCACTGTTTTTAAAAGTTCCAGGCGATGGGCTTTGCCTTTGATGGTAATTAGTCAATCACTGCCTGTATTCGCATTAGCGCCTTTGTTAACCTTGTGGTTCGGCTATGGCATGGCCTCAAAAATTGTCATGGCAACATTAATCATATATTTTCCAGTGGTTGCTGCAACATTTGACGGCCTGCGACACACAAGCCGCTCCATGATAGATCTTGCCAGTACTTTAGGCGCTACTTCATGGTCCGCGCTGCTCCACATCAGGCTGCCGGCAGCTCTGCCATCGATCGCCTCCGGTGTAAGAGTTGCCACGTCCATCGCTCCGATAGGGGCAGTCGTTGGGGAGTGGGTCGGCTCCAGCCAAGGTCTGGGCTATCTGATGCTCAATGCCAATGGGCGCATGCAAACCGATCTGATGTTTGGTGCTCTGCTGTGTTTATGCCTCATCGCCGTCTCTCTTTATTTTCTTGTCAATACATTGCTCGACCGCTGTTTGTACTGGAGCACTGATTCAAGTTTTCATTCACTATCCAAAGAACCTTCAAAATCATGAAAAACCTGTTGTTAGTATTTTTATTATCAGTTACCGCGACGAGTGCTAATGCTGCTGACAAATTAGTCGTATTGCTGGATTGGTTTATAAATCCCGATCATGCTCAATTGATCATCGCAGATCAAAAAGGATATTTCACGCAAGCCGGGCTGGAAGTAGAACTCATTGAGCCAGCTGATCCAAGCCTGCCACCGAAGCTGGTAGCTGCAAACAAAGCTGATATCGCTATAAGCTACCAACCACAGCTACACGTTCAAGTCGACCAAGGATTACCTTTAACAAGGATCGGCACGTTGGTTTCGACGCCACTTAATTCTCTCGTTGTGCTTAAAGAAGGTCCGATCAAGAGCATCAGCGATCTAAAAGGCAAGAAAGTGGGATTCTCTGTCGGCGGTTTTGAGGATGCCTTACTCAAGACCATGCTTGAGACTCATGGGCTCACGCTAGAAGATGTTGAGCTGGTAAACGTTAATTTTTCATTATCACCTTCGCTGATCACGGGGCAAGTCGATGCTGTAATTGGTGCTTTCCGAAACTTTGAACTTAACCAAATGGATATCGAGGGACGCCCTGGAACCGCCTTCTATCCTGAAGAGGAAGGTGTGCCCTTGTTTGACGAGCTGATTCTGGTTGCTAATAACGACAAGCTTGATAATCCGGCCTTGGGCAAGTTTGTCAATGCCCTTCAACAAGCGACAACCTTTATTGTTAATCACCCTGACGAAGCTTGGGAGCTGTTTCGTGATAGCAATCGAAAGGCTTTGGACAATGAACTGAATCGTCGCGCCTGGAAAGATACATTGCCACGTTTCGCCCTTCGCCCAGCGGCAGTGGATACGCAGAGATATAAGGCGTTTGGAGACTTCATGCTACAACAAGGTCTGATTGAATCGACTCCCGCTGTTGACAGCTACACGGCCGTTGTAAATTGAATCTTGTAGCTTGAGAGCCGGAGCCGTGAATCAAACTCACGTAGAGGTTATCGGTGCAGGTGTGGCTGGACTGTGTTGTGCTCAGTTGTTTGCCGAACGTGATTGCAAAGTGTCGCTCTATGCAAGTAGTGATGGTCCCGACGAGAATTGTTGCTCATGGTGGGCTGGCGGTATGCTTGCACCTGAATGTGAAATGGAGAGCGCCGAAGCACTTATTGGTGTTCTGGGCACTGAAAGTATCAGCTTCTGGAAAAAGTACGGCGTTGATGTGATGAGCAAGGGCTCTCTCGTGGTAGCAAATACTCGAGATTTGCCGGATCTTGAACTCTTTGCGTCTAAAACGGCCGGATCGGTCTCGCTCGATACGCAACAATTGGCGCAATTGGAACCAGATCTTGAAAACCGATTTTCACGTGCACTGTTTTTCGAACAGGAATGCCACCTCGATCCGCGACGCACTCTGCAAGCATTGAGTTCCTCATTGGTGGCGCACCCCAATGTATCCGTTCATTACTCTACACCTGTTACCGATTCCAGTATGAGTAGTGATAGTGAGGCTCATTGGCGGATAGATTGTAGAGGTTTGGCTGCGCGTGATGTGTTGAGTGATCTTCGCGGTGTGAAAGGTGAGATGCTGTTGTTGCAATTACCCGAACTGCACTTGAGCCGGCCTATTCGCCTATTGCATCCACGTTACCCACTATATATCGTACCGCGCGAAGATCACGTGTTTATGATCGGTGCCACGATGATCGAAAGCGATGACAAGAGCAGCATTACCGCTCGTTCGCTAATGGAACTCTTGTCAGCGGCCTATGCCCTGCACCCTGCTTTTGCGCAGGCGTCCGTTCTGGAGATGGGGTGTGATGCCAGGCCAGCCTTCAATGACAATTTACCTCGTTTGCGTCGACGAGGAAAAACTCTTTTTATTAACGGGCTTTTCAGACACGGCTTTCTATGTGCGCCTGCAATGGCTCGTCGAGCTGTAGACCTGGCACTGAATAAGCGAGTTGATACCAAGGTGACCGATGAAAATGAAGATTAACGGTGAAAGCTGCGATGTTTCGTGCAGCACGCTTTCAGAGTTATTGAGCTTTCTGGGGCACGAACCGGATCAGGTAGCGACCGCTGTTAACGGTATATTCGTGCCGGCTTCAGAGCGGGAAAAGTACTTGTTGTCGAGTGATGATGCGATTGACGTCATTGCACCAATGGCAGGAGGCTAGAACATGAGCCTGACTCTATATGACACAACGATCAGCTCTAGATTGTTACTGGGAACTGCGTTGTATCCATCACCACAAATCATGTTGGATGCGATTAAAGCTTCCAAGACCAACATTGTGACGGTATCGTTACGCCGCGAATCAAGTACTGATAAGTCAGGGCAAGCATTCTGGTCGTTGATCAAAACCACCGACGCTCATGTATTACCAAACACGGCCGGTTGCAGATCGGTCAAGGAAGCCGTCAATACTGCCTATATGGCGCGCGAGCTATTCGATACTCCCTGGATAAAACTCGAAGTGATCGGGGAGGACGATACACTTCAGCCAGATGTGTATGGTCTGGTAGAAGCCGCGAAAATTCTCGTGGCTGACGGTTTTCAGGTTTTTCCGTATACCACCGATGATCTGATTGTTGCCGACAAACTGATAACTGCCGGCTGTAAACTACTCATGCCTTGGGGTGCGCCGATTGGTAGCGGACGCGGGCTCAATAATCCTTACGCCCTACGGTCGCTACGTGCTCACTTCCCTGATGTTCCTTTAATCATAGATGCAGGGATAGGCTTGCCCTCCCATGCCTGTCAGGCAATGGAGATGGGCTACGATGCAGTATTGCTCAATACAGCGGTTGCAAAGGCTGGCGACCCCGTCGCCATGGCAAGCGCCATGGCACTTGCTATTGAATCTGGGTTCCAAGCTTCACGCGCTAAAGCTATTCCAGCTCGTGACATGGCTACGCCGTCCACACCTGTACTTGGCACACCCTTCTGGAACAGCTAATGCTCGATCGTTTTTATCTCATAGTAGATTCCACCCAACATCTGCAAGCATTCCTTGACGAAGGTTTAGGCACTGTACAGCTGCGAATAAAGGACTGCAGTACCGCTGAACAAGAAGCCAGTATCAGATCTGAAATTCAGTTTGCTAAAAGATTATGTGATCAATTTGACTGCCAATTGATCATTAATGACTACTGGCAAATTGCTATTGATGAAGGTTGTGATGCAGTCCATCTAGGGCAGGAGGATCTTGACACAGCCGATATTGAACAGATAAAACAACGAGGGATAAAATACGGCTTGAGCACCCATGATAAAGCCGAACTGGCTCGCGCCTTGGCACTAAAGCCTGACTACATTGCTCTGGGTCCCATCTACGCCACTTTGCTCAAAAAAATGCCCTGGCGCCCGCAAGGACTTGAAAAACTGGCACGTTGGAAAAGTGCCATTGGTTCAACGCCATTGGTCGCCATCGGTGGCTTCACACCCGACCGCGCTATGGCGGCTTACGAGCATGGGGCAGACAGTGTCTGCGTAGTGACAGATGTCGCGCTGCATAATGACCCAGTCGAGCGTGTCAAACAATGGCTTTCGTTGACCAGCGCGATTTAATTGAGCGCATTGGCACTTGGGATATGCGAATTTATTGAAGTGTGAAATTGCGATCAGCTAGTTTCAGCGTTCAACAACTCAATGATCAATAGTTGAACAACTGACTGCTTTGCCGTAACAATGAGAGCCCTGTCCAAGGCCCTAGTCATTTACGCTTTCGACTGGTTTTTAGCCTTGCGCTTTAGTGTGATGATCGCTCGCAGTCCCGGATTGTTATCTTCGAGTACCAGCGAGGCTGAATGCAATCGAATGACGGCTTGAACCAAGCTCAATCCAAGTCCATTGCCGGGTGAGTTACGTTCGTTTTCCAATCGGACAAACCGCTCAAATACTCGCCCACGTTCTTCGGCAGGTATGCCGGGTCCATTGTCGCTGACCGTTATCGTAAATAGATCATTGTTACCCTTGACACTCAGGGAGACCACACCCGGACGGGCTGTGTACTTGATTGCATTGTCGAGAAGGTTGGTTATCGCCTGGCCAATCAGGTGTCGATTGCAGTGATAGACCGGATTGTCTTGAATGTCTGCGACAAATTCCAGATTGTCCTCTTCTTCTGCGACGGCTTCATAAAGTTCGCAGAGTTCGTTGGCCAGGCCCCCAATTGGGGTTTCGGTCCATTGAGATGAATCAATGCCGGCCTCTAGTCGGGCGATGCTGAGCATCGCGTTGAAGGTATGTATCAGACTATCCGCATCACCAATAGCTTCGCCCATGACTTCGCGATAGTTATCGGCATCCCGATCCTCGAGCAAAGTCACTTCCAGACGGTTACGAAGTCGAGTCAAGGGGCTGCGCAGATCATGCGCGACGTTGTTCGTTACTTGCTGCATGCTCTTCATCAGATCCTCGATCTTGTTGAGCATCTGGTTGAGTTTTGTAGCTATTTCATCAAACTCATCATCGCGCGCGGTCACAGACAAGCGCTGTGACAAGTCACCGCTCATGATATCTGACGCGGTACGGCTGACCGAATCGATACGCCTGAGAACGCTTGTGCCGATCCAGACACCACCGATCAAGGAAAACAAAAGCGTAAGCAAGGTGGCGCCCACCACCAGTGCAAACGTGTGATCAAGCAGCGCCTTTTCGTCACTAATCTCATGGCCAATGGTAAGTTTCAGGCCGTTCGACAGTTGCGTCTCTGCCACACGCACGGGATTGAAGGCTCGGGGGCTACCGGGTGGAAGATCTGCGACGTCCCCCATATTGCGTGTTGTGTGGGAACGTACGGATTTGAGTCGTATCGGCAAATCCTCGTCGGACTGATCATCCTTGTTACCGGTTGCGGCTTCGCTATTGGCAAGGTAGTAAAATCGGCCATAGGTATCGATCTGATTACGCCGCTGGATCGCTTCCAGCAACTCGGGGAGTGCGCCGGATTTGTACAGATTGATCAGGTAGTCAGTTTCGAGACGCAAGCGTGCATCGACCTGCGATTCGATTTGATCACGCGTTGACCAATAGATAAAACCGAGCGTCGCGGCAGACAATGCGCTGAACAAGGTGGCGTAGATCAAGGCCAGACGAAAGGCCGAGGTGCGAAACAGGCGTCGTCGATCAAAACTTCGTACCACACCGCGTCGGTCGTACGGGACTGGGACGATTTGTTGCCGACGCTCGGTGCCGTGATTGGCAAGTGGCGACTGCTCGTTTTGACGGATAACCGAACTCATCGTGCAAGTGTAGCCTGTAGAGGACCGGGATTACGCATCGTGTCCAATCTGTCAAACGACACGAGGCCCCAGCACCACCACCGTTAGATGGTGGCGCTCGGGCCTCGTCTGTCGACAGCTACGTGTCAGGTCAGCCTTACTTTACGACGTTCGCCCCCTCGGATTGCGGTCTATTTCCGAGCGAGAATGGCGTGAGTACGGTCGTTTTGAAGCGTTTTGTCAGGTTCTCCAGAAGTCGATCAGGACGCTTCGACGCTACTGGCTACTTGTTGCAATTTGTAGCCAGCACCACGAACCGTGTGCAGCAGCGGCGTGTCGAAGTCCTTGTCGATCTTGCTGCGCAAACGGCTGATCTGCACATCAATAACATTGGTTTGCGGGTCGAAGTGGTAGTCCCATACATTTTCCAGCAACATGCTGCGAGTAACCACCTGGCCGGTGTGCTGCATGAGATATTCGAGCAGCCTGAATTCGCGAGGTTGCAGATTGATGTTGCGCCCGGAGCGCGTAACCTTGTGCTTGATCAGGTCAAGCGTCAGATCGCCAACGTGCAGCACCGTTCCCTGAACACCTGATTGGGCACGCCGAGTTAACGCTTGCAGGCGCGCAGTCAGCTCGCTGAGCTGGTACGGCTTGGTGAGATAGTCATCACCCCCGGCTTTGAGGCCTGTGACACGCTCATCGACATCATCGAGTGCACTGAGTATCAGTACAGGTGTCATGTTGCCCATACGCCGTAGCTCTTCAATGATCGACAGACCATCGCGTTTCGGCAACATGCGATCGATGATCATCGAATCATATGCATTGGCAATGGCCAATTGTAAACCCTTGTCACCATCGGCCGCGTGTTCCACGCTATGGCCTGATTCCGTCAGCCCTTTGACGAGATAAGTCGCCGCTTCGATATCATCTTCGACTAGTAAAATTCGCATTTAACCCCCATGTATTTGTCAGACGAACGGAATGCATCAATAACTTTTTGTAATGCAACGCCGAACGCCCAGAGTCGGTCTGTACGTGTCGATTCAACAAGAAACCCATTTAAGTTCTACGGAGCAAAACATGATGAGTATCACCCGAGGGCTGGAACTGCCGCACACTTTGCAGCGAGGTTCGCAAGCCGCGCAAGGCAAGACACGCTTGTTTTCATCGACGAGAATATATCGAAAGCCCCTTTTTTGGTTAGTTTTACTTCCTTTTCTTGCTGTAACGAAATCCTGGGCCGATTCATTGCCCAATTTCAGTGCTCTGGTCGAGGAAGAAGGTGACGCAGTAGTCAAGATCTCGGTGACGTCTGAAGCACAGGTTCCAGTCGGTAGCGGCGGTCCAGGATTCGATCCTGAGCAGCTGCCAGAACAATTTCGTCGTTTCTTCGAACAGTTGCCGCAAATTCCCGACCGACAACCACGTCGCGGGCAGGGTTTTGGTAGCGGGTTCATCATTTCAGATGATGGCTATGTTGTCACTAATGCACATGTTGTCAAAGGTGCGACAGAAATCACCGTTGGATTGCACGATCGGCGTGAATTTAATGCGAAGTTGATCGGTAGTGATGCGGCCAGCGATATCGCATTGCTTAAACTCGATGCGACAAACTTGCCTGTTGTTAAAATTGGCGATTCAGACGAATTGACAGTCGGTGAATGGGTATTGGCTATCGGTTCCCCGTTTGGCTTCGAACACACAGCGACACAAGGTATTGTTTCAGCGCTAGCGCGAAGCCTGCCTGATGACACTTACGTGCCTTTCATTCAGACAGACGTCGCGGTAAATCCTGGTAACTCCGGTGGGCCACTGTTCAATACCGATGGTCAAGTCGTTGGAGTTAACTCGCAAATATATTCGCGCTCTGGTGGTTATCAAGGACTCTCCTTCGCCATACCAGTAAATGTTGCCATGTCTATAGCCGAGCAATTGAAAGCCAAAGGCTTCGCGACGCGTGGTTGGTTGGGTGTAACGATTCAGGATATTGATCAGGCACTGGCCGAATCTTTTGGACTCGACAAGCCAGAAGGCGCATTGGTCGCGCAAGTCAGCAATGACAGCCCGGCTGACAAAGGTGGTGTCAAGAGTGGCGATATCATCCTTGAGTTCAATAGAAAGGGTGTGCCATTTTCCAGTGCACTTCCACCACTGGTAGGATCTATACCGCCCGGCGAAAAGGTTGATCTTGAAGTGTTGCGTGACGGTAAGCGCACCACGCTTGAAGTAACTATCGAGCCACTTGAAGGGGATCGCCAGGTCAGTTCCATCGAGCAAGCAACTGATCCCGTTGATGAGACGCGTATGGGTATCGTGGTAGGCGAAATACCTGAAGAGATGCGTATAGAGCTCGGTATAGCAAAAGGTGTGATTGTCTCTGATATCGACCCGGAAGGCGCCGCAGCCCTGGCGGGCATTCGTAAAGGTGATGTCATTGAGTCAATCAATCGCAAGCCGGTTGATTCGGTAGCGTCCCTGGCAAAGATCGTCAAGGATGCTCCCGTTGGAGATCCGATTCCAATCTTGATACGACGTGACAAATCGCCGTTGTTTCTGGCGTTGAATATACCGGAAGATTAAAGTAAAGCGAGTATGCTCATGCCAATCACTTCGGCCAGCGGTCAAACGTTGGCCGGAGTAATTTGATAAGAATCAATAGATTGACGTGATCAGGATAGATGTGATTAGGATAGATGTGATTAGGATAGATGTGATTAGGATAGATGTGATTAGGATAGATGTGATTAGGATAGATGTGATTAGGATAGATG
>CAYUZB010000008.1:17326-70078 GCA_964449565.1 uncultured Granulosicoccaceae bacterium | reverse complement strand
GTACATACAGGGAGATAAATTTATGCAGTGCGGGCAATATATGCAAAGCGCCTTGTTATTCCAGAGCAGCTCTTGTTTACTTAATGGCTTGACCCGACCGGACAGCTTAAAGTGAGCTCGAACTTCGATGCCATACGCGACTGGGACAATTCGCATTTTGTTCATCCATGGGAAAGCATGGAGGATATTGGCAAGAATCGTCGAACGTTTCCCGAACACGGTCAAGGCATCTACGTAACCAATGATGAAGGTCAACGTTTAATTGATGGGCCTGCAGGCATGTGGTGTGTTCAGCTAGGCTATGGTAATCGCGAAATTGCCGAAGCCATGGCACAGCAGGCAATGGATATGGCGTATTTTTCGCCGTTCAACAACAGTAACTCAATGCCATCGCGTCTGGCATTTGAAATAGCCTCGCGAACCCCTGGTGATCTCGACCATGTTTTCTTTACCACGGGTGGCTCGACGGCGGTTGATACGGCTTTGCGGTTCATCCACTTTCGCAACAATCTTCGCGGTGACACTGAAAAGAAAGTCGTCATCTCCCGGCAGAAGGCTTATCACGGTTCAACATTTCTCGCTGCATCTGTCAGTGGCAAGGAACGTGACAAAGGCTGGTTGGATCAGGCAGAAGATCTTGCCTACTTTTTGCCAGACGTGAATCCGTTCAGACGTGCAACTGGACAGTCGATCGCGTCTTTTCTTGACGAGAAGGTGAGTGATCTGGAGAGCGCTATCGTCGCGATTGGTCCATCGAAGGTTGCCGCTTTTATTGCAGAACCAATTTTGTGCTCAGGGGGTGTAATAGTGCCGCCTAAGGGATATCACAAGCGCTGTCTGGATGTATGCCGTCGATATGATGTGTTGTATATCTCTGATGAGGTAGTCACCGGTTTTGGCCGATTGGGCCACTGGTTTGCCTCAGAGCCTGTGTTTGACATCGTGCCTGACATCATTACTTGTGCCAAGGGCCTGACATCGGGTTATTCGCCGATGGGGGCTTGCATCATATCGAATCGTTTGATTGATGATGTCTCGCATGAAAAATCACAGGGAGCGGTGTTTTCCAACGGATATACGTATTCGGGTCATCCAGTAAGTGCCGCCGCTGCGTTGAAGAATATCGAAATCATCGAACGCGACGGCGTTCTTGATCATGTCCATGCAGTGGCTCCCGTTTTTCAGGATCGACTGGCAGCGTTAGCCAGATTTCCGCTTGTGGCGGATGTGCGTGGCCAAGGTTTGCTCGGTTGCATCGAGTGTGTGGTGGATGCGGATAACGGCGATGCCCTCGCTCTCGATAAATCGGTCGGTGTCATGATTGATCAGCATTGTCAGGACAATGGTCTTGTGTTGCGACCTTTGATCAACATGTGTGTTTTTTCACCTCCGTTGATTATTAGTGAGGAAGAAATACACAAACTGTTTGACATCCTCGAGTTGGCCATCAAATTGACGTCGGACGAACTCACGAGAAATGGTCATCATTTTTGTTGAGATTTTGGAACCCTTGTTTCGATTTGATATGTACGTACCTTGAGCGAACTGGATCGGATATTGGCATTGTTTACTATCTCTGTGGCGGGTAGTAGGACGAATGCAGTGTGATTCCTGAACCTGAGGAATGAATGAAGTGGTTCCTTCGGACAAGCATTGGACTTGAACGCTTCCAACAAGGCATACTGGCTTTACGAAGTGATGTTGTTTTGTCAGACAAAACTATTTTTATCCTTTTCATGACTGTGGATCGGGTATCAATCTAAATTAACCCGAGTCGGGTTTTACAACAAAAGAGAGTGAGGAGATACATGCAAAACTATTTACGTACTGCAACCAAAGTGGCTGCAATCAGTGCCTCTGCCGTGGCGCTTGCGGTTGCTACCGGTACTGCCAGCGCAGCGGACACCAAATTGCGCATCCAGACGCACTTCTCGCCAGAGACTCTCTCCGGCAAGATGGCACAAGAATTTGTTGCCGATATCGAGGCGATGTCCAACAACGAAATTCAGGTTGAACTGTTTCTTTCAAGCTCAGTTGTCAAATCTGCCGAGACGTTTGATGCGGCTGCGACCGGGATTCTTGATTGCGATATGACAGGCGGTGCTTACCAGACGGGTAAAAACCCGGCTTTCCAGTTTGCTGGCGACCTTCTCGGTGGTTACCAGAACCCGTATCAACAGCTTGCCTGGATGATTCACAGTGACGGTTACGACCAGGTCAACGCTTTGTACAATAAATATGATATGGAATTTGTCGGCTGGTGGATTCCGGGACCAGAGTCCCTTGCTTCAACCAAGCCTATCCGTTCTGCAGCCGATTTCGCCAACTGGAAATTTCGTTCACCGCCAGGACTAGCAACGTTGGTGTTTAAAAACCTCGGTGCTTCGCCAATCGTGATGGACTTCAACGAGATCTTTACTGCGTTGGAATCAGGCATTATCGACGGTGCTGACGCTGCCAACCTGACCAATAACGTAGGTTTAGGTTTGTATGACATCGCTGAGCACACGAACTTTCCTGGCTTCCACTCCATGCCTGCCGATCACCTCGCGTGCAATAAGGCTGTATGGGACAAGATGCCTTCGCATCACCAAGCGATCATGAAAACGGCCATGCAGGCTTTGGCGCTCAAAAACGCGACAGCCAATGAAGTTGCCAATGCGCAAACGGCGAAAGATCTTCGTGCAAAAGGTGTCAGCCTCTACGAATGGTCAGCAGACGATCTACAGCTCTATCGTGATGCGGTACAAAAAGGCTGGGTCGAATTTGCCACTACGCCAGAAGCAAAAGATATGCTGGAAAGTCATATCACATTCCTGAAAGATCTTGGCGCAATGAAGTAATACGTTCCTTTATTGTGAACGTGTAGTAAATCGAGAGGAAAACTCTTTTCTCTCCTTCGTCGATACGGGACTTTCGGGTCCCGTATCGTCATTTGATTGATTCTTGAAACATAACCTTCTATGGAAAAAGAACCCGGAAGCTTGGTCGAGTGGCTGCTGCCGCTGGCTTTCATCGTTTGCGCAGGTTGGGCTATCTGGCATATCCCTGCCTATCTTCTGGACTTCATTCCGTCGTCAGATCAAAGTCTCACGGACCAGATCAGCGCTCTGCAGGAACGTAAAGACGTCACACCTAACTTGCCGGGCCTGTTTGGCGGTGTCGCCGATATTCTTGACTGGGGCGCATTGATCTTGATGCCCATTTTCTTTTACTTTGGCGCGCGTACGGTTCGTTGCACGAAAATGGAATATGAGCACTGGCGGCCGATCGATCGGATTGCCTTGTTTGTCGGTCGTATCACGATGATGCTTATTCTGATCATGACCGGCGTCATGCTCTATGAAGTCACACTGCGCTACTTTTTTCATGCCCCCACTTTGTGGGCAAACGAACTGACTCTCTGGATTGCAGGTTTCGTGTTCTTGCTATCTGGCTTTTATGCGATGCAACAGCGTTGCTATATTCGCATTTTCATTATTTATGATCTGATGCCGCGATGGATTCAGCATATTTTCGACATGATTTCCGTCGCGTTGATCTGGCTGTTTACGATCGGCCTTATCTTTGGCAGTTACAAGCAGATATTTGTCACCAAGTTCTATCGATGGGAGATGTTTGGTACCGCATTTGATCCGCCCATCCCAGCGACACTGCAACCGATGATTCTTATCATGATGTCGTTAATCGCCATACAAGCCTTGATCAACCTGATCTACGACTGGAATATCGATCCTTCGGAGCACGCAGGAGTCGACGATATTGATCAGCAAGAATTGGATGCCATCAAGCGCAGCGTGGGTGAGAACTGATGGATATCGCAACCATTTCTCTCGTGCTGGTGATTGGTTTGCTGATCACTTTGGCAATTGGTATGCCTTTGGGGCTGGCGTCTGCAGTGCTTGCCTTGCTCGTGATGGTCATGAAATTCGAGCCAGCTCTACTGACTGATCCTGCAACCTTTGGCGATGGCTTGTTGACCGGGCGTCCCGGAACAGGACCGTTATACATACTGGCGCAAAAAGTATTCGACTTGCTGACCGAATATGTATTGATATCGGTGCCTTTGTTTATTTTTATGGCCTCGTTGCTGGAGCGTTCCGGCGTTGCCAAAAGCATGTACAACTCGCTGGATTTCTGGATGAGTCGTACCCGTGGTGGTGTTGCTATTGTGACTTCATTGATGGCGGTATTGCTCGCGGCGATGTCCGGCATCATCGGTGGTGAAATTGTTTTGCTGGGACTGATCGCCTTGCCGCAAATGCTACGCCTCGGTTACGACCAGAACCTCGCTATCGGTACGATCTGCGCATCCGGATCACTTGGCACAATGATCCCGCCATCCATCGTCCTCATCATTTATGGATTGATTACTGAAACCTCGATCAAAGCATTGTTTACAGGCGCTTTTCTGCCTGGATTTGTACTGGCTTCGTTCATCATCATTTACATCATCATTCGTACTCGGGTAAACCCTTCATTGGCGCCGTTGCCCGAACCTGAAGAGAATGATCCGGCAGGTGGTGAAAAGTATTTCATGTTCCTTGGTTTTCTGACCTTATGTGCCACGGGTGTAGCGGCCCTGCTTGCGTTGCGTGCTGGCATCTACACGCTGGTGGGTCGGAATCAAAATCTACCAGAAGGTGAGGGGCCGATTTTTCTGGGTATGCAATATCATCTGCCTTATCTGATCGGTATCGTGGTCATTGGCATTGCAATGATTTTTCTGCTTTGGGGACGCGAGCGTACCCTTAGAGGCTGGCATCATGGCAAGGGCCTTGTGCCACCGATCATAGTTATCAGCATTGTTCTAGGTTCCATATACGGTGGCGTTACGGGTATCACCGAAGCTGCGGGGATGGGAGCATTGGCTGTGTTTGTTATTGCAGTCTTGCGTGGCGAGGCATCTGTCGCTCTGATCTGGGACAGTGTCATGCGAACCCTGCGATCAACCGGTACGATTATCTGGGTAACCGTTGGTGCTGCAGCTTTGTCAGGTGCCTATACATTGGCTGGCGGGCCGTCTTACATCGCCCAGTTGATAGTCGGTGCCGAGATGTCCACGTTTCTTGTATTGCTGACCATGATGCTGATACTGCTTTTTATGGGCGCCTTTATGGATTGGGTGGGTATCGTATTGCTGATCATTCCGGTTTTCTTGCCGATCGTTAAAGCCATGCCTATTGAGGAAATCGGTTTTATTGGTCAGCTGGAGCCGCGCCATGTCAGCGTATGGTTTGGTGTGCTGTTTTGTATGAACATGCAAGTAAGCTTTCTGTCGCCGCCTTTCGGTGGTGCGGCGTTCTATCTCAAATCGGTGGCGCCTCCACATATATCACTGACCGATATATTCCGCGGGTTTCTGCCCTTTATCGGTTTGCAGTTGCTGGCTCTGAGCGTGCTGCTGATATGGCCGTCAATCGTGACTTTGTTTCTCTAGATTTGTCCAGCATTCGGGTGATTGAGCTTGTCAATCGCCCGGTTCGGTTCTGGCAAAGCTAAAACTCATCCTGTGTATCGGTCTTACCTGTGCCATCAAGCCAGGTTGGCTCGAACATTTTCCCATGCTGCATTTAAATGGCTACTGAGTGCTTCCTCGGCTGCATCAGGATCGCGCTCGACGATGCCTGCAACGATAGCTTCATGTCCGCGGTAGTTGACGTAATTATGTTCCGGAGAGCGCGGCATACCTTTCCAATGAGGATGTAGCCAGGTTTTGAACGCTGTGTGCAAGGACGGGAAGATCGGGTTGCCCACCATGTTATATAACACCCCGTGAAAGGCCAGATCGGTTGTATAAAAGCCCATCGGATTGTCCATAGCTTTATGGTTGTCTGCCAAGGCCTTCTGCAGCAGCTTGATGTCATTTTTTTTAGCGTTTGTCGCCGCATCTCTTACTAGCATGCGTTCGATAAATATTCGTGTCGAATATAAATTCTGAACGCCTGTATCGTCTGCTAGTAGATGACTGGTGATGCCCGACAGGGTGCTCAGTATCGAGTCGATTCCCGGTTTTCTGACACGAGGGCGAAATCGGGGGCGATTCTCGACGAGTCCCCGATTCGACAGTTTTGCAATGGCTTCTCTGACAACTGCTCGGCTGGCTGCGAATTCAACCATCAATTCACGTTCAACGGGAAGTGGCTCTCGATCGCATAACTCACCGGAAATAATGCGTGACTCCAATGCCCGAACGATGGAGTCTGAGGCCCGATCAGGCGCGTCGCTTGTGTTGAAAATGGCACACCTCGTGTTTTGGTCAGACCAAAATTGATAATGCCGTTAATTTTGGTTCAATTCAAGCCTGTGTCGGCGTCGATCATCTCGTAACTGGAAAAGCTCAAATCACCAGTCCAGCACCACACGGCCAGCAATGGCTCACCGCGTGTGGTCATCGCATGCGTTTCCCAGCTTTGATGATGGATAAAGGTGCCGGGTGGGTGATCACTGATTGAGGCGCGGTCCGAGGACCATTGAGCGGTACCGTCAACCACGAAGTACAGTTCCTCAGCGGCGTGCCGGTGGGCCGGGTAAACATTGTTGCGACAAATCAGCAGCAGTCCAACGCGGCAATCTGAGTTGATCACCATGCCTGTCGGGCCCAATAGTTCGACAAAGGCGAGTTGCGCCTTGAATACGTCTGGGCCATTTTTATCGGCGTTTTCCGCCCAATGCAGGTGTTCCAGACTAGCGAGCACAGAGTGCAACAAGGGTGCGTCATGCCGGGCAGGGCCACGTGGCAACTCTTTGCATTGCGCAAGTGTCGCGGGCGGTTTTTCAACCGTGGCATTCGTTGATGACAACAATGCATGGCTACATTGATCGGCAATATTGCTAGAGTGGCGTGCAAGATCCGAGGCAATGGATCTGAACAGTCCTGCGAGTATATTGTCATTTGTATTGTTCATTGCTCGGACCTGCTCGGGAATCAGTCTGAATACATGTTCAAGATCCGTACTTTACATCTCCGTACTTTACATCAATGATGAACTGTCAATGATGCCCGTCCGGTATTCGACTTTTCCGTTACATTAGCCTGATGTCATTCACTCGATAATACTTATGCACGATACGAAAGAGGACCTTCTTCACCGTATATTCGGCGCGATTTCTGTTGACGAATTTTTCTCGCAATACTGGGAACAGCGACCCTTTCATGTTTCGAGGAACACGCTTGATCATTTTTCTCGCTTTATTACCGTCGCTGATGTTGAGTCCTTGATAAGCGATACCGCATTGCACTTTCCCGGTGTACAGCTATCCGGTGGTGCATCGGATCTGATACCCGAGCATTACCTCGATGAAAATGAGCGGATCGTGCCAACCCGATTGCTGCAGGCACATGCGGACGGGGCCACCATCGTCATGTCGAAGGCTCATGAGATTCATGCACCATTGGCTTATCTGAAGCGAACAATGCAAGCGGCTCTGGAGCTTGAATGTCAGACTAATGTGTATTTATCTCCGGTGGGGCAAAGCGGGTTCAATCCGCATTATGACTCGCATGATGTTCTGATACTGCAAGTGGAGGGGTGCAAATCGTTTCGATTTTACGGAAATGGACCTTACTTGCCGTTTTCGTCAGAGCGATTTGTTGCGGGCCGTGACTTGCCCGGGAGCGAGTCCAGTTCCGTGCGTCTGGAACCTGGTGACACGCTGTATATTCCGCGTGGCATGATGCACGATGCGATTGCCGATGGCGACACATCTTCCTTGCATATCACGTTGGGCGTATACGCGGTCACATGGCTCGACTTGTTACAGAAACATTTGAATTTGAAAACAAGTGACAAGCGACAACTACGCCAGTCCATCCCGCGAACCGATTGGCAAGGCGCGCATGATCTGACGAAGTTAGCCAGTGACGCGCAAGCACTGGTATCTGACTTGACGCCCACGGAGATTCGAACTGCGGTTCATGCCTTGCGTGATGAGGTGGCCTTAAGCAGCTTGCCGAGCACCGATAAGCTCTTACATCGAATTAACGGGAGTGAGGCACTCACATCTGAATCGGTCATACAGATCTTGCCCGGCAGAGTGATCAGCGTATCCAAAGTAGAAGACACCCTGATTGTCCGATGTCATGGTCAAATTCTGGAATTTCATGAACCCGTTGCTAGTGGTGTCGCATTTTTGCTGGAGCGACAAAAAATGGTCATGCATGAGTGGGTTGGATTGGATGCGGAACAGCGGCAGGCGCTCGCTTCAAGGCTGATTCACGAAAATATTGCCGAGTTGGTTTGAGGTTCAAACTTTGAGTTCGAACGCTTTTACGGGCCGACTAGTTGGTTTTCTGATGACGCAAACCCACGCGAATTTTTCTGATGGTTAATGACAAGTGCGCGTCACGCTTGACAGCGATCGCCTGGATTGGTAATTCTGTACATTACTGAGCTGATGACGAATTGGACCCATGAGCAAAAAACACCAGGACACCCTCATTGTGCGTGACGCATCCGGCAGGCGATCTTTCCTGCGACAGGGAGCGGTATTTCTGGTGGGCACGACAAGCATGACGTCGTCCATGAGCGTATTTGCCTTCGATTGTGATCGTAACTCAACAGATTCAAGACAGAAGCAGGCGACCGAGGGTTCCGACAGCGACTCTGGTGCGAGTGCTGATCCTGCCGGTTGCGGTCAAAAAAAGGATGAGGTTCCTGCGCGTTTTGTTCACGAGCCTGAGGACGGGCAGGAAATCCCCGAGATCATTACTATCAAGTAGCGACATTCGAGTCCATATCCTGCTGCGTCGATAAAAGTGGCCATGTTGACAGTTTGAACTCGGGTCAAGCTTTAGGTACATTCAGTGCCTGTTTGCTCCAACAGGACTCCAGTTCGACATGCCCAAGTATTTAACTGCAGGACAAATTCGCGATTATCAGGAATCCGGATTCGTCAGTCCGATCGATGTCATGTCCGAAGACGAAGCGGCACGTTATCGTGTTCTGCTTGAAGAGGCTGAAAGCAATTACCCGAAACTGATCCATGCCGAAAATCGCAACAATGCGCATCTGGCATTCAGTTTTCTCGATGAGCTGGCCTTCCATCCGATTATTCTCGATGTCGTCGAAGACTTACTCGGCGCGGACTTTTCCTTGTGGGCGAGTGTTCTATTTATCAAGGAACCCAACACATCGCACTATGTCAGCTGGCATCAGGATGCCACGTATATGGGCATGAACAAAAACACGTTTTTGACACCCTGGATTGCCCTGACGCCGAGCAATCTGGAAACCGGTTGCATGAGTATGATTCCCGGTAGTCACCATGCACACATTCAAGAGCATGAGGATACGTTCGCGCAAGACAACATTCTGACCCGCGGGCAGAAAGTCAACAATGTCGATGAGTCATCGGCACACCATTTGATCTTGAAACCCGGTCAGATGTCTGTGCATCACTGCGAAGTGATTCATGGCTCCCAACCCAATAGGTCAGCTGAACGGCGCATAGGCTTTGCGCTGCAGTCATATGCACGGCATGATGTGCGACAAACCATCGGATTGAATCAATGGATGCATTGTCGCGGCCGCAAACGCGACGATGCTGATCTTGTTGAAATCGGACGACCGCGTCATGACCTTGACCCGGATGCGCTATCCAATCGCCAGGCCATGAATGCTAACTATGCTGACATTCTGTACAAAGGTTCAGATCAAGTACGCTCCTACTGAGTGTGATCTGTGTGAGCAAGGTATTTGAATGGCGGGCAGGTAAAGAGGCTTTTCTAACCGTCGATGACATGCGGCTTGAAACCCGCTGTTTTGGTCCGGCACCCGAACATGCGCCAACGATAATCATGCTGCATGAAGGGCTGGGTTCGGCGTCCTTATGGAAAGATTTTCCTGAAAAAATAGCGGATGCCACCGGCTTCGGTGTGTTTGCTTATTCCCGTTCTGGATATGGGGCATCTGATCCAGTACCTCTACCGCGCGCACTCGACTACATGACTCAAGAGGCAGAAAACACCTTATCAAAGGTGCTTGATCAGATAGGATTTCGGCGTGGCATTCTGTTAGGCCATAGTGACGGTGCTTCGATCGCTGCACTTTATGCCGGGGGTGTCTCTGACCATCGCGTACGCGGAGTCATCTTGATCGCCCCACATTTTTTCACCGAGCCAGATCAACTAGAGGCTATTGCAGAAGCCAAAGAGGCTTACGAAAAGACAGATCTGCGGGAGCGTCTTGCACGGCACCATCATCACGTCGACAATACTTTTCGCGGATGGAACAACGCCTGGCTTGATCCAGAGTTCAAGGAATGGAACATCAGTGAAACGATTGATTACCTGCGCATACCGGTATTGGCAATCCAAGGTGTGAATGACCAATACGGTACGATTGCGCAAATACAGGAAATCGAAACGCGTTGTTATTCCCCCGTTGAAGTAGTCATGTTGGACGACTGCAAACATTCGCCGCACATCGAACAGACTGACAAAACCTTGCAGTCAATTGCGTCGTTTGTTCAACGACTGGAAACGATCGAAAAAAGTGGCCACATCGCGGTTGAATTTGCGAATTACGACAGTGGCCTGTGACTGCCAAGCTTGAGAACCGAGAGCACGTAAATTGGCTGGAAATGGCTCAACTACGAGGCTGTAAGGCCATAATCATTGACAATGACCAAAGAATTTCAGTATACCATTAGCCATTAGGCATACATCCCGAGAAACTGGAGGAAGAAACAAATGATTCGGCGAAAAAATTTACTAACAGCGCTAGGCGTAACAGCGCTCCTTGGAGCGATCACGTCGACATCAGCGATGGCAGCGGATGTTACCTTGAAATTACATCAGTTCCTGCCAGCGCAAGCGAATGTGCCCAAGCTGGTTCTCGATGTCTGGGCAGATAATGTCGAAGCTTCGTCAGAAGGAAAAATTAAAGTAGATCGATTTCCATCCATGCAGTTGGGTGGTAAGCCTACTGAACTGATGGATCAAGCAATTGATGGCGTTGCTGATGTTGTCTGGACAGTTGTCGGTTATACGCCAGGTCGTTTCCCTCGCACAGAAGTATTCGAAATGCCCTTCATGATGTCCGACGCTGAAGCGGTTTCACGCGCATATTGGGAATTGTTCGAAAAAGAAATGCGCGATACCGAATTCAAGGATCTGAAAATTCTTGGCACTTGGGTTCATGGTCCTGGATTGTTTCACTCCGCTGAGCCAATCGTTAGCCCAGATGATCTCAATGGTGTAAAGATTCGAGGTGGTTCCCGTACCGTCAATAAAATGATGGATTTGTTGGGTGCGACCCCTGTTGGTATGCCAGTACCAGCAGTCCCTGAAGGATTGTCAAAAGGTGTCATTGATGCGACGACCATTCCATGGGAAGTCACCGCAGCACTCAAGGTGCCGGAGTTGGTTAGCAATCACACCGAATTCAGCAATCGAGCCTTATACACATTGACATTTGTTCTGGCGATGAACAAGGCAAAGTACGAAAGCCTGCCGGCTGATTTGCAAAAAGCAATTGATGACAACTCGGGTATGGAATTTTCGGCCTTCGCTGGCAAGACGCAAGAAGGTGCTGATGGTCCGGCGAGAGAGCTGGCAGTTGCCAACGGTAACAACATCATTACATTGAATGATGAACAGGTAGCCGAGTGGGAAGCCGCCGTTGCCCCGGTTGTTGACAACTGGATTGCCGATATGGATAAAAAGGGTATTGACGGTCAAGCCTTGTACGATGAAGCCAAAGCCTTGATCGAGAAATATTCGAACAAATAGTCGCTATAATCACCGAAGGGCTTCACAGCTTAGTGAAGCCCTTTTGTTTAATTGACTCTGAGCGACTTTATGCGCACATTCATGCACGCGATTGCGCGATGGATGGCCATCGTAGGAGGACTCGTACTACTGTCCCTCGTGGTGCTGACGAGCCTGAGCATTACTGGTCGACTGATCAACACATTCGGGCACAGCGATTTTGTCGAAAGCTATTTGCCTGAACTTGCATCCTGGCTCATCAAGTTTGGGCCCATCAATGGTGATTTCGAAATTGTCGAAGTGGGCATCGCCTTTGCGATATTCGCCTTTTTTCCGTGGTGTATGGTCAATCGTGGTCATGCGCAAGTCGATATATTTACCTCCAAACTGCCGAGAAAATTCAGCGATACGCTTGAATTGATCTGGGACATTCTGTTTGTCCTCGTTCTCGGTGTCATTAGCTGGCGACTCTTTGTGGGTATGTCAGACAAGATGCGTTACGGGGAAACGACCTTCCAACTCGAATTCCCGGTCTGGTGGGGATTTGCCTTTTGTGCCGCAGCCAGCGTGATTGCAACCGTCATAGCTGCCTACGTCGCCTATGCCAGGGCCCGGGAAGTAGCAGGTCTTGATTCTGGACTGCCTGGTTCTACGCAGAGATCCACAAGCCTTGAGTAACTTGGAACTGGGCATCGTGTCATTGCCCGTGTTGATGGCGTTGATTTTTTTGCGTATGCCCATCGGACTCGCCATGCTGGTTTGTGGGCTTGGCGGGACGGCGCTCGTGACCGGTGGTTGGCTGGTTGTACTGGCAAGGCTAAAAACGGAAACGTTTGGAACGTTCTCAAGTTATTCCTTGTCCATCGTGCCACTATTCTTGTTGATGGGGCAGTTCTCGACGCTCGGTGGCATGTCGACTTCCTTGTTCAAAGCGGCTGAAAGTTGGCTGGGTCATCGCAAGGGCGGTATAGCCATGGCATCGGTAGGCGCCTGTGCAGGCTTCGGTTCCATCTGCGGCTCATCGCTGGCAACGGCTGCAACCATGGGGCAGGTTGCGTTACCTGAATTGCGCCGTTACGGCTACCCGGGTGGTCTTGCAACGGCAACTCTGGCTGCCGGTGGAACACTTGGCATACTCATTCCGCCATCAGTGGTTCTGGTGATTTATGCCATCCTTACCGAGCAAAATATAGCCAAGTTGTTTCTGTCTGCATTCGTGCCCGGCATACTGGCGGCAATTGGTTATATGATTGCCATCTCGATTTATATGCATTTCTCACCGGGTAGTGCGCAGGTGATGGAACGAATGCCGTACCGGCAACGATTCAAGGCCCTGGCAAAAGTGTGGCCAGTGTTGCTGGTATTTTTTCTGGTGGTCGGGGGGATTTATCTCGGTTGGTTTACGCCAACTGAAGCTGCCGCCGTTGGCGCTGCAGGTACCGGTATTATCGCATTGCTGAACGGCGGCCTGACGTTTGCCACCTTACGCCAATCGCTATTGGCAACAGCAATCAGCACAGCGATGATCTTCATGATTGTGCTCGGTGCGGGGTTTTATAATTCTTTTCTGGCCTTGACGCAGGTGCCGCAAGAGGTATCGTCATTTATCGTGTCACAGGGCTACAGCCCGTGGCTTATTCTGACCATCATATTGTGTCTCTATCTGCTCTTTGGCTGCATCATGGACAGCCTATCAATGATATTGCTTACCATACCGATTTTCTTTCCGATAATTTCATCGCTCGACTTTGGACTGACTGCGGAAGAGACCGCCATCTGGTTTGGTATTCTGGTGCTGATCGTTGTGGAAGTCGGCTTAATTACACCACCTGTTGGCATGAACCTGTTTGTCATCAACGCGATGGATCCAGATACTCGCATCATGGAAACGTATAAATCGGTCTTGCCTTTTGTATTATCCGATATCGTACGTACAGCCATTCTCGTCATGTTTCCAGCCATTACTTTATTTATGCTTCGCGCCTTTTATTAGCTGTATGGAATTTTAATAGGGATTTATCATGACGAAATTCAGCACAGAAAGTTGCAATGGCAATGCCGCTGATTATTTTGTTGATCGCCATTTAGATACTGCCTACGCTGACAAACCTGCATTCAGGGAAGTCGATGGCCACAAGCGAAGATTGAGTTACCGTGAAATCGCTACAGAATCGGCAAAACTTGTTGATCTCTACGCTCGGCATGGTATTCAGCGCGAAGATCGAGTGGCTTTGTTGTTACTTGATCAAATCGAATTTCCGATTATTTTCTGGGGCAGTCTTAAAGCTGGCGTCATACCTGTATCGCTCAATACCTTGCTTGGCAGTGAGGTGTACGCGTCAATACTGACTGACTGCCGGGCCAAAGCACTGTTTGTGTCATCACCTTTATTGAGTGTAGTTGAGCCCTTGCTGGCAGATCATCCCACGATCAAAACGGTGTTTGTTACTGGTGAACACGCTTCGAACCATCTGACGTTTATCGATGAACTTGGTCGTTGTACGCCACAACCGACTGTCGAATCATCACCAGATGAATGCGCTTTCTGGTTGTACTCCTCAGGCTCGACCGGTCAGCCCAAAGGTGTTCGGCATTTGCACAGCAGTTTGCGTGAAACCGCTGACACCTATGGTGTTCAGGTGTTGGGGATCGAGCAAGAGGATATCGTTTATTCGGCGGCAAAGTTCTTTTTTGCCTATGGCCTGGGCAATTCTCTATCGTTTCCGATGTCCGTGGGGGCAACAAGTTTGTTGTTATCCAGTAGGCCCACACCTGATGCAGTTCTTGGCATTATCAATGAGTACAAGCCGACTATTTTCTGCGGTGTTCCAACACTGTACGCCGCCACTATCGCTCATGTTGAATCGAATGAGATGTCAATTGATGCACCACTTCGGCGCTGTATCTCTGCCGGAGAGGCATTGCCTGAAGATCTTGGCAAAAACTGGGAGAAGCTTACGAATTGTCCGATTCTCGATGGCGTCGGCTCTACTGAAATGCTGCATATTTTTCTATCTAACCGAATAGATGATGTTGTATACGGCACATCAGGTGTGGCAGTCCCTGGCTACGAACTCCGTCTGGTTGACGAAAATGGGAAGGACATTACCGAAACCCACAAGGTCGGTGAGCTACTGGTCAATGGAAATTCAGCCGCAGCTGATTACTGGAACCAGCGTGACAAAAGCCGTCAGACCTTTGAAGGTGTCTGGACGCGCACGGGTGACAAGTACGAGAAGTCAGCCGATGGTCGATTGATCTATTGTGGTCGCACTGATGACATGTTCAAGGTCAGTGGAATCTGGGTCTCGCCCTTTGAGGTTGAGCAAGCAATTATCGCCCATCCCGATGTGTTGGAGGCGGCTGTTGTTGCCGCTTACGATGAACAGCGCCTTGAAAAGCCGAAAGCCTACGTGGTGCTGAAAAACCCGGTTGATACAAAAGAACTGAGTACAGTGCTTAAAGAACAGGTCAAGGAGCAAATTGGTAAGTGGAAATACCCGCGCTGGGTAGAAATCGTTGACGAGCTGCCGAAAACCGCTACCGGCAAAATTCAACGCTTCAAGTTACGCGATTGACTCACCTGCCAGCTATCTTATTTATCCCGATCTGATTGTTTTTCTTCTTGTTGCATTTTCTCTATGTACTCTTTATGACTCAAGCTTTGATTATCGCTATTTTCTATCGGATGGGTCTTGGGAAGCGTCTCGCCGATCATTTTGATCCGATTTCCTGTTTTTCGCTCAAGCCAGAATAGAAATTTATTGATCCAGGAAACGCGGCTGCGAACCCATTGGACACAAAACTGAGCATAGGGGCTAACTGAGATTGTTAATGTTAAAGAGCAGGCCAGAAAAATGAACGCGCCTGGAATGGGCGATACCAAGGAAATGATTCCCAGAATAAAAAGAACGAAAGCAGCGATTTTTGTAATGATAATTTTCATGGTCGACCGTTAAACATCGCCTTGGAGCACGTCAGGAGCATGAACAATAGCAGATCAATTGAAGCATCGCCGGTGTCTGGAAAATCGCCTACCAGTCCAAGTGCCAGCGCCGCAAACAATACCAAAGGAAAGGTTATCTGCTTAGCGTCAATAGGTATTTGTAACAATGCTTGAAGCCAACAAATTGGCCTTGCCAGAAGAGAAACATCTACCCGGGGTTAACGCTCGCCCCAATGATGGTTTTCTGCATGCTATCGCGCAACAGGCACATGAACAAACCAGTGATGATCGGGCAACGGCAAATGTTCCCTGGCTCTACGGCATACGGCTGATCAATGAAGGTTTCTATTGGGAAGCACACGAGGTACTTGAGGCCGTGTGGATGAAAGCGCTGCCGAACAGCCGAGAACGCTTTCTGGTGCAATGCCTGATACACATCAGTAACGCGCGACTCAAGTTGGCGTTGAAGCAGGAGCACGCCGCGACAAGACTCCAGGGACTGGCGGTATACGCCGCTGAACGAGCCTTAAGCGGGTACCAGGGGCACTTGATGGGTCTGGACAGCTCAAAGGTTATGTCAGCCGCTGCTGGCTGCGCAGAGGCGTCAACGAGTATTGGTATCGAACTCATTTAACGCAATATATTATCAATAAATTGGTGTTTACCTTCATAATCAGTGAAGTAAAATTCTTATTTGCTAAAATTACGCAATAAAAAGCGAATTTCGAGGTATTCTGATTTACACTCGGCTCAAGCTTGGCTTGCTTAGATAATCCCCATGTCAGAATCGATCGATTTTCAGACCGATCCCTTGAGTTATCGACATTGGACGGTTGATTATGAAAACCGCGTGGCAACCATCACGATGGATGTCGACGAACAAGGTGGGCTGCTGGATGGTTATGAACTGAAGCTCAATTCTTACGATCTCGGTGTCGATATCGAACTCGCCGACATCGTACAGCGCATGCGTTTTGAACATCCCGAGGTGGGTGCCGTAATCCTCAAGTCAGGCAAGGACAAGGTTTTCTGTGCCGGTGCAAATATCCGTATGCTGGCGGGCGCCGAGCATACGCATAAGGTGAATTTCTGCAAGTTCACCAACGAAACGCGCAATACTTTTGAAGTGGCTGGCAAAGAATCAGGACAACACTATATCGCCGCAGTGCGTGGTGCCTGTGCAGGTGGCGGTTATGAGCTGGCACTGGCTTGTGATGAAATCTATATGGTTGACGATGGATCAACCACTGTCGCCTTACCCGAAGTTCCTTTGCTGGCTGTTTTACCGGGTACGGGTGGACTGACGCGCATCACTGACAAGCGCAAGATGCGTCGTGATCTGGCGGACGTTTTTTGTTCGATAGAAGAGGGCGTAAAGGGCGCTCGAGCTGAAGACTGGAAGCTTGTTGACAAGATTGTTGCCAACAGCCTGTTTGATGAGTACGTGCAAAACAGGGCGAGTGAGTTGGTGGCAAGTTCGATTTCTGATGGACAGGCAAGCGGGATACAACTGGAACCGATTCAGCGTGAATTTAATAGTAATGGTGCCGTTAGTTATTCATACGTTGAGGTGAGCGTCGATCGACACAATCGAACTGCGACTATTCGGATCAAGGGGCCCGATAATGACGCCCCTGCATCAATTGACGCCTTACACGCTGAAGGGGATAAATCCTACCTGCTGTGCCTGGGACGAGAACTTGATGATGCAATCCTGCATCTACGATTGAATGAACTGGAAATAGGCGTTCTGTTATTTCGAACGAGTGGTGACGCAGCAAAGGTTGCTGCACATGAAAGGCTCTTGATTGAAAATAAAGATACTGACTGGTTGTCGCGTGAAATACTGCTGTATTGGAAACGCATATTAAAACGACTGGACATGACATCTCGATCTCTGGTCGCATTGATAGAGAACGGTTCCTGTTTTGCCGGTTGCCTTGCAGAAATTGTGTTCGCTGTTGATCGAAGCTACATGATGGACGGGGAATTTGAAGATGATGAGCGGCCGATCGCCACGCTAATGCTCACCGCCGGCAATTTCGGCTTGTTTCCGATGTCTAATGATCTGACCCGCTTGCAAACACGTTTTCTTGGCGATTCAGGGTGTGTTGATGATGCGTTAGCTAAAGTTGATCAACCGCTTGATGCGGAATCTGCCGACGAACTTGGTTTGATTACTTACCGCTTTGATGATATCGATTGGGAAGATGAGATCAGGATTTTTCTGGAAGAGCGCGCTAGTTTTTCACCGGATGCAATGACTGGTATGGAGGCAAATTTACGCTTTGCGGGTCCTGAAACAATGGAGACCCGCATATTCGGTCGTTTGACAGCCTGGCAAAACTGGATCTTCCACAGACCTAATGCGGTTGGCGAGAACGGCGCGTTGCAACGCTACGGGACAGGCAAGCGAGGCGAATATGACAAGCGTCGCGTTTAACGATAGCTGATTGAATTAAAAACTGATGCCGCGACAAGTTACTCGATAAGGAATCTATACATGAACCAGACCTTGGATGTAAATTACGATACTCGGATTCCGAATAACGTCGGCTTGTCTAGTGACAAACGCGTATTGAAAGCACTGGAAAAATGGCATCCGGGGTATATCAAATGGTGGCAGGATCTGATCCCTCAGAAATTTCAGGATAGTCTGGTTTATCTCAGAACTGCGGTCAGCGTTGACCCAAAGGGTTGGGCCAAGTTTGACTATGTGAAAATGCCTGAATACCGCTGGGGTGTATTACTGGCGCCTCAAGTTGAGGATCGCAAGATTCCCTGCGGTGAGCATGCAGGTGAAGCGGCTTGGCAGGAAGTACCCGGTGAATACCGCTCCATGCTGCGACGTTTCATCGTCATTCAAGGAGACACAGAGCCAGCTTCCATCGAGCAACAGCGTTTTCTTGGCCATACAGCCCCTTCTCTCTATGACCTGCGCAATTTGTTCCAGGTCAATGTCGAGGAAGGCCGACACCTTTGGGCGATGGTGTATCTGTTACACAAATACTTCGGGCGCGATGGTCGAGAGGAAGCAGATGATTTGCTGCGTCGTTCATCCGGATCCGAGGATGCACCTCGTATGCTGGGCGCGTTCAATGAAGAAACACCTGATTGGCTGTCATTCTTCATGTTTACGTACTTCACTGACCGGGATGGCAAGATGCAATTGGAGAGCTTTGCACAGTCAGGTTTTGATCCCCTGTCACGTACCTGTCGATTCATGCTGACCGAAGAAGCCCATCACATGTTTGTCGGCGAAACCGGAGTAGGTAGAACGATACAAAAAACCTGTGAGGCGATGAAAGAGGCGGGAATTGAAGATCCTTATGATATCGAAGCGGTTCGTGCACTCGGTGTCATCGATCTTCCGACTATACAGAAGAAGCTCAATCTACATTACAGCCTGTCACTTGATCTATTTGGGCAGGAGGTCTCGACCAATGCCGCCAATGCCTTCAATGCGGGTATCAAGGCACGATTCATGGAACACCGCATCGATGATGACCACAAGCTAACTGGGGCGACCTATCCAGTCAGTCGTATTACTGACGACAGAATATTACTGCAAGACGTGCCTGCTTTGACTGCCATCAATATGCGTTTGCGCGATGACTACACACGCGATGCATCCGGCGGCATTGGACGCTGGAACAGAATCATCGAGAAATTCGGAGTGACATTCAAACTAGCGCTGTCTCATGAGGGCTTCCATCGCCAGATTGGCGTGTTTGCCGGTAAACCTATTGATCCTGAAGGAAATCTCATCTCCGAGGAGGCATTCGCAGCCAAGCGTAGCGAATGGTTACCATCAAAGGCCGATGGCGATTTCATTCAGTCTTTGATGTTGCCGGTCACGGAAGCAGGAAAATTTGCCAGTTGGATAGCACCACCAAAAGTCGGCATTGACAACAAGCCAGGCGAATTTGAATACGTCAAGTTGCATATGGCTTGAAGATTTCAAGTTGTGTGTACTTGTTTCAAATACAAAGCAGTGTGGGCCAAGCTAAATGAGTAAACCCGTCAAACAGCATCTGATTGATCCGGAGATCTGTATTCGGTGCTACACCTGTGAAGCAACTTGCCCAATAGAGGCGATTACACACGATGACAACAATGTCGTGGTTGATGCCGCAAAATGCGATTTCTGCATGGATTGCATTCCCGTTTGTCCAACCGGCTCGATTGATGAGTGGCGTGTCGTCAACGTTCCTTATTCACTTGAATCACAGTTTGAGTGGATGGAATTGCCAGAGCAGGAAGACTTTCCAAGCAATGCCAGTGAAGCGGATACATCCATCGAAGCGATAGATCAGGGGATTGCTGAACTTCTGGCTGATGCGCATTCCGGGGCAGGTGGCAAGGCCAAAGCGCCTGTGTCGGCGGCGAAACCCAGCATCAATTTGTATACGATAGCCAAACCGGTCACAGCGACTGTTCAGGGTAACTATCGACTGACCGGAATAGATGCAGATAGTGATGTTCGTCATCTGATACTGGATTTTGGCGCATCACCGTTTCCGGTTCTCGAAGGGCAAAGCATTGGTATTACCCCGCCGGGAACAGACATTAATGGCAAGCCCTATCGACCGCGCCTGTATTCTGTATCAAGCCCACGTACAGGCGAGCGTCCGAATTACAACAATTTATCCTTGACTATCAAACGCGAAACCGATGGGATCTGTTCAAATTTCGTGTGTGATCTTGAAAAAGGCGCTGAGGTTCAAGTAACAGGCCCTTTTGGATCGACTTTTCTGCTGCCCGATGATGCGAATGCCCGACTGTTGATGATTTGCACCGGCACGGGTTCGGCGCCATTTCGAGCTTTCACGATGCAACGTCAACGTAGTCCGGGCGCCGGTACAGGCGATATGCGCTTGGTTTTCGGTGCACGGACACCGAATGCCTTACCGTACTTTGCTCCGTTGAACAAAATCCCGGAGAGCGTGTTAAAAAAACATCTTGTATTCAGTCGTGTTAGCGATCAGCCGAAACGTTATGTACAGGACGAACTTCTCGAACAAGCAAATGTCATTGCCGAACTATTGAGTGACAGTAATACGTATATTTACATTTGCGGGCTACGGGCGATGGAGCAAGGTGTTGAAGAGGCGTTCATCGCGATAGCAGAAGGTATGGGAAAAACATGGACGGAGATCCGAGATGATATGCGCGACGAAGGTCGCTACCATGTTGAAACCTATTGATGAACGCTACAGAGTCAAGTAATCATTCAAGTGTCGACAGTTTTATCGTCGAAGTAGGTCGGCGTGTACTTGAGTTTCGCAAAGGACAGGGACTTTCACGTAGAGCCTTGTCTGAACGTTCAGGAGTGTCGCAACGAACTATTGTGTTGCTTGAAACTGGCACGGGGAATATATCGATCGGCCTATTATACAAAATGGCCGAAGGGCTTGGTACTTCTGTCGAATGGCTTGTGCGAAATAACAGTCAACTGGGGCCAGACGCCATTCGTGTCGCTGAGTATTTTATAAATAGCGATACGCATCAACGGCAGCAAGTGTTGAACCTGCTTGCAAGGTCTGATTCGCGAATCACCAAGCAACAGCGCATCTGTCTTCTTGGACTACGTGGGGCGGGGAAATCGACATTGGGGAAAGGTCTGGCTGAATCACTTGGTCTGCCGTTTGTGGAACTTAACAAGGAAATTGAATTACTGAGCGGATTGTCTGTTGAGGAAGTTATGGACCTCTACGGGCAGGAAGGCTTTCGTACTCTTGAACGTCAGGCTGTTGATCATATAGTCGAATCAAGAGATGCGCTTGTTCTGGCCGCGTCTGGAGGAATAGTTTCGGCGGCGGATACCCATAAACGGGTGTGTGAATCGTTCTATACCATATGGCTCAAGGCTAGTCCGGAAGAGCATATGAGCCGTGTCGTCGCACAAGGTGATGTCCGACCGATAGCCGGTAACCCCAAAGCCATGCAGCAACTCAAAAATATTCTGACAGAGCGAGAATCGCTTTATGCGTCCGCCGATCGGACGGTTGACACCAGTGGCGCTACCGTTGCCGAAAGTCAATGTGCTTTGAATGTGACGATTACAGAGCTTGATATTCGTATCTAGCTTGCTTTCACCTAACACGCGGTGTTTCAATCGCATTGGACACATAACCGAGCACAAACAAGAATCTCGCGTTACTTCTAAGATTGTTTAAAGTATCAAGCTGATTTTCTTAAAAGTGAAATATTCCGCTGATTGGCTCGTATACTATTAAAGTTCACGTTTTCGAGTGTTAGCTCTAGAGAGAAAAACCGAATGACAAAACCTGTATCTCTCCTGATGATATCGGGCTCCCTGCGTACTGATTCATTTAATCGTAAGCTGTTGCAAGAGGCTATTCGCTGCTCATCGTGTGATGCGATGGTCGCGGATATTGATATGCCACTGTATAACGGTGACGTAGAAGATGCGCAAGGCGTGCCGGAGAAAGCATTGGCTCTTCACCAGCAAATAGATTCAGCCGATGCGGTTGTCATCTCTACGCCCGAGTACAATCAAGCCATGCCAGGGGTGCTCAAGAACGCGCTAGACTGGGTCAGTCGGGTTGATTCCAATCCCTGGATGGACAAACCGGTTGCCATCATGTCAGCGGCCGCTGGACGTACCGGTGGGGCGCGTGCCCAGAACTCATTGCGTCTGGCGATGAATTCATTTCAACCACGACTCTTGACCGGTCCGGAATTAATGGTATCGAGCGCGCATGGTGAGTTCGATGAAGCCGGTCAATTGACGAATGAACGTTATTTAAAGACACTACAAAAATTGATGGAAAAATTACTCCAGAGCATTGGGTAAGCGTGAGACGTTTTGTATCAAGAACGCATACGTAACCCCTCTGGGTCAAATATTGGTTTCAAGATTAATTTTGCGGGCCGGCGTTGTCCGAGAATTTCGATTTCAAACTGATCATCGTCGGTGATCGTGGCCAGTTCTTTAGGAATATAACCTTGTGCAAAAGAGCTCTGGACGTAGTGTCCATAACCGCCAGAAGTCACCCAGCCGACCACGCGCCAGTCGCCGTCGGTCTGCGAATCAACGCTATTTATGTCCGAACCCTCAGCCGAAAATCGATTGGCACCAACTCCGTGAGGTTTGGCAATACCAGGGGCAGGCTGGCTACTCCTGGCCCATACAGGCTCATCCCCCATCACGTCGGCTGTCGAGGCGTCGACAACAAATGAAACGAGTCTTAATATGCCACCGGTTTCAACTTCATTTAACGCCGCGCCCTTTCCAATAAATCCCGGTTTGTCGAATTTGACAAAGCGACTCATACCGGCTTCAAGCGGACCATAGATTGGCCGCAATTCGGCGAACCAGGTTGGAAAGTTTTTTTCAAGACGCATGGATAACAACGCCCGCATGCCAAAGTCAATAATATCGTAGGGCTGACCGGCAGCTTTGATCCCTGAATATACTTTTCGTTGATATCCAGTTTGCATCCATATTTCGTAGCCAAGATCGCCACTGAAGCTTATTCTGTTAACCCGGCAGGGCGCCCCGTTGACATCGAATTCGCGATAGTCCATGAATCGGAACGCGTCGTTAGACACATCTATATCGCATAACGCGGACAAGACATCGCGGGAGTGCGGACCAACTATAGACAAACCGACCAGGTCAGTGCCGTAAACATGAATGGATACGGAGCCATCTTTAGGCAAGTGATCCTCCATCCAACGGACATGGTATTTCTGCGCGGCGATAGAGCCCCACATATAGAAAATTTCGTCAGACGCTTTGGCTATTGTGAAATCGCCAATCAACTTTCCAGCCTCATTAAGCATTGGCGTCAACACAATGCGACCGACAGGCGGCATCTTGTTGGTCATAAGATTGGACAAAAACGCTTCTGCGCCCGCACCACTGATTTTGTATTTCGCAAAATTGGCGATCTCTGTAACACCGACACTGTTGCGTGACTGCTCAACTTCATGTGCGATGGCGGGGAAATCGTTTGAACGGTGAAAGCTGAGATCATCTTTCGCCTCTGTGGCAGTGTTTGCAAACCACAGCGGCGTCTCAAGCCCCCAGCTGTCTCCCATCACAGCATGTAGCTCATTTTTGAAGATATCGTAGAGTGGCGTTGTTTCCTGTGGTCGCGCGGCCGGCAGCTCCTCATTCGGAAATCGAATCGAAAAGCGACGCGAATAGTTTTCACGTACCTTGGCATTGGTATAGCGCAGAGTCGCCCAATCGCCGAAGCGGGTAACATCCATTCCCCACAGGTCATAACCGGGATCGCCGTGTACCATCCAGTTCGCCAGCGCGTGCCCGACACCACCGCCTTGTGAAAAGCCTGCCATGACGGCACAGGCGCACCAGTAGTTGGTCAGCCCTTGAACCGGTCCGACCAACGGATTTCCGTCAGGTGCAAAGGTGAACGGCCCATTGATCACTTGCTTGATGCCAGCGTGTTCAAATGCTGGAAAATGTTTGAAGGCAAGCTCAAGCGATGGGGCGATTCGATCCAGATCAGGGGCCAGTAATTCGTGGCCAAAATCCCAAGGTGTTTCGACAGGGGACCAAGGTCTACAGGCTTTCTCATAAGTACCCAGAAGCAGTCCATTGCGTTCTTGTCGTGTGTAGATCTCGCCTTTAAAATCAATCACACCGACCAGTTCACGACCGATTTCCCGGTTGAACGCGGTGACCTCTGGCATCTCATCGGTGAGCAGATACATGTGCTCCATCGCAAGTACGGGAAGCTCGAGCCCGGCCATGCGACCGACCTCTCGCGCCCAGAGTCCACCGGCATTAACTACATGTTCGGTCTTGACGGTGCCTTTTTCGGTGACCACGTTCCAGGTGCCATCGCTGTCCTGTGTAAGCTCCGTGACACGATTACGCAGCTCGATGTCAGCACCTAGCGCCTTCGCTGCCTTTGCGTAGGCGTGTGTGGTTCCGGACGGGTCAAGGTGTCCTTCAACCGGGTCCCATAAGGCACCGATAAACTGTGTCTCATCCATCAGTGGAAACATGGCTTTAGCTTCTGATGGTGTGATCAGTTCAGTTTCCATACCCAGGCAACGCCCACGTGCGTGGGTCAGCCGGAGAAAATCCATTCGCTCTTGTGAGTCGGCCATCATCACGCCTCCGGTTAAATGCAGGCTACAGGACTGAGCCGAAAGCGCTTCTATTTCTTCATAAAGCGATACAGTGTACGCCTGTAATTTGGCGACATTGGGGTCACCGTTCAGTGTATGGAAGCCACCAGCGGCATGCCAGGACGAGCCCGATGTCAGTTCGGAACGCTCGATTAACAGAACGTCCTTCCAGCCTTCACGGGCAAGATGATAGAGGACGGAGCAGCCAACAACACCGCCACCAATCACTACAGCCTGATAGGAAGAATTCATCATGCTGACCTACTGAAAAGCTGAGTATTTTTTATCAGCATAGGGCGTTTCATTGTGCCCCATAGTGATAACAGGTCCAGCGTGTTCAGGTATTTAGCCATGTATCAGCTCGCTATCATGTATGTTAAATTGTCCCTAAGAGCCTGTCCGCCAACGGCCTTGGGGCACACAGCCTCTTGTGTTATAGCACCTTCCACTAAAGGATTTTCATCATCGTTATGAGTGCGCTTGCAACTTACAAAATCAATGATCGATGGCCTGCAAAAAACCCCGAGATATTGCAGCTTTATTCGTTCCCGACGCCAAATGGCGTCAAAGTATCCATCATGCTTGAGGAAATAGGACTGGATTATGAAGCGCATACGGTCAAATTGAATGAGACGACAACGCCCGAGTTCCTGTCACTGAATCCTAACAATAAGATACCGGCCATCATCGATCCGAACGGACCCGATGGGCAGACGATGACGTTATGGGAATCCGGTGCAATATTGATTTATCTTGCCGAAAAATCAGGAAAGCTATTACCAGTGGACCCTATTCAGCGAGCCAAGGTTATCCAGTGGTTGATGTTTCAAATGGGTGGGGTGGGTCCAATGTTCGGGCAATACGGCTTTTTCAGTGTATTCGCCGGTAAGGATATACCCGATCCTCGGCCGCGTGAACGTTATCAACAGGAGGCAAGACGCCTGTTGGCAGTACTCGAACAACAGTTGAGTCAAACTGAATACCTGGCCGGTGATCAGTACACCATCGCAGACATTGCGACGTGGCCCTGGATACGCGCAGCCAAAGTTTTCTACAAGGCAGAAGAAGCGTTGGGTTTTACAGATTTTCCGTCAGTCATGGCCTGGTGGGACCGATGCATGGCTCGCCCAGCGAGTGAGCGTAGCTTGAACATACCTGATCGCGAAGGTTAATCACGAAGGGTGATCGTAGAGGATTAATCAAGATAGGGGAGCCACAACGTTATCGGGAAAGATGCCAGCTTTCATGAGCATGCCCGGTACCGTCTTGCCTAAAATTGTCTCCAGGTAGTTCGCCGCATCAACGGATGATTCGAGGTTCATGCCGGTGTTGATTCCCGCACGTTCGAACATATAGACAAGATCTTCGGTAGGGATATTACCAGTCGCAGCAGGCGCAAATGGACAGCCACCGACGCCGCCAAAGCTTGCATCGAACGCAGTGACACCTGCCTCGATGCCTGCCCAGGCATTGGCAAGGCCGGTATTGCGCGTATTGTGAAAGTGTAAACGCAAGGGGATGTCTGGATAGTGTTTGCGTATCGCTGCGATACGCTCAGCGACATCTCTGGGTGTCGCGGCACCGATGGTGTCGGCAAGACCAATTTCGAAGGGCTTTGCCTGCATGCATTGATGGACAACATGCAGCAAGCGATCAATCGATATCTCACCTTCGAAAGGACAGCCAAAGGCGGTGGCGATAGAAACACCCACGCGAATCGGAGTCGGCGCTTCTTCAGATAGTTCATTAAACAATTTCAATCCCGTATCGGTATCCATGCCCTGATTTTTTTTACAAAAGGTATCCGAGGCGACAGCGACGAAGTTGACTTCATCAAGCCCTGCATTGCAGGCACGTTCAAATCCACGTCGATTCAGCGCGAGTCCGATGTATTGACAGTTGGTATCACGCGGCAGCGCGGCACAGATTTCATCGGCCTGTGCCATTTGCGGAACCTTTTTCGGGTTGACGAAGCTGGTGACTTCGATTCTCGACGCCCCCGCTTTGACTGCCCTGTCAATCAGTTCTAGTTTGCTGGCCAGAGACAACAGCTTCTTTTCGTTCTGAATGCCATCGCGAGGGGACACTTCGATGATTTCGACTGCTTCCAACATGCTCAACGCTCCGTTAGTTCTCGTTGAATTCACTAGTTGCCGTGACTATGGCTAATAGCATGACTTGGCCAGTTTTCACGCACTACTTACTCGCCATATGACGTTGCCAACATCATCGGCAACGAGTAAGGACTTGTTCGGACCAATGGTCACACCCACGGGACGCCCATAAGAGACCTTTTCATCCGTGGACAGGAAGTCCCACAGTATGTCTTTAGGCGGGCCGTTCGGACGTCCGTTTTCGAACGGTACGAATATCACTCGATAGCCGCTAAGTTTGCTTCGATTCCATGAGCCGTGTTGACCGATAACCATGCCATCACTGTCAAAGCCCGCCAAGGTACCAGCCGGCATCCAGCACAAGCCCAGCGACGCCGTATGACCACCAAGCGCGTAGTCCGGATCAATAGCCTTTTTGACCATGTCAGGATCCTGTGGAACGCGATCATCGATGGTTTGTCCCCAATAGCAATAGGGCCATCCATAGAATCCACCGTCTTCCACCGATGTTAGATAGTCCGGAGGCACTTCATCACCCAGACCGTCTCTTTCATTAACCACGGTCCACAGCTTTCCGGTGACAGGTTCCCACGCGACACCAACAGGATTTCGTAAGCCACTCGCAAAAATGCGTGAGGCACCGGTCTCGAGATCAATCTCGTGGATGGCGGCACGTTCTTCCTCTTCCTGCATGCCATTGTCCGCAATATTGGTATTTGATCCGACGCCAGCGTAAAGTTTTTTTCCATCGGCGCTGGCCAGCAGACTGCGAGTCCAGTGTCCGCCCGGTTTGAATTCACACAACTTGCGCGCCGTACCTGTTATGCGAGTGGCACCCTCAACGTAATCAAAGGCGACCAGAGCGTCAGTATTGCCGACGTAGAAGATATCGTCGATCATGGCCATGCCAAAAGGCTGATTCTGCTTCTCCAGATAAAGATGGCTTTCTTCTGCGACACCATCTTTGTCATTATCGCGAAACAGCATGATTCGGTTGGCGGATTTTCCAATCGCGGCTGCACGACGCATGGTACTGATCATGGCGTAGTCGAAGGCGCTTTTGATTGTCCATGGGGCGGGCAATGCTTCGGCGACAAGTACATCGTCGTTGGGCAGCACGTGTATCCAGCGAGGGTGTTTAAGATCCTTGGCGAACGCATTCACCACAAGGCCTTCGGCAGCCGTAGGCGTATGTCCGTCTACCCAGCCACGTGCTGTTGGCATTTTGAGAGTCGGTATCGACTGCGCCTTGGCATCGGGAATATGCGGTGCACCACCAATTGCAGGCTTGTCAGTCTCAGCGCTCCAGCGTCGCATCAGTATCATGCCGGCGCCTATCATTGCGACCAGTCGGGCAAATAGTTGACTCATGCGTTTCGAATCTTTGTCTCGTCAGTGAGCGCTTAATGATACGCTGACTTTCGCATTCTTCCATCAGGCTGGGGAAGATGTGGTGAATTCCGCCTGTTCGTTTCGGAGCTTGTCGCGATGTCACATGCTTTTCCGCGCAATATGAACGCCTTGCCGCCAATGGCTGTCGCAGGCGATGGCTGTTATTTGATTGATGCCAGCGGCAAACGCTACCTTGATGGTTCTGGTGGCGCCGCAGTCTCCTGTCTTGGACACGGCGATGCCGATATCGTCGCGGCGGTCCAGGAGCAGGCCGGGAAACTCGCCTTTGCACACACCGGTTTTTTTACCTCAGAGCCCGCTGAAGCCTTGTGCGATTTGCTCGTTGCACATGCCCCGGGGACGCTTGATCGCGTCTATCTGGTCTCAGGTGGCTCGGAGGCGACGGAAGCTGCGATCAAACTGGCCCGACAGTATTACATTGAGCGTGGAGAACCGCAACGCAAGCATCTCATAGCGCGACGTCAGAGTTACCACGGTAACACTTTGGGTGCGCTGGCCGCCGGTGGCAATGAATGGAGGCGACAACAGTTTTCACCACTGTTAATTGACGTGTCCCATATCGCGCCTTGTTATGAATATGTTGACAGACACGAGTCCGAATCAAGTGAAGCCTATGGTCAGCGCGTGGCACAAGAGCTCGAAGACGAAATAGTGCGCCTTGGTGAAGACAGTGTCATGGCGTTTATGGCAGAGCCAGTGGTTGGGGCTACTGCAGGCGCTGTGCCAGCTGTTGCAGGTTATTTCAAACGTATTCGAGAAATCTGCGATCGGTATGGCGTGTTGTTGATTCTGGATGAAGTCATGTGTGGTATGGGACGAACGGGTCACTTGTTCGCTTGTGAGGTGGATGATATCGCCCCGGATATTCTATGTATTGCGAAAGGTTTGGGTGCCGGTTACCAGGCAATAGGTGCCATGCTGTGTACTGATGAAATTTATAAAACTATCGAATCAGGTAGTGGATTTTTCCAACATGGGCATACCTATCTGGCACACCCGGTAGCAGCAGCGGCGGGTCTGGCCGTGGTAAACGCCATCGTCGATCGCAATTTGACCACTCGTGTACAAGTCATGGGGGACAAGCTGACAGCAGCGCTGAAAAATCGGTTTGCTCATCATGCGCATGTAGGGGATATACGCGGTCGCGGATTGTTCCGTGGTATCGAACTCGTTGCGGATCTCAATACAAAAGCGCCATTTGCATCAAGCGCTGGGGTTGCCGGGAAACTGAAAAAAGCTACATTTGACGCCGGGCTGATTTGTTATCCGATGGCGGGGACTCGAGATGGCAAGAATGGAGATCATGTACTGCTCGCACCGCCATTTATTATCGAAGATGAGCAGATCGATGAACTGGTCTCGAAATTAAACGGAGCGATTGAAACCGTTTTGGGTGAGTTGTAATGGATATCGATAGCACCGTCAGATATATCTCGGAGCTAGGCTGCTGGAAAGGCAAGCCTCGTGTGAATACCCTCGATGGCGGCATGACTAACCAGAATTTCGTCGTCAAGGATGATCACGGCAAATACGTAGTTCGCCTTGGGCGTGATATACCCGAACACCAGATTCTACGGTTTAATGAGCTGGCCGCCAGCCGTGCAGCGCATGCTGCCGGAATCGCACCCGCTATACATTATGTTGATGAGGGATTGTTGGTCATTGATTATATAGAAGGCCGTACACTCACCGCAGATGATATAAATCGACCGGAAACACTTGAGCGCGTGGTCGACGTGATCAAGGATTGCCATCAAAATGTAGCCACAAAATTGCGCGGCGCCTCTTTGGTGTTCTGGGTGTTTCATGTCATACGCGACTATGCAACTACACTTCGAACAGCAAATAGTCCATATCGTGAACAGTTAAACGAATGGCTGCAGCTTGCATCACGGCTTGAATCTCTGGCAGGCCCTTTTGATATTGTTTATGGTCATAATGATTTGCTTGCGGCCAATTTCATCGATGACGGCAAAAAGCTCTGGCTGATCGACTGGGAATACGCGGGTTACAACACCCCGTTGTTTGATTTGGGTGGATTGGCTTCCAATAACGACTTGCCTGAAGCTCTGGAGAGGGAACTGCTTGATTTGTATTTCGCTGAAGCACCGTTGGAGCAGCGCTGGCGGCAGTACCAGGCAATGAAGTGTGCATCTCTATTACGCGAAACTTTATGGAGCATGGTTTCAGAAGTTCATTCAAAAATCGACTTCGATTATTCAGAATACTCGCGCATGAACCTCGAACGGTTCAATCAAGCGATTCGACAAATTGAGCTTTAGCGCTTTTTCAACCGCGCAGCTATCGTCCATGAATTCATCTCTTCCAGAATCGGCCAAGGTGGTCATCATCGGTGGTGGCATCGTGGGTTGTTCAACCGCGTATCATCTTGCCCACCTTGGTTGTGAGGTTGTGCTGCTGGAGCGTCATAAGTTGACCAGTGGTACGACATTTCATGCCGCGGGCCTGGTTGGACAGTTGAGGAGCAACGCCAATATCACCGAATTACTTGGATACTCAGTAGAGTTGTATCGACGTATCGAGGCGGAAACAGGTCTTGGCAGTGGTTGGAAAATGAATGGTGGTTTGCGATTAGCCTGTAATGCTGACCGATGGACTGAGGTAAAGCGTCAGGCGAGTACAGCACACGCCTTTGGTCTGGACATGCAATTGTTGACACCAAAGGAGGCACTGGATCTTTGGCCACTGATGACGATCGAGGATCTGCACGGAGCCGCTTTTCTGCCAACCGATGGTCAGGCCAATCCTGCCGATATCACCCAGGCACTGGCGAAGGGTGCGCGAATGAAGGGGGCGATCATCAAGGAAGATATCGACGTTCTTGATCTCGCTTTTAATCAGGGCAAGTTAAGTGGCATTATCACCACGGCCGGAGCTATCCAATGTGAAAAGCTTGTGTGCTGTATGGGGCAGTGGACACGCGAATTCGCAGCGCGTGTCGGGGTGAACGTACCGTTGGTTTCAGTACAGCATCAGTATCTTGTTACCGAAGCTATATCAGGTATCACCAACTCCTTGCCAACTTTACGTGATCCTGATCGATTGACTTATTTTAAGGAGGAGGTGGGAGGCCTGGTTATGGGGGGCTATGAGCCAGATCCAATTGCCTGGGCGGTCGATGGTATACCGGAAAATTTCAATTTTTCGCTGCTTGATGAGAACGTTCAACATTTCGAGCCGCTTATGAAGCAGGCCATAGAGCGTGTGCCCGCGTTGAATGATGTGGGTATCAAACAACTGATCAATGGACCCGAGAGCTTCACACCAGACGGCAATTTCATTCTTGGAGAGGCGCCGGAACTTGATAATTTTTTCGTCGGCGCGGGGTTCAATGCGTTTGGTATTGCAGCGGGTGGTGGAGCGGGGATGGCCTTGGCCGAATGGGTACGCCATGGTGAGCCGCCTTACGATCTTTGGCCAGTGGATATACGTCGCTTCGGACCGTCCCATCAAAGTGTGGATTGGGTAAGAACACGAACCCTTGAAGCCTATGCCAAACATTACACGATCGCCTGGCCTCATGAAGAGTTCAGTAGTGCTCGCCCGTCAAGACGCTCACCGCTTTATGAACTATTGAAAGCTCAGGGAGCCTGTTTTGGTGAAAAGCTCGGATGGGAACGGCCTAACTGGTTTGCCGATGCAAGCTCAGGCGAATTGCCGAACGATGTATACAGTTTTGCAAAACCTGGATGGTTTGATGCGGTGGCGCGTGAACATTACGCCGCCCGTCATGCCGCTGTTCTGATAGACCAATCGTCCTTTGCAAAATTTATCCTTAAAGGGCCTGATGCACTGGTAGCGCTTGAATGGTTGGCGGCAAATGATGTCAACAAGCCGGTTGGCTCTCTCGTGTATTCGCAATTGCTGGACGATAAAGGTGGGATCCAGGCCGATGTCACGATTGCACGTTTGGCCGACGATGAATTTTATATCGTGACCGGTACCGGATTTGCAACACGTGATTTTGACTGGATCAGACGCAATATACCCATCGGGTTAAACGCACAATTGGTCAACGTGACATCGGCTTATGCGGTCTTGTCGTTAATGGGTCCGTCTTCGCGATACATTCTTTCCCAGTTGAGCCGCGATGATATCAGTAACGAGAATTTCCCCTTTGCCAGTTGCCGAAAGATCGTTGTTGCTGCATGCCCGACATTAGCCTTGCGCATCACCTATGTCGGAGAGCTCGGGTTTGAACTACATATACCCATCGAGTTTGCCGTGACCCTGTACTCGGCGTTGTTGGAAGCAGGGCGCGAACAAGGATTGATCAACGCGGGGTATCGCATGATTGAGTCATGTCGGCTTGAAAAATCCTATAGAGCCTGGGGCAGTGACATTGGACCGGACCATACACCGATAGAAGCTGGACTTGCCTGGGCGGTAAAATATCCACGAACCGATGTTATTTTTAAAGGTCGGGAAGCCGTCGTTCGCCAGCTTGAACAGGGAATCCAAAAACGATTGGTTTGTTTTACGGTTAATGATCCAACATGTGTCCTGTTCGGTCGCGAAATCATTTTGCGCGATGGAAAACCGGTGGGCTGGTTATCAAGTGCTGGATTCGGGCATCATTTGGAATTGTCAATCGGTATGGGCTATGTTCGCTCAATTGACGGTGTTGACAAGGATTTCATTCTAAAGGGGCAGTATCAATTGAAAGTAGGCGACCGATTAATCGATTGCAGTGCACAACTAACACCGCCATTTGATCCCGACATGAAAAAAATCAAACGCTAAGAAGTCAGAAACAGATATGAATTCCAAATCAACACAGGTATGTTCTAGTAACAACATGAGCGAATTAACCGGTAAATACCTGATCCGCCTGCTGGAGGCCTACGACGTCGATGTCGTGTTCGGCATTCCTGGCATACATACGGTGGAGTTGTATCGAGGGCTGGCAGATTCGCGCATCAAGCATGTAACGCCCCGGCATGAGCAAGGTGCAGGCTTTATGGCTGACGGGTATGCTCGAATGAGTGGAAAACCGGGTGTTTGCCTGGTTATTACCGGGCCGGGACTGGCAAATATTGCGACCGCCATGTTGCAAGCCAGAGCGGATTCAATACCTATGCTGGTTATCAGCGGCGTCAATAATCCTGATCGCTCAAGCCGCGGCAATTTACATGAGATGCCGGATCAGTCCGCGTTTGCCAGCTCCGTTGCCATCAAATCATTTACTGTCGGCCGAGTAGAAGATATTGCCCCAGCCATCCATTCGGCATTTACGGTATTTTCAACGGCGAGACCCGGCCCTGTACATATCGAAATACCGTTGTCTTTGATGCGAGCTGACTGTAGCGCGCCATCCTTGCACCGTTCGATCCAATTGCCCGCGCCACCACCGCAACCGGCTGAAGGCGAGATCCGCAATGCGCATGACGTGATCAACAAGGCAGGGTCGGTGGTTATTCTCGCTGGAGGTGGTTGTCGAGGTTCAGGATCTAAACTATTGGAACTTGCAGTGCGGCTGAACGCCCTGGTGATCACGACTGCCAATGCCCGTTCACACATACCTGCACATCCTCTGGTAATACATGCCAGTGCCAGTCTCAAACCTCTGCGCCGTGTGATTGAAGCCGCTGATGTTGTCATTGCCATTGGCACCGAATTGGGCCCGACAGATTACGATGTCTATGAAACAGAAGGGCCGCTGGATATAAAGTTGCTGGTACGCATCGATATCGACCCGCAGCAACTTGATACTAACCACGTTGCCAACGTCGGTTTGTGCTGTCTGGCACGTGTTGGAATCAATGCTCTGCTGTGGGGGGTGGACAAGAAAAACAACAACGTTTCGATTGATACGATAAGCAACGAGATTTGGGGCGAATTGTCAGATAACTACAAGCAGCTTATCCGCTTGTTGGAACAGCTACGAAAAAACGTGGACAGTGCGGTCATCGTCGGTGATTCTACCGAGTTGATTTATGCGGGAAATCTGGCTTTCGCGCCTGGCGACCGGGGCGCCTGGTTCAATTCGGCTGTCGGCTTCGGAACACTTGGCTACGCGCTCTCCGCGGCTATCGGTGCAAAACTCGCCCGCCCCGATTTACCGCTTATCTGTTTGATTGGTGATGGCGGATTGCAATTCACCTTATCGGAACTCGGTACGCTGGAAGAACTTGGCCTGCCAATGGTCGTAGTTGTTTGGAATAATCAGGGTTATGGAGAAATTCGAGAATTCATGAAAGCGAAGGGGATAAAGCCTGAGGGCGTTGATCTTGCTGCACCCGATTTTTGCGCAATAGCTCAGGCCTATGGGATCAACGCTGCACGCGCAGGTAGCGCAACGGAGCTGCTAACAATGATCGATCAAGCGTACAAGCACAACAAGGCCATGCTGATCGATGTTTCAGTCAACGACCAATTTGAGTTCTGAATGATAAGTAAAGACGTTCAAATCAGACAAGAGCCTGCCGAGCTGTTCCGTATCTTGAAATTCGAAGGCCTGGTCGACAGTGGTGGTGCTGCCAAGCAGGTTATTGATGCTGGTGAGGTTTTGGTCAACGGCGAGGTAGAGACTCGCAGACGTCGCAAGATCATGGCAGGCGACCAGATCGAATTTGCCGATCATTTGTTGAACATTAGTCTGGCGGCAGATCAGGCTGACTAGGCAAGGCTTGTTGTCAGTATCAGGTTACCTTTTTGTCGTTGACTATGTTCATGGTCGCAGTACCACTATTGCCCAGTTCCACTGATGCAAACGGTCCACCGTGGCACATATGACCAGGGTCTTGCGGACTCATGGGCGGTTCATTTGCCAATACTTCGCCGGCAAACTGTTCGGCGTTGTCTTTAGGTCGATACCCCAGAAAGCTGGCTTTGGCATTATCGACCGGTGCTCGGTCGTTGTTTGAAACACCATAAATGACGCTAAAGCCCGTAACCGGAGTTTCAACGCATCGCTGTACCAGTTGAATCAGATCGTCGTAAGACAGCCAAGACCCCAGTGCTCTGGCATTGTTGACCTGGGCACAGGACAATATACGCATGTGTACACTTTCCAGTCCTCGCTTGTCCCAGTAGAGACTGCCGAGATCTTCTGTGAAACACTTTGCGAGACCATAAAAGGTATCTGGACGATGAGTAGCATCGACGCTGATGAATTCGTTTTTCGGATACATGCCGACAGCATGGATGGAACTGCCGTATATGACCCGACGCAATCCGTGTCTGTAAGCTGCTTCCCAGATATTGTAAGAGCCGACGAAGTTGGGGCCCAGCAATTTCTCGAAAGGTCCTTCGTCAGCGTAGGCCCCCATATGGACAACCATTTCGGCGCCATCGAGGACTTGTAACATATCATCTAGATTGGCAAGATCACCCTTGACATAGGTCTCCCCTGTGTAGAGCTTGCCGATGTCATCTACGATATCGGTTGACAGCAATTCATCTGCCCAGCCGGTCATTGGTTCTCGCAGATAGGAACCAAGACGCCCGGCTGCACCGGTCAACACGATTTTTTTCATGCAGTCGTACTCGTTCTCATATGTCAGACACTTGGAATTTTTACGTCAATTTGCGATCAGATGACCGCTTTTTCGATAATAGGCGTATTTTTTATAATGCGTTCATAGTTGAACAAGCTCAAGTCAAGGCTACGGTACTCGCCATGTATGAGTAGTTCGGCGGTACCACGCCCCATCGCCGGGGATTGTTGTAAGCCGTGTCCAGAGAAGCCATTGAGAAAATAGAAGTTTTCGACTTCATTGTGCGTTCCCATCACAGCATTGTGATCGAAGGTGTTGTAGGCGTAGTGTCCGGCCCATTCACTGGTAATCTTGATAGCTTCAAATGCAGGAATACGGTTGGCTAGCGCAGGCCAAGCCGTTTCTTGCCAGAAGGCTTGGTCCATGTCGAAATCATCGAAAGCAACTGCTGGGTCATAATCTGTATGACCGCCAGCCAGATAAGTGCCGTTGCCATTTTCTCGTACATGTATGCCCGACGGGTCGATGGTTAACGGCAGCTCTCGATCCAACGGTTCTTCTGCTGCAAATACCCACGTGAAACGCTTGCGCGGTTCAACCGGTAGCTCGATACCGGCCATCTTTGCGGTCACGCTGGCTCTGGGGCCTGATGCATTAAGTACTTTCCCACAAGAGATAACTTCTCCTGATTTCAACGTAACGCTTTCGACTTTGGTACCGGCTGCATTCTTGCTCATGCCAACGACTTCATTTGTTATGTACTCGATGCCACGCTCACGCGCTACTCGACGCCACCAGTCAAACACAGTAGAGCCATCCCAGTAACCCTCATCGACACGGTTGATGGAGCCCAGAACAATGTCTTCAACATTGTAGAAAGGGTAGTTCTGTTTTATCGTTTGCTGGTCCATAAGCTGTGTTGCCGCACCACAGGCAAGCTGGACCTGCTGATTTTCGCGCAAGGTATCGGCAAAGCCGTCATTGTCTGCGAGATACATATAACCAAAGCTTTGTATGGATAACTCAGGGACACGTTCGTCATTACCCATGTAGCCCCGTATATTTTTGACAAAATCCGCGGCGAACTGTGAGACACGGACATTCAATTCGGTGCTGAATTGCTGTCGCATGCAGGAATTTGTATGTGCTGTCGAGCACATTGAGTAGCTCGGGTCCTTTTCAACGACTAGAACCCGCCCGTTGAAATCCTTGTCATCAGAGAGAAACCAGGCGGTGGACGATGCCATGATGGCACCGCCAACAATAACGATGTCGTAGCTTGTTTCTTTAGGTGGTACCAGATTATTGCTCATAATGAACTTATCTTGAATTCAAGACAGGCTTGTCTGTTTCAGTTTGCGTAAAATCGTAACAAATTTCGTTTACTACAGGACCGAATCCAGCGCGTTGAGTAGCTGATCGACTTCATTTTTAGTCGTATAGTGAACAAATGACAACCTCAGGGCACCGTTTTCGGGCTCAAGGCCCATTGCGTCGATCAATCGGTAGGCGTAGAAATTACCACTCCAGCACATGATCTTGTGATCGGCAAGCGATCGGGCTATTGATTCAGCATCACCTTGGACTTCGACAGCAACTGTGGGCGCGCGGACCGCTGCATCAACGGGACCCAGAACTCGCACATTATTGCGTGCATCGAGATAATCCAGTACTGGTTGCAGCAACTGTTTTTCGTGTTCCTGGAAGAGATCGTGAACCGCGGCACCCCGTTTGGCTGCGTTAACCTCACCGTCAGGAAAATGATGCGCGTGAACAAGATCGAAGTATTCTGTGATCCCGGCCGCCGCACCTATCTGTGCATGATCCGGTCCCGCGGGAACAAGCTTTTTTTGTGGGTAGTCAGCATTAAAAAAGTGACTCTGATTATTCAGTTTATCAAGCGTTGGTTCGCGTATTACCATCAAGCCTTGATGGGGACCATAAGTCTTGTACAGGGAAAACAGGTATATATCAGCTCCGAGTGCATCGACATCAGGCAATCCATGGCCCGCATACGAAACACCATCGACTACTGTGGTGACGCCTGCATCGCGCGCCTTTGCACAAATGCTTGCAACGGGATTCACATGCGCAACAATATTTGAACAATGCGGGAAGGCGAGAAGTCGCGTCTTGTCATTTATCAATGCATCAAGATCGTTGATGTCAAGCATGCCTGTGTCTCGATCTACCGACCATTCGCGAATGGTAATGCCAACTTGCTCAAGCCGACGCCATGCCCCACTATTGGCTTCGTGATCTTGATTGGTGACAATGATCTCATCACCTTCAGAGAATATTTCGCGAAAGGCTTTCGCAAGAACATAGGTGTTTTGTGTGGTTGATGGACCGAAATTGACTTCGGTCGAATCAACATTAAGGTATTCAGCCAGGCGACGATAAGATTCATCCATCATCGAGCCACCTTTCTGGGCCGCCGGATAAGGGCCATACGGCTGAACTTTGCAACGGGTGTAAAAATCCGTCAATCGTTCGATCACCTGACCACAGGTGTAAGAGCCTCCCGCATTCTCGAAAAATGCCCATCCGTCGAGTGAAGGATCGGAAAAAGCGGGAAAGTGTGAACGGGCGAAAGCGACATCGAGCATACAGTGTACCTATCCAAAGAGGTGTGTAAATCCGTTAATTCTGAGCAGAAAAGGGCCGCGAATTAATAACAGGGCGATCATGCCACAATCGTCTTCTGGCCACTATAGCTCGCTACTGAATATTACGCGTCAGTTGCGCCAAAACCATGAGTCTAGTCGGATTATTCGTCTCGATACGTTTTGACTCAGCAGGCCCGGACCGGCTAAGCCCAGAACCGTGTCGGTAAAAACGTGCGCATTTCAATCAGGCGTCGATGGGTGCGCCTGGCCATGGGCGCTTGCCGAGAAAGTACTGTTGATCATGCCGCGGCTGATTGCTTGGTAACTATTCTGAGCTTGCAGTCCAAGCAAATTTATCCAACGTAGTGCCAGGTACGTCGCTCCGCTGCATAAATGGCCAAATCAGTATCGGATGCATCCGATCTCTGGACGTCGCAAATAGAAAAAGCTGAGTCCGGTTCAGCATGGGACTCATCAGAAACAAAAAAACGTCTCCAGCAGCTCACAAGGCCAGTCAGTGGCTAACACCAGATGGGAGTTGCGGGGGATAGTCTAAAAGTATTTTAAAAGTGATTACCAATCGACATTCAAATATGACATGTCAATATCAAATATGAAACATGTTAATTATATTGGCAAGAGTTATACTCTTCTGAAGAAAATATTTTAACAAGTATAAATATCAATATTTTAACAAGTATAAATATCAAATATGAAATGGATTGGCTGGAATACCGGTTAATACTCAAATATGAAAATCGTTTACATTCTTCACTCAACAAAATCATACTGGATGTATTGCGGGATTAAAAACGGTGGTATACCTTACCTGACGCAAATACAACTGGTAAATTGCACACTATCTTCAGGCGAAAAATCAGTACCGCTTGATCGAAGTGTTCTTCTTGCAAACCTTTGCACAAGAAAGCTATAATTTATTATAGTTTTTCCGAGCATTCGAATTTGGATTCGAGTGTATAGTCAATCAAGTTAGAAATACTCCAGACCGAACGACGCGATCAGGGGTCAGCTTTTTTCTAGAACAGAGCGCCTTGAGAAACCGACCATCGCGGATCTTTTTTTGGCCTCTCAGTTACACCATGTGGCAAAACTGGATTAGAGAAATGTCTGGAATGTCTATTCAACGCGTTTTGATCAAGTTGGATTGGAAAGAATGATGGTCATGCCGTCCGAAACGGGTGTGCCGAATTATACCTCGCGAGATATTAGTACAGCCCGTATAGGTATCTCCATCAATGAGTTGCAATCGCCGTACTACGGTGCAATTGTCGATGGAGCATTGCTTTATCTAAAGGAACGCGGTGTCAACGCCATTGTTCACCTTAACTCTCATCTGCGCACAGGAGAGCTGGAAGCTTGGGAGTTCATAAGAAACAAGCACTTTGACAGTTGCCTTGTTCATTGCAATCATCTCACTGATGATGAGTTGGCTATGTTAATGGGTGAGCATGCTAACGTCGTATTGCTGAATCGCTGTATTCCAGGATTTGACAAAAGGTGTGTCAGAAATGACTGCAGCACTGGAGGTGCAATGGCGGCACTATATCTTCTCGAGAACGGCCATACCGAACTAGCCGTGGTGACTGGTCCTAGTTCCTATCACCAAACCCAACTGCGTACAGACGGTTTTAATCAAGCGCTCAAGAGTTGGAATCAGGAAGTACCAGAAGCGCTCTTTCTGGAAAGTGATTTCACCGAGTTCGGTGGGGCGTTGGCAATGGAAGAGATTCTTGATCACACCAGAAATTTCAGTGCGGTATTTTTCCAAAACGATGAAATGGCAGTCGGTGCTTTGGAGTATTGCTACAGGAATAAAATACTTGTTCCGCAGAGTATGTCGGTTATAGGATTTGATGGACTCAAGATTGGACAGTTTGTCGCCCCGAAGTTGACTACCATCAAACAGCCACTTCGATTGATTGGAAGGGAGGCTGGTCGAATCGCGTTGAATCTGATTGATACATCCATTGACTCGGAGCGCGAAAACGTCGTAAATAACAGTTTTGTACCCGCATTGGTGGAAGGTGGCAGTGTTCGTTCTATTGCTGATCTTGTTCAGATGGTTCGATTGACGAGACGAGAAAAAGAATGTCTGGAATGGTCGGCACATGGCAAAACTGCTTGGGAAATTGGCAGAATATTGGGTATATCGGTCAGAACGGTTAACAACCACTTGTCCAATTCGTTCAAACGTTTGAGTGTCACCAATCGTTCAGAGGCCATTGCGAAATCAATTCGCGAAGGATTGATCGATATCTAGCGTGAGAATCCGCTAACAATGTTTCAGGTTGGGGAGGGCATAACGTGGTACTTGGTGACGATTTTTCTGCGGCTGAGTAAGTACTCCGTGCGCTTAACCAGTATTCGCTGGCAAAATGTAAACCGACGCGATAAAGTGACGGTTTCCAGGTAACGAATTATGCATTTATGGCGGATATCAGTCTGCTAAGACAGTGTTTGAGTGAGGCGCGGGTGATCGCTTGTGTCGGCATGTCGGACAAGCCTCACAGGCCGAGTTACTTTGTCGGTAAATATTTGCTTGATCATGACTACACCATGGTTCCGGTCAATCCCACGCGAACCCAAATTCTCGGTCAAACCTGTTATCCATCTCTTGCCGATGTACCGCTACCGATTGATATGGTGGATTGTTTCCGCAAGCCAAATGATATGCCTCAACTGGCCGCTGAGGCAGTTTCTGTCGGTGCGAAAATACTATGGATGCAACTCGGTGTAGTTAACGAGGAGGCGAGGGAGATTGCCGAGCGAGGTGGAATGATTGTAGTAATGGATCACTGTACCAAGATAGAACATGCACGCCTGTTTGGTGGTTTAAATTGGGCAGGTGTTAACACGCGTATCGTTTCATCGCGCCGCCCTAAACACATCAATCTGTAACTCATGACTGACAAGGAATTCGAAATCGAAACCCTGTGTTTACATGCCGGACAAATACCAGATCCGCTAACGGGATCACGCGCGCCTCCCATATACCAGACCAGTTCCTATGTATTTGACAGTCCAGAGCATGCTGCAAGTCTGTTCAATCTGGAAACATTTGGAAATGTCTATTCCCGTTTAAGTAACCCGACCAATGCCATGCTCGAAGAACGCATTGCCGCCCTTGAAGGTGGGCGAGCTGCATTGGCAGTAGCATCGGGTATGTCAGCTCAATTGATTGCCATGCTGACCTTGTGCGAAGCGGGTGATGAAATTGTCTCGGCAAGCACATTGTACGGTGGTAGTTTTTCGCAGCTCGATGTCAATTTCAGGCGTCTGGGTATAACCGCGAAATTTGTTCATCCCGACAATCAACAGAACTTTCATGACGCGATAACCGACAAGACTCGCTTGATATATGCGGAAACGGTCGGAAACCCGAACCTCAATGTGCTTGATATCGAAGCTGTCGCGGCGATTGCTCATGAGCACGACCTACCATTAATGGTTGACAATACGGTACCGTCGCCTTTCCTGTGCCAGCCGATCAAACATGGAGCCGATATCGTTATTCATTCTGCTACCAAATTCATCGGTGGTCATGGCGTGTCCATCGGAGGCCTGATTGTTGAGTCAGGTAAATTTCCCTGGGACAACGGCAAATTTCCACGGATGGTCGACGCGTCTGAGGGCTACCATGGGGTTCGATTCTTTGAGACCTTCGGCGACTTTGCCTACGTCACCAAAGCGCGTATGGAGTACTTGCGAACCTTGGGGCCTAGCATGAGTCCGTTCAATGCTTTCACATTTTTACAGGGACTTGAAACGTTGCCCTTGCGCATGGAACGGCATTCGGAAAATGCGATGTCCGTTGCGCTGCACCTTGAATCACATGAAAAGATCGCATGGGTCAGCTACCCGGGATTACCATCCAGTCCTTATCATGAACTTGCAAAACGCTACATGCCACGTGGTTCAAGCGCTGTTCTAACGTTTGGTTTGAAAGGTGGATTGGACGCGGGAGTCAAGTTCATCGAGAACATTCAATTCATGAGTCATCTTGCGAATATTGGCGACGCTAAAACGCTAGTCATACATCCCGCTTCAACGACACACCGTCAATTGAATGAAGAGCAACAGGTTACAGCTGGTGTTGGGCCGGACCTAGTACGAATGTCTGTGGGAATCGAACATATCAGTGACATTCTGTGGGATATTGATCAGGCATTGGAACAGTGTTAAAAAACGCAGCGAGCTGCACTGATCATACACCGTAGGGATCAAGCGTTGCCTTGGCGTGTAAAGTAATCCATCAGCCAGTCGGCTGACGCCTGGAAATCGTATTCAGGCTTCCAGCCCCAATCTCTACGTGCCGTTTCATCGATTGTTACATTGGGCCAGGCGTTCAGTAAGGCATCGACAGACGATTGTGGTTCAAAGGTATACGAAAACACTGGTATGCGCGATTTTATCTCCATCGCCACTTCTTCGGCCGTAACGTGGTATCCGTGTAGTGAGTAAACATGTTGACTTAATGCTTCCCGATTGGCTAGTGAGAAAACGACGATGCCCTGAATCACATCTTCAAGCAACATGGACGACATGCCTGTAGTCGGTGATACTGGAAACGTAAAAGATTCACCTTGACAGGCCGCGCGGAATGCATGTGAAGGAAAAGCCGTTACTGCTGACGCTGGGGCAAATGGTGAAAATACCAGAGGAAAACGCAAACAGCGAAAATCCAGACCGTGTGTTAACTTGAAATAAACGCCAAGGCGTTCCACAGCTACTTTGGTAGCGCCATAGATATTGGCAGGCCATTGTTGTGTATCTTCGGGCATTGGATCGGCAATATCGCTACCAAAAGTCGCAATGGTACTGGCAAAGAAAAACGAATTAACGCCAAACTCCTTAGCCAGCTGCAACAGGTGAAATGATGCGCTGGCATTGATTTCCCAAGCGGCATCAAGGTTTGCCTCAGAGCTCCCGGAGAGCAGGGATGCCAGGTGATAGATGGTATCTGGGCGATGTTCTTCGATCAGGCCTCTGAGAAGCGCTTGATCGCGTATATCGCCCACAACCACAGTTTCCCCGGACTCGACAGATTCAGGCTCGGTTCCCGGGATATCAAACTTGACAACCTCGATTCCCCGACGCAGCAACTGTTCGCCAACCAACCGACCAATATTTCCGTTGCCGCCGGTGATCAGTGCTTTGTTGATCGTATTGCTCATGGATTGATGCCGTCGCTTGTGATTCGGTATCGGGGTTAGTGTAATTTGAAATTTATGACGTCAAATTCAGCTGTGTCGAGCGATCGACACTCACCCCCTTCTGATAAAACCATGTATCAGGATATAATACAAGCTGACAGTGATCAAACGTGACGGACAAAACCCAATAAAATAAACCTGTGGCCTGCATGAGTTCTATGCGGTTAACTGTTGGAGAAAATAAATTTGAACACCTGGTTCACTGAGGTTACAGCCCATTCGAAACACATTGTGTTTGCATCTTCGCAACCACTTGCCAAATGAAAAATCCGAATCGGCAGGATTGGGATGATGCATTCGCCAACATGGCGTATGTTCCGGACTCAGAATCCTTGCCTGTGCGTTGGACGGATGAAGCCAAGGCCTATCGTGCCAGTGGTATCAAGATAGAGGAGTTTGCCTACGGCGCCCATCCACGTGAAAGAATCGATATTGTCTGGCCCGAAGGCCGACCGAAAGGTCTGGCTATCTTTGTGCACGGTGGTTATTGGATGCGTATGGACAAGTCTTTCTGGACTCACCTTGCTGACGGGGCACGATCAAAAGGTTGGGCGGTATGCCTACCGTCCTATACGCTGGCACCTGAAGTCCGTATCAATCATATGACTGCGCAAATCAGCGCCGCAATAACGCTAGCTGCATCTAAAGTGGAGGGACCCATTCGATTGGCAGGGCACTCAGCGGGCGGGCATCTTGTGAGTCGAATGATCTGCGACGATAGTCTATTGCATGCAGAGGTCTTTGAGCGCATTGGACATACCTTGTCGATCAGTGGGCTGCATGATCTTCGTCCATTGTTGCATACCGCCCTAAATGAGACGCTTCAGCTGGATTTGACGGAAGCAACTAAGGAAAGCGCTGCGCTGCGTTTACCAAACGGATTTCCTGATGCAACCGCATGGGTTGGAGGAGGTGAGCGTCCCGAGTTCATTCGCCAGGCTGAACTCTGGGCAATGGTGTGGAAAGGGTTGGACGCCAAAATAAGCTGCGTTATCGAAGGAACGCATAATCACTTCAGCGTCATTGAGGCGTTGCGTGAACCAGACTCTGATATCACAAATGCTTTTGTGGGCAGCTGATTTCCGGCACCCGTAACAGGCGCTAGAAACTCGTTTTCTCGCTGATCGCGACAGGGACCCGTAACGTTTGAATTGCGCCGACGTCCTCATATTTTTAGCCCTGCCCACAGCGAACAACTGGCTGGGTTAGAGCGTCTGTGCCTCAAAATATTCACACTTTGTAGATTAGAATGTACAGTGAATCAACTTGATCCTTTAAACTGTACCCTACACGGCATTGACTGCCCTGCATAGACAAAAACCGCAAGTACGAGATCCCATAGATGACATCTGACTTACTCGCCATCGGTGAAGCGATGGCTGAAATCCGGCGTAGCCCGGAAGCTGGCTTTGCGATTTCTTACGCAGGAGATACTCTGAATACAGCCATCTATTGCGCCCGTTGTTTGCCAGATTCGATGTCAACTGCTTATCTGACGCGGATCGGTATGGATCCCTTGTCAGAATCGTTTATTGAAACCGCTGAACAAGAAGGGCTTGTCTCTGATTTTATCGAAACCGACCCTAATCACAACATCGGAATCTACGCTGTATCGACTGACGCGACAGGTGAAAGAAGCTTCTCATACTGGCGAAGCGACTCAGCAGCGCGTCAGCTGTTTTCGGCAAAACAGATCGAATTGCCCCAAGCTAGAATTGTCTACCTGTCCGGTATAACCCTGGCCATTCTTCCTCAATTGGTCAGAGAGAGACTTCTAAGTAAATTGAAGCTAATCAAAAGTGAAGGCGAAAGCTTGATTGCATTCGATTCAAACTACCGGCCGGCATTGTGGGAAAGCGTAGAGGTTGCTCAGTCCGTCATGTCAAGCATGTGGGAGATCGCTGATATTGCGCTGCCTTCTATCGATGATGAGATGACACTTTTTGCTGAATCGGACGAGGATTCGGTTATTTCACGATTTGCCTCGAAAACCTGGACTGCATGCGCCATAAAACGCGGTTCTAACGGTCCTATTTCACCCAAGCTCTCTGCTTCGGAGCATCCTGAATTTGAACCGGCAAAAATAGTGACTGATACGACTGGAGCGGGAGACAGTTTCAATGGCGCGTATTTAGCTGCTTTTCTACAAGGTCATAGCGAAGAGCAGTGTTTGATATCAGGTCACATAATGGCCTCCAAGGTGGTTGGGGTACGTGGCGCCATAATGGCAAAGAACAAGCAAGCTTAATTACTCTTTGTAAAGTTCGTCTGACGCCGCAAAAAATTTCTCGCTTATCAGGGCTTGAGTATTTTCGGTGCCGTTGATCGGATCTTGTAAATCATGCCTTGCAAATAGCAATATCCGAGAATCTAGGGCTTCAAAGGTTTTTCAGCAGTGGGTATGTACACTATCAATGTACAACCGTTTCGGGTTGTCGAACTATGTTCAGTACCCGCTTGCATCAGGACCAGATCACCAACCGAGTATTCGGTGCCATCGTTATCAGTGATGTCACCTTCCAATACGAAGAATTCTTCGTCGGATGTGTGAACATGAGCTTCAGTACTTGTGCCTGGAGCCATCCTGTATGCATGAAATCCCACACCGTTTGGCAGTGTCCGATTGAGTTGCAGTACCGTTTGCCCTATATCTTCGCCAGCTGAATTCGGTAATGGGACAAATGCGTCTGTATCGATGTTAGCGATAAGGCGTTGGCTTTCTTCTATAGGCTTCATTACAGTTTCCTTCGTTCGATATTCCGGTGCGGCCCTTGCCGTATCGGTGGACACGCTGTCATTGGACGTTGAAAAATTGTACTATTTATCCAGTTTTGAGAAATCGAGAGCGCGTCGCAATGCTACGCCCATAATTTCGTCGCCTCAAATTAAATACTTGGGAGCCCGTATGAGTAGAATTCAAATTCGAGCCAGTATTGCTACCTTCTTGTTGGTTATGGTGTCAATGTCAGCGCTGGCCTCCACTGAACGCTTTGGTGTTTCAGCAACGGATGCCAATAAGTCCATGCTGTTTGAAAACCTTTCTAATGCCCGCAATGAAGTAGAAGGTCGAGACGCTGAGGCTGCCATTTGGCAATTCTGGTTTAGCCAATCACCAGATGCCGAGATTCGCGCTTCATTGGACGCTGGAATTGAACGGCGTGAAGCCTATGACTTCGAAGCAGCTGAAACGCACTTTGACAACGTTATTCGTTTAGCCCCGAACTATGCGGAAGGTTTCAATCAACGTGCGTTTATCCGATTTCTGCGACAAAACTATGCAATGGCTCAGGCGGATTTGGAAGTCGCACTCGAACTGGAGCCCGCCCATTTCGGCGCCTTGTCTGGTCTATATCATATCCTGCTTTCTCAGAATAAATCTGAGCTTGCCTTGCGAATGTTACAAAAAGCGGTAGAGATTCATCCGTGGTTAAAAGAACGTACCGCTTTACCTGAACCGATGTGGCCTGATAAGTATCGAGTCATTCACGGTCAAGGACAAGAAATATAAAAAGGAGACGGTAGATATCGTCTCTTCACGCCCGCGTAGAACTGAACCAACGGAGCAAATTTTTATCAGCTCGATTTGGACCAACCGCGATTAATGGCAAATAACACAATACCAAGAACAAGTATCGATACAGCTGCTCTGAAGAGACTGCCGCCATCACCTTGACCATTGTGAACAACTTCAATGCCCAACGGTGAAAACAAGTGAAAGAATACCGCTCCTGCCATGACTGCCGAAGCCAGCAGACCGCCATATGCATGCCATTGGCGGCGTAAATTTCCGAAATGAGTGCCTTTTATTTTTGATACAAGCCACAACACAGCTGGCAACAGTAGTATCAATGATGTTAGTAGCTCGAAACTACCAACCACGTAGCCACCGAATTCTCTGAAAGCGGTTCCCAGTCCGGAGCCGAGGAAGGTACCAAGCCAATCACCGATAGTGCCAAAAATATGTTGGGTATCCGGATGCTTGGAAAATTTGTATGGCAGTGAGCCCAAAAAAATGAAACAAGACCATAGAACAATTAGCCAAGATATCGGCGCACGAATCTTATCCATAGGAAATCTTCAGACAAATTTTCAGGGTACACAAGTATAACCATTGGAGGTTTTGATTACAATGTGCCAAATAATGGCAGCAAGATATCTCTTTATATCATTATTGATATAGATGCTATTTTCGATGAAATACCGTTTTGTCTGTTTCAGAACTGCTATCGCAAGCAGCCCGCCGTACTTTGTTACTAGTGGTCGAATTCCAGAATATCTTGCCAAGCAAGAAATGAATTCGATAACTTACAAGAGGAACAAAGGAAATTTATTTTATAGATTCGTCATTTTCACCAAGTAGTTCGGCTACTCGTTCATCGATTTTTGATATTCGTTGAGACAGTAGTTTTAACATTTTCAATGCCGTTTTCGGACTATTTATAATGGTACTGACGAATAATTCTCTTTCAAACCCGATAACCTCGCAAAAACCTTCAGCACGAATTGATGCACTACGCGCTTCACCTGATATGGCAGCCATTTCCCCGATCAATTTACCTCGATCTTCACGGGCAATGACAACCTGATGATTATCAGATTCCAGCAGAATTGAAAACTCACCCTCGACAATACCAAATACCTTGTCAGCGTTATCACCTTGTCGAAATAGATATTCGCCAGATTCCAATTGATACCGTTGACTGACGAATATCAATCGTTTTAATTCCACTGGATCAAGATGTTCAAACAGGTCAATGTTGCTCAGGACCGTGTATTCGTCATTGATAGTCAAAGACTAAACTCCTTTGTATGAGGGTATTGTCATTGCTCAAGAAATAAATTTATTAGCGCTAATTTTACTTGCGTTCATTACTAATTTTGTGGATATCATGAAAACGATTGATAACAACTTGTAAAATTTGGTAGGCAATCTCTCCGTTCGAACGTACCAGGTCGATAAATATTTCTCTCCTCAGGCGTAACAATGCCAAGTCCGTTGCAGCCACTACTGTTGCAGAACGTGGTTGATCCGAAAGCAGTGCCATTTCTCCAACCGATTCGTTGGCGCCACATTCTCTAACTTTTTGCTCGTCCTCACCGTTGGAGATCAATATATGGGCCTTGCCATCAATAATTATGTACAAGGCATCCCCTGAATCACCTTGCGCAAAAACACGTTGTCCCTGTGGAATATCCAAGGTGTCGCAGTTCTCAGAAAGTAATCGTAAATTCGGCGTGTCCAGAAATCGAAATAACGGTATGCCGTTCAGAAGCGTGAGTTTTTCATTGAAATCGACTGAATCGGCTTTTCGAACAAGAGTACTATCACGCCGCAATTCTCGCGTTTTGTCAGAATCACCGTCCTCGGATTTGTCATCGATACTGACTATTTTGCCTTTATTCAGATGAACCGAGCGGTCAAACCAATCTGCGTATTTAGACTGACTATCAACCCAGATCAATCTCATCTTGGGGTATTCGCTTTTAAGGCGTGTGAAAATAGTTTCAGTCTCAACTGTATCCAATGAATTGAGCCCTTCATTGATAATCAGAATGCCAGGGTTTTTAATAAGAGCACGGGCGAGTAGTATCTTTTGTTGTTGGGAGACCGATAGTAGACTTCCTCCCAGGCCTGCAGAAGCAGTCAAGCCTATCTCCAGAATTGGAGACATCATATCCAACTCCCGCAGAACCTCCACGATCAGGCGATATACTTTTTCTTCTGCACCCAGTCGTCCATAAACAATTCGTCCAAATATTATGTTCTCTACAATTGGGGTCAATGCGATGTATTTATCAGAGGAGAAAAATTCGATTTCCTTGCGAGAACTTGCGTTAAGTTTCTCCGCAAATTTACGTCGCAATAACAGTACGTTTTCTTTGTCTATTTCGTTTAAATTACCAATCCTGTGACGCCCACTGATAATTTTGTAAGGTAGCGATCGAATAAGTTTTCTATCATCAATTTCCAATTGATCAATAGAGGTATCATTGTTGACCAAATTCATGATGCGTTTTAGATGTACTAAATTACTTCCGTCGATAAAGCTGTATCGTTCAAAAAATTCGTGACCGGGGGGGAAGTCGGAGAACAGTTCAATCATGGTTGTCGCAGTGCTGACTGCAACATCGTCAAGCGGCACAGCTAACCCTAGCTCATCCAGCAACGACCTTAGTACAGGATGTTCCGTGAGCCCTTCGACCGAAAACATATCGTTGTTTGATACACCAAAAAGTATATTTTCCGCCAAAGATGCGTTTTCGTTGAACGCATCGGCATCTAAAAATTCAACGAGGGATTCAAGCCCTTTCTCTATCAAACGCTCTTTGAACAAGGCGCGTGCTTCAATAATTCTGCCTGTGATACGGGAATACTCAACAGGATCAATTGTTCGGGTTAATGCGTATCGCACCAATTCATCTTCAAGCCCTGCTGTCTGCAATATATTGCCCACCACGCCAGATAACTGAGCATCGTCTGATACGCCTACAGCCGAGTAATCTACCCAGTCAGTGTCGTGATTGATTTCACTGTTTCCTGACAGACGAGCCTCTTTTTCCCAACCATCGAAATGAATCGTTTCATCTCGTTGATAGTTAGCAATAGTTGCATCATGAGGACGATATTTGAGGCTTAGCAATATATTCTCGCGAATTGAGGTCGAGAAAAGGTAAGAGTCGTGTCCAACGTAACCGATGGCTCGTCCGACAGCAGCTTCAGAGAGACTGCTTATATCTTGATCTGCCATGATCAATTCACCTGTATGTGGGGCCACGAGTTTCGCTAACAGATGCGCAAGTCCATTTTTCCCACTGTTCCCAGCGCCTACAAAGCTGACCCATTCACCAGGGTTTATTGTCAAAGAAAAGTTGCTGAGCTCCTGAACTCCATCATGACGAGTAAGACTGATATTGTTCGCGACTATGGGTAAGTCAGGTAGTGTATCCAACCAATTTTCGGGTTCTTTACGAAGAACTATTTCATTTTCGGATGTGTCGCTTTCTCTAACTCTGAATTGCTCAGTTAAAATCGTAAATTTCAATCTGGCATCAGCCTGCGCCTGATACCAGCTGAGAAGCTCTTTCCAGGGTGGAGACAAATCCTTGTAGGCTGCGAGGGCTGCAACGAGAGCACCGACTGACAAATCTCCTTTGATAACCAATAGTCCGCCAATCAGAAAAAACATAAAAGGCGTTATTTGCGCGATTGCATTGTTCAGAAATTTAATCAGATATTTCTTTTTATATATTTGAACTCGAATATTGAATATTCTGCCAAGCAGCTTTGAAAAATGATCCTTGAAAAAATGACTGTTATCGTTTACATGTATCTCATTGATACCGGATACGATTTCCCCAAGATTTTCAGCAAGATTTCGTATACGTATCGTTCGTTGCCGATTAAGCAAATTAACCTGCCTCTGCAATTTGGGAATCAACCAGGCTTGAACTGGGTACAAGGCGATTGCCGCTAAACCCAGTTTCCAGTCCTGAATAAACATGAAGACTAAAATAGTGAGCAGCAAACCACCCTGGTACAGTGGTAAGGAGATCGCCTCGCCGATAAAACCGCCCAAGGGTTCGGTTTCCTGATTGACCATCGAAACGAGTTCACCCTGACTTGTTTTACGAAATCGGGCTAATGGAAATTTCATGATCCGGCCAATGAGTTGTAGCCTTAAACGCCTCAGCATGCGTTCACCCATCACACCGCGATAGATATTAATTATTAATTTTATTCCGCTGTTTATCAGTACCAGTAAAAGAAATGCGAAGCACAAAATAAACAGGTAGGGCACCTGTTCGTATTCACCAAAATTTAATGTGATTCCAGCAATATCAAGGGAGATATCGATCGGGAACTCAGTGCCACTGATTGCCTCGTTTACAATGGTTTTTGGTAAATCAAGACTGAGGTAATAAAACGGAAACGAAACTAGCGTCAGGAGAATAAGAATTATCTGCTGGCGTTTGCTGTATTTGAGAATATAGGCGAATATACCGTTTTCCATCCGATGTAAACCTTTACAGCACGCTGAATGGGGCAACGTATAACCCGGTAGTTGAGATGGCAGTTTTCATAGATTTTCCCACGATACTACGAATGCACCGGCACAGTGAGTTTAGTTACAAGATTCGACCAATATTGTGTATTAGCATAAGCTGAAAAATAATGCTGTTACTTGACACAGGATTGCGATAGTGGGTGGAGTCCGTGATGCCTGGAACAGGTAGAAATCAGAAAATTAGTCGACAGCACATTTTGATACTTCTACCAGATAAGTTCAAGGCACTCGCACCCTATTCGAAATATTGAACAAAACAAGCAAGCCGATAATCGTTTAACTATTTGCAAGCGTTATCATATAAGCCGTTTACGGCTATCTTACGACAAATAAATTGAATAAATGGATATTGCTCACTGGAGGGATTTTCTGCGCGTTCGCCGTTATTGTGGGCGCATTTGGTGCGCATGCACTTAAACCCTTGTTGAGCGAAAAGGCCATGGGATGGATTGAGACTGGAGTTTTCTACCATTTCATCCATGGTCTGGCCTTGATAACCTGCGGCATAATTACGCCCAGCCGAGCCAGTGTGCGAAGCGCAAAATTATTTTCCGCAGGCATAGCTTTGTTCAGTGGCAGCTTGTATTTGATGGCTTTGACTGGCCTGAACAAATTAGGTGCAGTAACTCCTATTGGAGGTCTCTGCTTAATCGGCGGCTGGATATCGTTTTGTCATATGGCTTGGTGCCTTGGACAAGAGAACGAAAATTCAACTTGACCATCGAGAAAGCACAGCCATAGTGCTTTCACTTATAGAGGCGAAGTTTGTCAGATGCCTGCATGCATCTCCCAGTGGCTACACCGTTATCACCTCTGGTACTTAATCTGGGATTGATTCTGGATTCCTGTCCAATTGCATTGCCGCATCGGGCACATCGGAACCCCCGCGGCATGCCGCAAAATTGACACCAATAGCCCTCAGTACCTGGCAAGGTGAGTCAGGATTTCTCACTGAAACAAAAGATGGGATGAATCATGGCTTTGCTGTCTCCCTATGCAGAGCCTCAGTAATTTGTCTTGGCAGCAACTTAAGCAATTACTAGCCGAGGATCCGCAGTAGGGGGG
>CAYUZB010000008.1:0-17226 GCA_964449565.1 uncultured Granulosicoccaceae bacterium | reverse complement strand
GGGGACCCGCCGAGGGGACTCGCCGAGCCCGGCTCCTACGCGAATGGCTCAGCCACCACAATGACGCCGTCTTTATCGGTGTATACATAATCACCTGGCCGGAACAGTGCCCCGCCAAAGGACAAAGGGACATCCCGTTGGCCTTTTGTTACCGGTATGGATTTTCTCGGGCAGGTACCTAGCGCGTAAAGCGCCACCGGAATGTCTTTTATTTGTTCGGTATCACGGACATAGCCATTGACGATAATGCCGGCATAGCCACTGGACCTGGCGAACTTCATCAGATTCTCACCAACGATCGCGTAGTAGGCCTGATCGGCATCCACGACTACGACCTTGCCTTGTCCATTTTCATCCCGCAATAACGTGATGAGATCCGCATTGTTACGATCGAGCTGGAGCGTCACGACTTCACCTTGGCATTTGCTCGCTCCACCAAAATTTGAATATCCCGGACCAAGCACCGTGACCTTGTCCGGGTGGTTGTCACAAAAATCAGCGGTGAAATCGGCCATATGGGGTGTCTCTATCTGGAAAATCGAGCCTGGCTACGCTCGGAGCCAGTAAGGAGATTCTACCATCCGAGCAGTTCCTCCCAGTTAAGCCTTTGATACCATGGGCGGCTTGATACGGGACAGGCAAACAATGAAAATCGTGACGGGTGTAATTGGCAACGATATCCATGTTGTCGCCAACCGTTTGATGGATCTTTCGCTGAACGCGAGAGGTTACGAAGTATTCAATCTGGGGGTAAATACCTACCTGGAGGAGTTTTTCGATGCGGCGGTTGAAACCGGAGCGGAAATATTGCTGATCTCATCGCTAAATGGTGAAGCTGAGGGCTGGAGCCGAGAAGTCAAGCTGCTTAAATCCAAGTACAAGAGCCTCGACAAACTGATCATGATGATCGGCGGTAACCTGACGGTTGGGAGCGGCAATAGTGAGGATATTGTGCCCCGCTATAAAGACTACGGCTTCGATCTGGTGTGCCACCAAGTCGATTTGAATACAGGTTTGGACATGCTCGAAGATTATATTCAGGAACATAAACAGCGATGAGCCTGCTACAGGAAGAACGTGAAATCATCCTAGGTAACGAGAATGTCGATGCCTTTGATTTTGATGAAGTTCGTGAATTTGTCAGAAATGCTGATGAACGGCTTTTCATTTCGCATCATTTCGCCACAAAAGAAAAAATGCTGGTCCAGCCTCGCGGAGGATTCCCGACCTATGAAAAGCAATTCGCTCTCTATGAGTTTTTTGTCGACGCCAATGTCGACGTATTGCCGTTGACGATTGACTCAAATACGCGCCTCAATGACTACACCACCGCCAAGAAAATGTTGCGCTTGAGTGAAGCGAATGAAATCGACATGCTCAATGGCTACCCGCTAGTTAATCATGGCTATCGCAGTACCCGGAAGATGATGACGCATTTCAATCATCCCGTCAGTTTGCGTCATGGCACGCCTGACGCCCGTCTGCTGATCGAGATTGCTATAGCTTCAGGCATTTTCGAAATCGAAGGAGGGCCGATTACCTACCTGTTGCCATATTCGAAAAATTTTCCGTTAGATAAAGCCTTTCTCTACTGGAAGTACGTCGAGCGGGTGTGTGCTGATTACTCAACGCTTAACAAACCGATCAACCGTGAGTCGTTCGGGCCGTTAACCGCCACCCTGGTACCACCTTGTATCACGATAGTGATTCAATTGTTAGAGATGTTGTTGTCGTTGGAAGAAGGAGTCAAATCGTTTTCAGTGTCTTTTTCTCAACAGGGATCGATGATTCAAGATATCGTGACCGGCAAAGTCACTAGAAGCCTTGCCAATTATTACGCAGCGAAAATCGGCTGTGAAGACGCTTGCATTCACTTGGTCTATCACCAGTGGATGGGAGCATTTCCGACAAACAGAGATTCAGCCGATCAGCTCATAAACATGTCAACCGTGATAGCTTCGATGGTTGGTGCCGATAAGATCATCACTAAAACACGTGAAGAAGCGATCGGCATTCCTACCAAGGAAGCTAACGCTCAGACTGTAGCCAATACCCAATACACATTAAATATTCTCAACGGATTGCCAGCAATAGTCGACGAGCAAGAAGAGGAAATATTAACAGCGGAGGTAAAGGCAATCATGGAAGCCGTATTCAATGACCCCGCAGATACCCTCTGGCGCAAAGTGTTCAATTCAATCAAAAACGGCATTATCGACGTGCCATTTTCGCCACATATTATCAACCATAACGAGATGATCACAATTCGTGATTCTGAAAAAAATATACGCATTATTGAGCGAGGCAACGTTCCGATCCCTGACCATTGTTATTCCTATGAAAAGTCCTGCTGCGATCTGAACAAGGACACCACCGGCATTGTCAACGATATCATTCACGATATAGGAATCATGCAGTGAGCACGAACGATGAAAAGCTACTGATTGATATCGGCAGCACCTACTTCAAAGTTAGCACGTCGGAAACCATCGAGCAGCATTTCCGGGATTTCAACAAACGAATTCTCGATGACTTGGCGCATAAATGCGGAGATACCGTACAGCGTTTTGATGCGCAAAATATTCATATTTGCTCATCTGCTAACGGCGGATTGAGTACGCTGATCATAGGCCTGACACAATCTTATTCGTTAAAGTATGCAACCAATATCGCTTACAATTCAGGCATCAATGTTATCGATTCCATTGTTTTTCAGGATATCGAAGATTATTCGATACCCAGTGATCTTATCGACGTAGTAATTATTGTTGGGGGAATTGACTCCAACAAAGGCATATTTGATAACCGCCTGGACAAATACCTTGAGAAATTGAATTATTCCAATGTTGTCTATGTAGGCAATGCACAAGATGGAGTTGATCTTAATGCTCGCATGGAACAATTGGTTGTCCTCCCCAATATCATCGACAATCGCCTACACATTGTTGAGAACCATCTAAAAGATTATCTCACCAATCTGTACCAGCAAGATATCGAAGGCAAGGAAGATATCAAACATCTGTATGAGATCACCAGCAATCAGATTTATTCCACCCCATATGTCGTCAACAAATCTCTGCCGATGATCCACACGTCATTTTCGGTTACCGATCCATTTATATTGCTCGATATCGGTGGTGCGACGACAGATGTACATTACTCCAAAGATCTTGTTAGCGACAACATTGTTACGGAGCAGGAGCACGATCGAATAGTGTTCAAGAAACTGGGTGTCTTCAAATCCAGACAGTCTTTGATTTTTACTGCTGAGAATAATGAGTTTTCATATGAGCTTCTAATGCACCTGAAGGTGACCGAGAACGTTTACAACGAGCACTCCGATAAGGCTACCAAGGTACTGATGCAATTAGCCATTTTTCTCGTGCTTTGCAAAATGTCTCACTATCGGCCGTCATACGTCACATTGAAGCTCCTGGCGATGAACTCCATTGTTTTCACTGGGGGTATCACCAAGGTGCTGACCGTAGAAGATATCGAAGATGTAGTTATGTTTTTCTATCGAAAAATTCTGAACTCGGATCATAAGCCTGTCACTGTGCTGGACGCTAACTACGATATCTGGACACTTGGTGCCAGGGAGCAAGCATCATGTCAATAAACTGCATACGTATTCTGTTGGAAAATGCAGCGCAAACACATCCAGAGAAAATAGCGTTAATTGATAAAGAAGAAAAGCTGACCTATGCCGAGTTACTTGCCCGGACGGATCAGGTGGCGCTCTATCTACAAGAGCTAGACCTGCCCAAAGGAGCTAGAGTAGGCTTGTATTCAAACAAAAGCGCCTCTCAGGTAATTGCTATTCTGGCGATTCTTTCAACCGACTACTTGTTGGTTCCATTGACTCGACTTCTAAAACCGGAACAAGTTGAGTACATCATAGAAGATTGTGGCATTCAATGCATTATCACTGACAAGCTCAAGCTAAAGAGTATTGAAGAGATAAATTATGACGGCCAGGTAGTGTCCTTTGAAACTACACATAAGGACATTCCTTCCTTTGAAGAAATATTCAAGTATTACAACAAACCGTATGATTGCGATATCAACGGTCACGAGAATGCAGTAATAACTTATTCCTTCGGACTGACAGGGACCCCAAAAGGTATTGTTATTTCACACCGAAATCTTATCGACTCGGCGCGTGTTGTAACGCAATACCTTGATCTAAATGAAAGCGATGTAATATCAGGTCTATTGATTTTCAATCTTGATTACGGTCTTAATCAGATTTTTTGCGCACTAATGAATAGAGCTACCCTGGCATTGCATCGTTTTATTTTGCCTGAAGACTTTTTCAATCATCTGATAAATGATCGTGTAACCGTACTGCCATTGATGCCAGTCAATATTTCACAAATGTTTGATGAGGATTTTTTCACAAGCCCTAATACCGAACTTTTTGATAACGTCAGAACTATCACTTCTTCAGGTGGAAACGTAACGAAACGCATGATAGATGATTGCGAAAAAACGTTCAGAAATGCTCGTTTTTTCTCCATGCATGGATTAACAGAAGCTTTTCGATCTACGTATCTCGACCCCGCCCAAATAAAAATCAGACCAGACTCCATAGGCACAGCCGTACCTGATGTCGAGCTCTATGTAGTAAACGAAGACGGCAAGGAATGTGCTCCACGAGAAGTAGGAGAATTGATTCACAGAGGTAGCTACATATATCGCGGGTTCTGGAATGCGCCCAAGGAAACCGCCGAGCGTTTCAAGTCTGTTCAAATTCTAAAGGATGTTGTTGATCTGGAGGGGCAACTTGCCGATGAAATCGTCGTAGCAACCGGTGATTATGTGTATAAAGATGAGGAAGGGTATTTTTATTTCGTATACCGCCGAGACGATATGATTAAAACAAGTGGCTTCCGAGTGTCTCCGTATGAAGTTGAATCGGTCGTTGAGAAAAATCTTCCACAGATACAACAGTGCGCAGTATTTGGCATGGAAAACCCACAAATTGAGGAAGAAATCGTGATGGTTTACTCGGCAATGAGCGAGCTGTCCGAGAAAGAAATAGTCTTCGAATTAAAGAAACACCTGGCGTCCTATATGGTACCTAGCCGAATCTATTATCGGAAATCATTACCGTTGGTGCAGAGTGATCAGAATCTGATTAACAAGGATGAATTGAAAAATGAGTTGTCAGGTAATTAGTAAAATAAAACTCAGCAATGAAGTTATATATCTTTTACCAGGCGTAGTGCATCGTAAATTGCTGCATGTGTATTTCGAGAGGAAACTGCGTCGCCAATTCTATACAGATTGAATTTCGATTGGGCATTTTTAACGATTGACTGTGGACGACCCAGCAGCAAAGCATCGTGATCCACGGCGCCACCATTGATTGAACGTGGTTTCAGATCGAAGTACAAGTCTGCGAGCGGTTGAGTACCATAATTTATAACAACCTGATCGTAGTGCGCAGTTGTTGTATGGCCACTGTAATCCGTACCGATTGTGGCTTTAAGGCGATTCCCATCTCGTTGAACATCAAGCAACCGTCGAGTGACGGTAAATGTAACGTCTTTATCTTGTAGAGCTTTCATGTAAGGCGTTAAGTTCATCGCCATTACTCCGGGTGCAAAGGTTCTATCCGGTGTCATGATTTCAACCGTTGCACCTGCGTTAGCAGCCACCTCAGCTGCTTGAAGGCCAGGGTGGTCACCGCTTTCGTCGTATATAAGCACATTCTCCTCTGCTGTTACCTCATCTCCTGCAATGAGGTCCCAGCTGGTAACAACATTTTCCAATGCTATTTTCTGTTCGAACAATGTGGTATCGGGTAAACCACCAGTTGCAACGATTACAACATCGGGTTCAAGTGCTTCGACATCTGAGACATCTGCCAGTACGTTGAAATGGAACTCAACACCTTTTTCCATGCATTGAGTCATTCGCCAATCAATGATGGATATCATCTCTGAGCGGCGTGGGTTTCTGGCGGTCAATCTTATCTGACCTCCTGGCTCAGATGCGGCTTCAAAAACACTAACTTTATGTCCGCGCTCAGCTGCAACTCTGGCAGCTTCAAGACCCGCAGGTCCGGCGCCAACGATAACAATATTTTTTCGCACTGTAGCCGTTGCTATCTCATGAGGCATTGTTAGTTCACGGCCGGTAGCGGCATTGTGAATACACAATGCTTCACCGCCTTGATAAATACGATCCAGACAATAAGTCGCCCCTACACAAGGTCTGATGTCCTGTTCCTTTTTCTCAATAATTTTTTTAACAATGTGGGGGTCCGCCATATGCGCTCTGGTCATTCCAACCATATCCAGTAATCCATTGGAGATAGCATGACGAGCCGTTGCCACATCTGGAATTCGCGCGGCATGAAAGGTCGGCAAACCGGTAAGTTTTTTAACTTTTCCAGCAAAATCCAGGTGTGGCGCACTGGGCATTCCCTGAATCGGAATAACTTCTACCATGGCGGGATCAGTATGAATGCGTCCGCGGATTACATTGAGGAAGTCGACTTGGCCGGAATTGGCCAGTAGTTTTGATATTTCCAACCCTTCTTCCACACTAATACCACCTGTTTGCATCTCATCAGCGGTGTAGCGTAATCCAACGATAAATTCGTTCCCAACACGCTTGCGAATGGCCGATAGAACATCCATAGGGAAGCGCAATCTGTTGTTCAGAGATGAAGCGTCGTACTCACCCTCGAGATCATTTGTCAGTGGTGACCAGAATTGATCCAGTAAATGACCATAGACTTGCAGCTCGATTCCATCCATGCCACCGGCCTGCATGCGTTCCGCCGCGTCAGCAAAATCACAAACGATTCGTTCAATGTCCCAATCTTCAATCAGTTTTGGAAAATGGTGATGCGCGGGTTCTCGGTGTCGTGAAGAGGATACGCTGGGTAACCAATCGCCTTTATTCCATGTGGTACGACGTCCCAGATGGGTCAATTGAATCATTACGGCACAGCCGTGTTCATGACACGCATCGGTAAGGTCCTTTATCCAGGGAACCACTTCATCCTGATATGCCAATACATTGTTGAAGACGGGTGGCGAGTCACGGCTAACAGCAGCTGATCCTGCAGTCATCGCAAGCGCAACGCCAGCTTTGGCGCGTTCCTCGTGATACGCACGATAGCGTTCGGTAGGCATGCCAGCCACCGGGTAAGCAGGCTCATGACTGGTTGTCATGATCCGATTTTTCAAAGTCAGGTGCTTGAGCTGAAAGGGTTGTAGCAGTGGATCAGGTGACATGTCAGAGACTCGTTAGCATTGTGGGAGAAATTGTCATGCAGCGAAGGTATGTTCAGACGACCTAGAATGTAGACAATATCGTACCGTGTTGTCAGTTGCGAAATTAAGTCTGCCCAGCTCCGCATGCCCCAGAGCTGATTGCCTCAGATACTTTTTAGCACTCATTCCGTCGTGAGGTGTGCATTGGTGTCCTTTTCACGAAATTCCGGACCTCCTATCGGCGCCCAGCGCTGATCAATTCAGGCCAAACAGAGCTTCCAGAGCTGTACAGAGCCTGGGAACAATCATCTGAACAGCCGTACTGGGAGAGGGAAAAGGAGGTACGCCTATTCCTGTTAAACGTGGCGCTGCTGGTGCTATCTTAGAAGCCAGATTAGCCCAGTAATAGGCCACTATGAGGGACGGGACAGGATTGACGTGTTAAATTAGCGGGCTAACTTCTTTCTCGGCACCCGTGCGTGCCCAACATGGGTCCAATCCTTGATTTCTGCTGCTAACGTAACCGTCCAATTCGGCACCAAACCGCTGTTCGAGAATATATCTGTCAAATTTGGTGAGAGTAATCGCTATGGAATGATAGGTGCCAATGGCTGTGGCAAGTCCACGTTCATGAACATACTGTCTGGCGATCTCGAGCCGACCTCTGGAAATGTGTCCATAACGCCTAATGAGCGCATTGGAAAACTGAATCAGGATCAATTTGCATTCGAAGAATTTACCGTAATCGATACGGTCATTATGGGTCATGCCGAACTGTGGAAGGTAAAGCAGGAGCGCGACAGACTTTACGCATTACCTGAAATGAGCGAAGACGAGGGAATGCGCGTCGCCGAGTTGGAAATCGAATTTGCAGAGATGGACGGCTACACCGCTGAAAGTCGGGCAGGCGAGTTTTTAAGTGGAGCAGGTATTGATGTTTCGTTGCACTTCGGACCAATGAGTGATGTCGCGCCAGGTTGGAAATTACGCGTGCTGCTGGCCCAGGCCCTGTTTGCATCACCGGACATTCTCTTGCTCGATGAGCCAACGAACAATCTGGATATCAACGCTATCCGTTGGCTTGAGGGGGTATTGAGTAATCAAAAAAGCACTATCGTCATCATTTCTCATGATCGTCACTTTCTAAACACGGTCTGCACGCACATGGCGGATATCGACTATGGCGAACTCCGAGTTTACCCAGGTAATTACGATGATTTCATGATCGCGTCTACGGCGGCACGAGAATTATTGCAAAATGAAAACAGTAAGAAAAAAGCCCAAATAGCTGATCTTCAACAGTTTGTCAGTCGATTCTCAGCCAACGCGTCAAAAGCAAAGCAAGCGACATCCCGTGCAAAGCAGATCGAGAAAATACAGCTCGCTGACATCAAGCGTTCCAGCCGCGTGAGCCCCTACATTCGTTTCTCGCAAGAAAAGAAATTGTTTCGACAAGCGATATCTCTAGAAAACGTATCGAAAGGATTTGACGAAGGCCCTTTGTTTGAAAATGGAAATCTTATGCTAGAAGCCGGCGCTCGACTTGCGATTATCGGCGAAAATGGGGTTGGCAAGAGTACTCTGCTACGTTGCTTGATGAATGAAATACCAACGGATACAGGGACAATTCAATGGTCTGAAAACGCTAAATTAGGCTATTGTCCGCAGGATAATATCAACGAGTTCAATAGCAACATCAGTTTGTTTGACTGGATGAGCCAGTGGCGCCAAGCTTCACACAATGATCAAATCGTGCGAGCGACTTTGGGCCAGCTTCTGTTTTCATCGGATGATTTTAAGAAACCTGTAAAAGTCTGTTCAGGTGGGGAAAAGAACCGCTTGCTCTTTGGAAAATTGATGATGTCTTCACCGAATGTGCTGATTCTGGATGAGCCAACCAATCATATGGATATGGAAGCAATTGAAGCGCTGAACCTTGCGCTTGATCACTACGAAGGGACTATTATTTTTGTCAGTCATGATCGAGAGTTTGTCTCTTCGCTTGCAACTCAGATAGTTGAGATAACTGACAAGCAACTGGTTAACTATGTTGGCACTTATGATGAGTATTTGGCGAGTCAAAAAATGACAAAAAAAGCAGTCAATTCATAATGGACGCTTAAGCCAGAAATAATGTTCCAATGGGCCCTGTACGATTGCTCCATATCGGACCGTCCGGAAACCGGTGTCGTTCAATAAAATCTGGTTTCATCTCAAGGCCCCAACCCGCCTGGGTAGGGGTGACGTAGCATCCATCTTTGACCGCCACAGGCGTTTCAAAGACGCCATCCTGGAGAAAGTCCAGATACTCAACGATCCGGTTATCGCTTTGTGCCGATACGGCAAGCTGATCCCAAATACTATAGTGCTGAATCATGTTGCACAGACCAATCCCGCCACCATGTGGGCAGACCGGAACGTTGAATTTGGCAGCCATCAATATGACAGCGATCACGTCATTAACCCCGGCCAGTCGAGTTGCATCTATCTGGCAATGTGTCAGTGCACCGGACTTGAGTAGCTGTTTAAAAATAATGGGTGAGGGCACTTGCTCGCCGGCGGCGACACCGATCCCGTATTTTGCCAGAGCGTCGCGGATTTTGACGAAGCCGAGCACATCATCGCGAGCCGTGGGCTCTTCAATCCAATAGGGGCGAAATTCTTTCAATTGACCCATCCATTCAATGGCCTCATTAACGCCCCAGATTTGATTTGCATCTGTCATCAAACTGGCATCTTCTCCCAAGATGCTTCGTAAAAATCCAAGCCTTTCAATATCTTGATCAAGATTACCGCCCACCTTTGATTTGAAATGACGGAATCCCTGTTTTTGAAGAGTAGTTATATGCTCTGAAATTTGCTGATCACTCAAGCCGAGCCAACCCGACGTGGAATAAGCTTCAGGGCCTTGTGCGCGCATTTGTGCTTTACGTTCGCCAACGCCCAAGCGACCCTTGTTCAAAATCTCAAGTGCCTCTCCGGGTGTCAGCGCGTCCCGCAAGTAGCGCCAATCTACACATGAAACAATAGTCTCCGGTGGCAGGTCGGTAAGTAGCTCCCATAATGGTTTACCTTCAACCTTAGCCCACAAGTCCCAAAGCGCGTTCACCAAGCCACCAACTGACATACGAAATACGCCGTCCGCCAGCCAACGCATTTGATGATGTTCGATCATCATCTGTGGCAGCAAGGCGGGAGCGTTCATGAACTCCTGTAGCGTTCTTCCTGTAAGAAGGGAAGCCAAGTCATTTACGCCATAGGCAATCCAGTCATTACCCGCTCCTATATTGAATACGATGCTGTTTCCTTCGATATCCGCGTCAGTTTTTACGCAGATGATGACCGCGGAATAATCAGGTTTACGATGGAACGGGTCAGAGCCGAGCAGAGTGTCCGATGTTGGAACCCGAATATCTTCGACAACGACATCAAGTATTGTGATAGCTGCAGTCATGAATTTACGTCGAGCTCTTTCATATCAGCCATAAGTACCTTGGATTGCTCAGTCTTTATCTCTTCATACAGTGTCAAGCTGGATGCCGAAAACAGAGATGTTGGTGGTGCATAGTGAATAAAGCTGTTCGATCGATCAACTCCACGCGCAAGTATCGCGTATTCACGACGAGCACTACTTTGCCTGGCATCCGGGCTGATGTAGCGGATTGCAAAGCCAATTCTTCGATCATTCGATTCGTTTGGGTTAGAACCATGAATGGCTAGACCATGATGTAAGGACATCTCCCCAGGGGCAAGTACAACATGCGTTCGATCTTCATCGCGCACATCGACTTCAACTTCTTGGCCTCTGGAAAGTAGATTATCTGCTGCGAGCGTATCGGTGTGCGGCAAAATTGGATTCTTGTGACTTCCTTTCACGAGATCAACACAACCAGATTTAACTGTAGACGGGGTTAGGGCAATCCATGCGGTGACTTGCTCAGAAGTTTCCCCGAAGCCCCAATAGGTCAGATCCTGGTGCATGGATACCCGCATGGGTGAGTCAGCTTCCTTGATAAAAAAGTCCGCACCCCAAATCATCAGATCAGGACCAATAATGGATTCCACCGCATCAAGCACGCTTGGCTGTAACGCTAACTCAGCGGCCATCGGCATAATGACGTCTGAATGGGTACGTATATAATCACTTAACGGCCTAGGGAGTGAACGATTGTCTGCATGATCACGTTCGATAATTTCAAGTTGCATCCGAAAGTCGGAGGCTTGTTCCATGGATAGAACGCGTAATGGGAACAGAAAACCGTCATCCCAATAATCTGCCACCTGTTGTGCAGTCAAAAAATATTTTTGAGCCGTATTACTCACGGGTGAGAGTTATTGACAGGTAATGACCATAATGATGCAGCGTTGTCATGTAGCAAGGCTGCTTTTTCGTCCTTCGAGCAGGAATCCAGCAACGCATGAGTGGCAGCTACCCATGTCTCTATCTGACCTGCCAATGTACAAACCGGGCTGTCACTACCCCATAAAACACGCGACCAGCCAAATGCATCTATCGTATGTTCGACGTAAGGCCTGATATCGCAAAGTGACCAGGTATCATGATTTCCGTATGCAATGACACCGGAAATCTTTGCGTAAACATTATCCCGTTTCGATAGCTCCCTCATATGAGACAGCCAAGGCTCAAGTGATTGCTCATTCAGGTCTGGCACACCACAATGATCAAGAACGAAGGTAACGTCAGGACAATAATCAACAAGTTCGATCGCTAGTGGCAGTTGCGCCGCCTTAAAGACCATATCAAAGGTTAATCCAGTACCTGACAATTGCTTTATATTTTCGCGGAACACATTTGTCGTGGAAAGCTCATCTGGCATTACGTGTAAAACACGCCTGAAACCTTTTATCTTATTATTTTCCAAGCTTCTCTCGAGAAATTCGGAAAAGCCTTTTGATTCCGGCCGACAAGCTGATATCGCACCTTTGAGTAAGCAATCATCGCTCGACATTAATTCACCGACCATCACGGTTTCGGCTTCGATATCACTCTCTGCGACATCTACCTCCATGTGCAGGACACCGGTGATTCCGACTCTCTTGGCGACCGTTGTGTAGTTGTCAAGTGTTGCGTCTTTTCGTAATGTTGCAACGTTATCGAGCCAAGGATAAGAAAGTTTGTCCAGGTATATCAGGTGCAAGTGAGTATCGATAATCATCAATAGACCTCTAGAGTCCGGTAAGGCGTTTAATTTTTATACTTGAATATTATTGAAAGTATAGTTTATATTTAGCGTGCATTGGAAGATCAGGCAGTTCCTCTAGGTCGAGTAAATACGGTGTTGGCTACCGATTTTTTAATTTATAACGCTTTTGACAATCCCTAAATACAGGTTTGTTTAATGAGCAATGAAGTGAAGTTTTTTATCTAGGATTTGCCTACGCAGAATAAAAGGGCAACAAGTAAATTTACAGAAAAGTTTATTTACCGGTGCATTAATGCAGGGATCATTTATCAATTTGCAGGCTCGCTTTGTACAGAATCAAATGACATGATCGAGTTTCAGCAAACATGGCCCAAAACACAACGCCCCAGACCTATTGTCATCATCGGCGCTGGCTCGATCGTCGCTGATGCTCACATGCCAGCTTATCGAAAAGCAGGTCTTACTGTTTATGGGATATACGACCCAAATCTTGTGAAAGCCGAATCACTGGCTGAAAAATGGAACTGTCGTGCCTATCAAACGTTAGATGAAGCAATCGGGCATGAGGACGTGATTTTCGACTTGGCAACACCTCCAGCGGCCCATACAGAGATCCTGAAACAATTGCCCATTGGCGCCCCTGTGCTTATTCAGAAGCCCATGGGTGAGAATCTGGATGATGCAAGTCGAATTCTAAAGCTGTGTACCGAAAGACAGCTCAAGGCGGCGGTCAACTTTCAGCTTCGCTTTGCTCCGATGTCACTGGCGCTGAAATCAGCAATCGACTCAGGAGTCCTGGGCACTATAGTGGACTTTGATGGCCTGTTGGCATTGGACACCCCTTGGCACTTGTGGAAATTTCTGGAAGGTTTGCCACGCGTAGAAATCACCTTGCACTCTATACATTACCTGGACTTGATTCGCTCTATTCTGGGGAATCCCGCAGGAATTCACGCTCGCTCGATGGGGCACCCATCCAGCCAAATGTCACAAACCCGAACGTCCGCTATGCTGGATTACGGTAACCAGGTTCGCTGTAATCTGTCGATCAATCATAATCATTATTTCGGACGTAAATTTCAAGCTAGTGAGTTCAGAATCTGCGGCACTCAAGGTGCCGCGTACATGAAAATGGGCGTCAACCTTGACTACCCAGCGGGGGAATTAGATGAATTGTGGATCAATTCTGGTAATAACAGAAACTGGGAACAAATAGAACTAGCAGGGCAATGGTTTCCTGATGCATTTGTCGGCAGAATGCTGCAACTGCAACGCTTTGTTAATGGCGAGGAATCACAGTTAATCAGTTCTGTACAAGATGCCTGGTTTACCATGGCACTGGTTGAAGCAGCTTATGTCAGTAGTGCTTCGCCGATGACTCCTGTCGCTACACCGCCTGATTTGTCGACCTGATTCGCCTCTTAGAAATACTATCTATAGGGCCAAAGATCGATACGATTAGAAATCGATATGATATAAGGTGTGTATCCAGTCCGAAAGCGAATTCTCGTGTTGAAACGAGAGATTTGTTAATACAATTTGGTCGCTCGATTCTAAATCGTCCGGCACAAATGGTTTGGACAGAACCAGTCCTATCGTCTTGTGACACTGGTATTCCGATACACATCGATATTCATTTTGTGTTATCTGATTCATACTAATAGATAGCTGAAAATCGTTGTTCGTAAGAAATTTACAACTGATTTGTACCTCGCCAAAAGAAAACGGTCACATAAAACAATGTCAATCAAGAGAATACGCCCAATAATATTCTTCACGATAATGACAGTCATACTCAATGTGCCTTCAGCATTCGGCGAGTCGATTGTCTTCCGGATCGGCACTGGAGGTAGTGCGGGCACATATTTCCCTATCGGATCGCTAATTTCACAAGCGATTACCAATGCAGATTTACAAACGAGGAATGAAGTCGGTCAAAAAAAGACGGTCGTCGCTATAGCTCAGCGGTCAAATGGCTCGGTGGCAAATGTAAGCGATATCGAAAACGGTCTGCTCGAAGCAGGGTTATCACAGGCAGATGTCGCGCACTGGACATTTTATGCCACAGGCCCATTTAGTGATATGAAACCAAAAAAATCTATAAGAACGATTGCCTCCCTATACTCTGAAAGTATTCACCTGGTTGCGCGCAAAGACAGTGGTATAAAGTCAATTGATGATCTGGTAGGGCGTAAGGTGTCTATTGACGAATTCGGGTCGGGCACTCTGTTCGATGTAAAACTAGTACTTTCTGCTTTCGGCATTGAACTCGATGACATCGAACCTGTATACCTTAAACCTAATGATGCAATAGAAAGATTCAAAAATGACACTTTGGATGCATTTATATTAGTAGCAGGGTATCCAGTACAGCAAGTTGTTGACCTTGCCTATGAAGAGCTTGCAACCATTATCCCGATTGACGGGCCCGTGGTTGAAAAATTGGTAAATGAACATTCATTTTTTTCAACAGATACAGTGCCAGCTGGCACTTACAAAAACAGCAGTGATATAAATACCCTATCTGTTTCTGCTCAATTTATCGTTAACGCAAATCTAAGCGATGAGATCGTATACCAGATATCCAAAACGCTATGGAGTAAAGAGACAAGAACTAGGCTTGGCAAAGGCCATCCTATAGGGAAAGCGATTTCTTTAGAGAATGCGATCAAAGGGGTGAGCATACCGCTACACCCAGGAGCTATTCGTTTTTACAATGAAATGAATATGGTTGTTAAAAAATTGTCTATTAGCGAATAACCTTGGACAACTCAGCCTCTAATCTATTTTCTAAATATAGCAACCGTCTTTGGACGGTTGCTATATTTTTGTTGCTATTAGTAGCTGGTATTCTGTTATATAGATTTGTTCACCAAGCTACAACCACGATCAGTGAAGCATTGGCTGAAGAAGTTCTTGAGCAACAACAAGATGTAGCGGAGCTGATTCATGAATATTCCGACGTTTCTATGGCCGTTACAAAGTACCAACAATTCAAGTCACCAGAACACCGCGATAGAGTTGAAGAATCACTCCAGGAAGTTTCAGAAAAACTTGAGAAAATGCGTTCACAATACAGCTTCGAACGCCTGGACGGGGCAGCAAAGGCACATGCCTATGTAAAGCCAGTAATTGAAGACGTAAACGAATGGTTATTACACGGCTTTGGAAACTATGCACATGACAATGACTTCGTGTTAGATCTAGCAGCAAAACGACTTGGCGATAGAATTTCATTTATACGTCAAATTGCTAGAGAAACTGATGAAATTGCCAATTCCTTGATTTTCGAACAACGGAATGAGATAAGCGATTTCAGAGACTCTTTGCTTGCATTGCTCGCAAGTTTCGCTGTACTCGTTTCTTTGATATTCATGTTGCTTATACGCCAAAGAAACCTGCAAGCAAGGATCGGCATTAATCAATATTATCAAAATTTAGGAAAAATCAAAGAAGAAACCAAAGGGCGAGAAAAGGCTGAGAAAGCGTTGCTGGAATCTGCGAATATATTGAGAAAAACATTAGATGCGATACCCGAAAACATCGCAATGATAAATTCCAAGGGAGCCATAGCAGCAACGAACAAACAATGGCAAAAGCTTGTCAGTGACAAAAGTGAGGAATATCGAAATGGGGGAGTTGGATATTCTTTTGATACAGTTTATGGCGAATTGATTGATAAAGAAATGCGAGGAGGAAAGGATGTTTTGTCTGAAATTGATACTGCTCAAAAACATCAGAAAGAGCTGAAAGCAAAAGAGTACCTTTTAGGATCATCTGATGACAAACAATGGATAGAAGTTTCTGCAATACCTTTTGTCAGTAATGAAGAATCTCACACTTTGTTGATTCACAAAAACGTTACCGAAAGAAAGTATCTTGAGACTAGGGATAGCAATCTCAGAGCTGAAATGGCACATTTTTCCAGGTTGACGAGTGCTGGCGAACTTGCGACAGGATTGGCGCATGAATTGAATCAACCGCTCACTGCGATATCACACAATTGTCATGCAGCACTGACTTCGATCAAGTCTAGTGACCGTCCCGATAGTGAACTTATTGAGACACTGGATGATGTTTATAATTTGGCACAACGTGCGGGAAATATTATCCGTAGTATGCGTCGCTTTACGCAAAAGGACGAAGATAAACGTGAGGCCACTGACATCAATTATTTAATAAAAGAAACAATACGCTTGACACATCCTGATGCTCGGGAAAAGGGCGTGGATATAATCCTGTTACTGGATGATGAAATTCCAGAAGTCGTCGTTGATCCAATACAGATTCAACAGGTATTGGTTAATCTGGAACGCAATAGCGTAGAAGCAATGAGCACTTTGGATTCAGCGACAAAGCGTTTGACTATTCGAACCGAACTGACACCAAAAAATGCTCTTTGTGTTTCAGTAGAAGACAACGGTCCAGGCCTCTCTTCGAAGATACAAAAAACACTATTTTCTACTTTTCAAACTACCAAAAAGGACAGTATGGGCTTGGGGCTCGCGATCAGTCGGTCTATAGTGGAAGCACATGGCGGCACACTATGGGTCGACGAAAACACTAGCGAAGGAGTCGTATTCAAATTTACATTGCCAGTTTGAATTGAGTTCAATTGAATTATGAATAAAGATTGCGTATACGTGGTTGATGACGATTGTGATGTAAGGAAGGGTTTGACTAGAACACTGTCACAGGAAGGGTTCGAAGTACAAGCATATAAGACCGCCAGAGAGTTTCTTGATAACAACAATATCGAAGGCCCCGGTTGCGGCTGCTTGATACTTGACGTTCGCATGCCTGGCATGAGTGGATTGGACTTACAGAGG